>NZ_JBEYUH010000006.1:0-354654 GCF_040643435.1 Rhodococcus sp. NPDC047139
AGTGGGGCGTCGAACTCGGCAAGGCTCAGGCCACCGCCCTGCAGGCCGTGCTCACCGGCGACGACACCCCCGACACCGGCGATGCCTCCACCGACAACCTCATCGACATCTACCGCGCTATGCGCGCCGGAGGGAAGTAGGAGATGCCCGCGCTGAAGTTGCTCTATCTGCCGCCTCCTGTTGCCGAGGAATGGGACTGGCAGATCGACGCGGCTTGCCGTGACGCGGACGGCTCGTTGTTCTTCCACCCGGACAACGAGCGGGGCGACGCGAGGGAGAACCGGATGGCCTCGGCCAAGAAGGTCTGCGCTCGTTGTCCGGTGCGGGAGAAGTGCCTGCAGTACGCCCTCGATTCCGGTGAACGCTACGGGATCTGGGGCGGGCTCACGGAGGACGAACGCACTCGGGTGAGAAGGGCTCGCCGGCGCCGCACGAGCCGGTGACGCCCGACCGTCCTCACCCGCCGGAGACGACTCGCCCGATGATCCGGGCGGCCTCCCGGAAGGCCGCGGGATTCGGTCCGGCGAAGTTGAGCCGGAGATACTGGCCGGTGGGCTCCGCAGGGAACCAATCGTCGCCCGCCGCGACGAGCACCCCGGCAGCCTCGCAGTCGCGCGCGACGACCTCGGCATCGCAGTTGTCCGGGAGTCTGCCCCACAGGTTGAGCCCACCGGGCGGCAGTCCCTCGACCTCCACATCCGGCGCGTACTCACGAAGTTCGCTCGCGAGGAGGTTGCGGCGCGATTCGAGCTCGCGACGAACGGCACGGAGATGGGTGTGCCATGCCGGCTGGGTGACGACGTCGAGCGCGACCGTCTGGAGAACGCCGCTCACGTAGACAGATTCGGCCTGCACGTCGGCGAGGATGCGTTCGCGAGCGGGTCCTCGCGCGACGATCGCCGCGACCCGCACCGACGGCGCAACGCTCTTGGTCAGCGAGCGGACGTAGACGACGTGGCCGGAGTCGTCGCGCGCGAACAGCGGAACCGACGGGGTCGAGATCCCGAAGTCGTGGGCCCAGTCGTCCTCGATGACGAACGCTCCCGCATCGCGCACGACGTCGAGGACCCGCTCTCCGGTCGACGACGACCATTGCCCCCCGGTGGGATTCGCGAAATTCGGTTGTGCGTAGAAGGCACGCGCCCGGGTCCGGTCGAAGGCACGCGCCAGTTCGTCGGGATCGGGACCGTTCGGTCCGCTGGAGACCGGCACGAGCTGTACCCCCGCCTTCGTGGCCGCGAGGATCGCACCCCAGTAGGTCGGAGACTCCACGACGACGGGATTGCCGGCACCGACGAGCGCCCGGAAGATCGAACCGAGTCCGCTCTGACTGCCGGGGGTGACGATCACGTCGCCTGAGGACGGTGGGGCGGTGCGCGCATTCGTCGCTGCCGCCAGTTCCGCGGCGAACCACGCCTGCAGTTCGGGAAGGCCCGCCGCCGGTGTCCGTCCGACGGCGGCATCGCTGCGGGACGCGCGTGAATACGCTCCGCGGACAAGGCGCTCAGGAAGCAGTGTGCGGTCGGGGTAGCCGGAGTGGAGCGTGATCACGTCGTTGGGCACGGTGCGCAGGGCTGCGGAGGCGCGGGGGAGCGGTGGTGCCGTTCCGAGCGCTTCCGTCTGCCAGCTGTGGTCGATCGTGTTCGACGTGCGGATCTGCCGGACGAAGGTGCCGACTCCGGTGCGGCTCTCCACGAGCCCCCGGGTCTGGAGTGTCCTGAGTGCCTTCTGCACCGTGACGGGGCTGACGCCGTACTGCGCGACGAGCGACCTCGTCGAGGGTAGTCGGGCGCCGGGTGCGGCGGAGGCGATCCACCGTGTCAGTTCCGCGACCAGCTGGGAACTGCTACTGTTCGACATGAAAGTACAGAGTAGCGCTATCGATTCCGACCGGCCAGTGCTATCGCCCGATCCTCGCGGACTCGCCTGGGGTCTGCTCGGCGTCGCAGCTTTCTCCCTGACCGTCCCGCTCACCCGCATCGCCGTCGAGAACGGAGCGATGTCACCGTTGTTCGTCGCCGCCGGTCGCGCGGTCGTTGCGGCGGCCCTCGCCGCTCTGGCACTCGCGCTCACGGGACAACGACTCCCGAACAAGCATCAGTGGCGCAGAATCGCCGTCGTCACGGGTGGGGTGGTGATCGGATTTCCGATGCTCACCTCGTACGCCCTGACCACGGCACCGGCGAACCACAGTGCGATCGTCATCGCGATCCTTCCCGCCGCTACCGCCGTGGTCGCGGTGCTGCGGGCCCACGAACGACCCCCCGCCCCGTTCTGGGTCGCCGCGGGTGCGGGGACGGTCGCCGTCATGGCCTTCGCCGGCCTGCGCGGTGGAGGTTCCGAAGGATTCGGCCGAGCCGATCTGCTGTTGCTCGGTGCGGTGGCCGCCGCAGCCGTCGGCTATGCCGAAGGCGGACTGCTGGCGCGGGAGATCGGTGCGTGGCAGACGATTTCGTGGGCACTGGTGATGGGGTCGCCGTTGATGGTGGCGCTGACCCTGCTCTCGCTCGCCGACGGACTGCCGCAGGGTGGGATGACGCACTGGGCGTCGTTCGCCTATCTCGGGATCGTCAGCATGTTCCTCGGGTTCTTCGCGTGGTACCGAGGTCTGGCGATCGGGCCGATGGCGCGGGTCGGGCAGGTGCAACTGACCCAGCCGGTCATGACCGTCGGCTGGGCGGCCTGGCTGTTGGGGGAGCCGTTGACCCGGGCGGTGGTGGCGGGCGGTGCCGTCGTCGTGCTGTGTGCCGGCACCGCCGTCCGCGTCCGTCGACGTTGAACGTCAGTCCTTGTCGAGGAAGAAGTCCCAGCGCGGATTGTCGCCGCCGCCGTAACGGGACAGGTCCGTCACTCCGGCTTCGGCCAGGACGTCGGCGTCGACGAAGCAACGGCCGGTGGTCTCCTTCGCCGGTCGCGAGAGGATCTCGACCGCAGCGTCGGCCATGATTTCGGGGCTGCGTGAGGCTGCGAGCAGCGCTTCGCCGTCGGGGGTGTTGGCCACGGCGGAGGTCGCGATGTACGTCTCGGGCCACAGGCAGTTCGCGGCGATGCCGGCATCGGCGTGTTCTGCCGCGAATCCCAGAGTCAGCAGCGACATTCCGTACTTGGAGAGCGTGTACGAAGGATGTACTCCGAGCCAGTACGGGTTCATGTTGATCGGCGGCGCGATCGTGAGGATGTGCGGGTTGGGTGACTCGCGCAGATGGGGGAGGGCCGCCTTCGACAGCAGGAACGTGCCGCGGCAGTTGATCTCCTGCATGAGGTCGTACTTCTTGACCGACAACGATTCGGTCGGCTCGGTCGCAATCGCGCTCGCGTTGTTGACGCAGATGTCCACGCCGCCGAAGTGCTCCACGGCGGTGTCGACGGCCCGCTGGACGTCGTCCTCCTTGCGGACGTCGCCCACCACCGCGACAGCCTTGCCGCCGGCGGCTTCGATGTCGGCGACTGCGGTGTGCACGGTTCCCTTCAGTTTGGGGTGGGGCTCGGCGGTCTTGGCCAGAAGCACCACGTTCGCGCCGTGACGCGCCGCGGCGACGGCGATGGCCAGTCCGATACCGCGGCTGGCGCCGGAGATGACCATGGTGCGGTCGCTGAGGGCATTCTGGCTCGACATCGTTCTCCCTGGTCGGCTTTGGTTATCCAGCTCTGTTCTCCGCAATGATATTGGCATTCTCTTTTTCTGCAAGTAATGTATCCGCCGTGAACGACTTCGCAGAAACCTCGTCGGGTATCCCGCTCGAGCCTGTCTACGGGCCGGGCGACCGTGCTACCGAACCACCGGCGCCGGGGAGCTTTCCCTTCACGCGCGGGAACTTCCCCAACGGCTACAGGGGCCGGTTGTGGACGTTCCGCCAGTACTCCGGGTTCGGTACTGCGGAGGAGTCCAACCGCCGTTACCGCTACCTGCTCGAGCAGGGAGGCACCGGTCTGTCCGTCGCGCTGGATCTGCCGACCCAGTGCGGCTACGACTCGGACGACCCCGAGGTCGGTGAGGAGGTCGGCCGGGTCGGCGTCGCCGTCGACACGCTCGCCGATGCCGAGGTGCTGTTCGACGGCATCCCGCTCGACAAGATCAGCACGAGCTTCACCATCAACGGCACCGCCGCGATCCTGCTCGCCTTCTACGTCGCCGCCGCGGAGAAGAAGGGGGTGCCGCGCGAGAAGCTGACGGGCACCATCCAGAACGACATCCTCAAGGAATACGCATCGCGCGGTACCTGGATCTGGCCGCCGGAACCGTCACTCCGCCTCATCGCCGACACCATCGAGTTCTGCGCCGCGGAAGTGCCGCGCTTCAACGCGATCTCGGTGGCCGGAGCCCATTTCCGCGATGCCGGCGCGAACGCGGTGCAAGAGATGGCATTCACCCTCGCCGACGGTGTCACCTACTGCGACACCGTCGTCGAACGTGGGCGGATGACCATCGACCAGTTCGCCCCGCAGATCTCGTTCTTCTTCTACACGCACGGCGACTTCTTCGAGGAGATCGCCAAATATCGTGCCGGACGCCGCCGGTGGGCGACGATCGTGCGCGAGCGCTACGGGGCGACCACCGACAAGGCGTCGATGTTCCGCTTCGGCTGTGTCGCCGGTGGCGCGTCCCTGTATGCACCGCAGGCACAGAACAACCTCGTGCGTGTCGCCTACGAGGCCATGGCGTCGGTTCTCGGCGGCGTGCAGTCGATGTTCACCGCGGCATGGGACGAGCCGTTCGCCCTGCCCAGTGAGGAATCGGCGACTCTCGCACTGCGCACGCAGCAGATCCTCGCCTACGAGACCGGCGTGACCAGAGTTGCCGACCCCCTCGGCGGTTCGTATTTCGTCGAAGCTCTCACCGACGCGACGGAAGAACGCATCGTCGAGATCATGTCCGATCTCGAGGAGCACGGTGGCATGGTCCGCGCGATCGAGGACGGCTACCTGCAGGGGTTGATCGCCGACGAGGCCTACAAGATCCACCAGGAGATCGAGAACGGCGATCGTCCGGTGGTCGGTGTGAACAAGTTCGTCTCCGACGAACCGCAACCCGAGATCTCGACCTACGAGCTCGATGCCGAAGGTCGTGAGATGCAGTTGAAGCGACTCGCGAAGGTCAAGGCCGAACGCGACCCCGTCGCGGTGCGCAACACACTCGCGGCCCTGTCCCGCGCAGCGGAAGGAACCGACAACCTCATGCATGCCCTGATCGATTGCGCCAATGCGTATTGCACCGTCGGAGAGATGGTCTCCGCGCTGAAGAACGTGTGGGGCGAGTTCCAGCAGCCGGTGGTGTTCTGATGAGCGCCCGCATTCTCGTCGCCAAGCCCGGCCTCGACGGACACGACCGCGGCGCCAAGATCGTCGCGCGTGCTCTGCGCGACGCCGGTTTCGAGGTCGTCTACACCGGCATCCGCCAGAAGGTCGAGGACATCGTCTCGATCGCTGTGCAGGAGGACGTCGCAGTGGTCGGCCTGAGCATATTGTCGGGTGCCCACGTCGCCCTCACCACGAAGGTTGTCGAAGGTCTTCGTGCGGCGGACGCCGGCGACATCGATGTCGTGGTCGGCGGAACGATTCCGCAAGGCGACGTGCCGAAACTTCTCGATGCGGGTGCCGCCGCGGTGTTCCCCACGAGCACACCGCTGGACGTGCTCGTCACCGAGATCGGCAAGCTCACCGGGGCGTCCGAGGCGTCCTGAGCCCGGTACACACCCACATCATCGAGTTCGGGAACTGGAGGAATCGTGCGTATCGGAGTGATGGTCGGCCCGGAACAGGGCGACACCAACCGCAAGGTCGACCGCATGCTGAAGGACGTCGAGTGGGCGGAGTCGGCCGACCTCGACACGGTGTGGGTGCCGCAGATCCCCACCGACTTCGACGCGTTGACGGCCGTCGCGCTGATGGGGACGCGAACGTCGCGTATCGAGATCGGTACCGCTGTGGTGCCGCTGCAGGCACAGCACCCGGTGCACCTCATGCGGCAGTCGCTTTCGACGCATGCGGCGCTCGGTGGACGCCTCGCCCTCGGCGTCGGCCCGTCGCACCACTGGATCGTGCAGGACATGCTCGGGCTGCCCTACGAGAAGCCTGCGAAGTACACGCGCGACTATCTCGAGGTGCTGGCCGCCGCGCGCGACCTGCCGGGTTCGATCGACGTCGAGAACGACACCTTCACCGTCCACAACCCTCTCGACATCGCGCCGGTCGCGCCCATGCCGGTGCTGGTCGCGGCGCTCGGTCCCGTCATGCTCAAGATCGCCGGTGAGCTCGCTGACGGCACTGTGCTGTGGATGGCCGACGAACGCGCGATCGCCGAGCACATCGCCCCGCGCATCACGAAGGCCGCCGAGGAGGCGGGAAGGCCGCAGCCGCGGATCGTCGCGGGCGTACCGGTCTGTCTGTGCGCGCCGTCGGAGGTCGACGTCGCGCGCGAGCGCGCGAATCGCATTCTTGCCGAGGCGGAGTTCTCGCCCAACTATCAGAGGCTCCTCGAACACGGTAAGTCGAGGGACATCGGTGACATGGCCATCGTCGGCGACGAGGACGCGATTCTCGCCGGTTTCCGTCGTTACGAAGAGGCCGGAGTGACCGACCTGTCGATGCGACTGCTGCCGATCGGCAACAACCGCGACGAACTGGTCGCGTCGAAGTATCGCACCCGTGAGGTCGTCGCCGAACTGGTGAAGGAACTGCGGTGACGGCAGGTCCGCTCGCGGGGATCAGGATTCTCGAGGTCGGCCACATCCTCGCGGGCCCGTACGCGACGATGCTCCTGGCCGATCTCGGGGCCGAGGTGACGAAGGTCGAACCGCCCACCGGAGATCTCTCCCGTCAGGTGAGCGATGCGTATTTCGCAAGCCTGAACCGCGGCAAACGCAGCGTCTGTCTCGACTTGACCACCGACGCGGGAATGCGTCGACTCGGCGAACTGGCCGCCGACTCGCACGCACTGCTCGTCAACCTCAAACCTTCGGCGATCCGCAGGTTCGGTCTGACCTACGACGCCCTGCGCAGGTGGAACGAGAAGATCGTCTGCGTCGCCGTCACGGGTTACGGGCTCGACGGTGGCGACGATCCGGCCTTCGACTACGTCATCCAGGCGGTGACCGGTGTGGCGGCCCTGACCGGTGATCCGGACGGGCCACCGACACTGCCGGGATATTCGGCGGCCGACAATTCCACCGGAATGACCGCGGCACTCGGTCTGCTCGCGCAGATCGTGTCGGGGCGTGGTGGTCAGGTGGACGTATCGCTGCGAGACGTCATGTTGTCGCAGTTGAACTATCGCGCCTCCGCCTACCTCAACGAGGGTACGGAACCGCGACGGATGCCGAACGGTGCCCACTCGTACTACGTTCCGGCGCAGCTATTCCCGACTGCCGAAGGGACGCTGGCGCTGTTCGTCACACACGACGGATTCTGGCGGATCTTCGCCGGCGAGGCCGGCATCGACGGCTTCACGGCGATGGCCGAGCGAGCGCAGCGGCGCGACGACGTGCTCGCCGTGGTCGCCGAGGCGCTTTCGCGCGACACGGCTGCCGGCTGGGAAGCCCGTCTCCGTCCGCTCGGTGTGCCCGCGGCCGCGGTGCGCTCGCTCCCCGACGCTCTCGATGCGACGCCCGAGATGATCGTCACCGCTGGGGATTTCCGCCTGGTGGGAAGTCCGATCCGGGTGCAGGGCTACGAGCCGGAGTACGGGCCGCCGCCTGCGCTGGGGGAGCACACCGAAGAGCCGGTGGCGACGCGCTGATCTCGTGCCGGTCGCTGTGCGGGTGGAAAGCGGCCGGCACCAGGGCGGCGACGCCGACCGCGCCGGCCACGACGAAGGTCGGCGCGGCGGACGTCGCGCTCAGCAGTGCTCCGAAGGCGAGCGATCCGGCTGTCTGCCCGACCGCGAGTGCGATGAACAAGGCGACTGTGCCCTCGGCCGCGCGGTCGGGGAGCGAACGCACTGCCCACACGATGAGCACCCCGCTCATCGCGATGTAACTCGCGCCGAACAGCGCGACGGAGATGTAGGTGGGCACCGGTGAGCCGGGCATCAGTCCCAGCAGAGCGGTGGCGGCGGACATGGTTGCCGTCGTCAGCGCCCATGCGACCCGCAAGTTCCAGGTCTGCACGATCCTGCCCGCCGCTGCACCCAGCACACCGAAGGCGCCCAAGGTCATCCACGCGAGAACCGAGTAGGTCTCTCCGTCGGTGGCGTCGGTCATGACGGACCGTCCGAACGTCCAGACCGCGGCGCTCGACGCGCCTGCCAGTGCTGCGGCGACGAGGGGGCGGGCAAGTGGTGAGAGTTCCCCGAGACGCACGGGTACCTTGTGATCGCGGGTGCGCCGGCGGTGGGATGCCCGGTCGGCACGGAGCGTGATGGATGTGGCCACCGCCGTGAGAACCGCGATGGCCGCCCACCCCGCACGCCACTGGCCGGCGGTCGCGAACACCAGACCGCCGGCGACGACGAGCCCCACACCGGTTCCCGAATTGACGATCGTCTGCGCATTCTCCTGCCGCGTGCGAACGATGTTGCGTTCGATCAGGGTCACGAGGCCGGGAGTGGCGAAACCCGCGCCGGCCCCGGCGATGATCACGCTCGTCGCGAAGACCAGCGGGTGCGGTGATGCTGCCACGCCCAGAGAGCCGAGCGCAGCCGTTGCTCCTGCGAATGCCACGACGAGGCGCGGGCGATCGCTGATCCTCGATGCGAGGACGGCAGCGATGCAGTACGAGAGGAAGCTGCCGGCCTGCACTGCACCGGCAACCGTCGGCCCCAATGCGAACGACTCGGTGAAGTGGGGCAGGAACAGTCCGTAACCGAAACGCGCCAGCCCGTAGGCCGCCGCGATCAAGGCGGTGCCGCCGATGACCAGAGTGTGCATCGCGTCCCCCGAGAGGCCGAAGTGCAGAACGGACGTTACTCTACGCTGAAACGGTCGTTCTGGCAGAACGCGCGTTACAGTGAGCGCATGTCCACGCTTCGTCGCCCCCCGGCTCGCGAGCGTCTGCTCCGGGCGGCCGAGGGGCTGCTCTTCGACCGGGGTATCCGCGCGACGCCCGTGGACGAGCTGCTGCGTCGCGCCGAAGCCTCCGCAGCCTCCCTGTACACGCATTTCGGCAGCAAGGAGGCGCTGGTTGCCGAGGCGCTCCGGATCCGGCTCGCGGACTGGCGCGCGGTATGGGACCGGCACATCGTCGAGGCCGGCGACGACACGGAACGCTTGCTGGCGATCTTCGACGCTCTGGATTCCTACCGCGGTGGCACCGATTCGCCTGCCCGGTGGTGTGCCTTCCTGGCGACCGCCACGGAGTTCCCCGAGGCCACCGGCGAGATCGCAGAGGTGCTGGCAGCCGACAGCGACCTTCTCGCCGACCGGCTCCTGCGCTTCTCCGAACCGTTGGCCGGAGCGAAAGCGCAGGATCTTGCCGACGATGTACTCACCGCCTACGACGGAACTCTCGCAGCCTTCCTGCGCGGCCACCCGGAATCGCCGATTCCGGTAGGCCGCAGGCTGGCCATGGCGGCCGTTCGGGCGTACACCGACTGACGTCCGTTCTTCCTATTCGTAACGGACCTTGATGTCCTCGCTGTCGGGTACGCCCTGGCAGGTGAGGATGTATCCGTCGGCGATCTCGTCTTCGGTCAGTGCGTCGTTCACGCGCATCGTCGCGCTGCCGTGGGTGATCTTTGCGATGCAGGTCGCGCAGTTGCCGGCCTCGCACGAGAACGGAGGCGCCAGCCCCGCGCGACGTGCACTTTCGAGCAGCGTCTCCCCGGCGTGCCGGGGAACCGAGACCCTCTGGTTGCCCAGACGGATCGACACGGTGCCCTTCACCTCACCGCTCGTCGCGGGCGGAGCTTGCTGTGCGTCTTCCGGCTTGATGGGTTCTGCCGCGCTGCCGAAGCGTTCGCTGTAGACGTTGCCGGGACCGGGGAGGGCGGATTCGACCATGTCCATGAAGGCCTCCGGTCCGCAAAGGTAGCTGTCGGCGCTGCCGTCGGAGCCCACGAATTCGCGTACCGCGTCGGGGGTGAGCAGTCCGCTCTCGTCGTCGAAATGCCGTACGACCTCGAGGCGGCCTGCGTACCGGGTGACGAGTTCGTCGGTGAGACCGGTGAAGATCGCAGACGCACGGTTGCGATCGGCGACGAGCAGCCGCACAGCACGGTCGGTCGTCGCCAGTGCGCTCTTGGCGAGTGACAGGATCGGA
Organism: Rhodococcus sp. NPDC047139; assembly: GCF_040643435.1. Taxonomy (NCBI): domain Bacteria; kingdom Bacillati; phylum Actinomycetota; class Actinomycetes; order Mycobacteriales; family Nocardiaceae; genus Rhodococcus; species Rhodococcus sp. NPDC047139. The sequence goes on from NZ_JBEYUH010000006.1 coordinate 10,195, forward strand.
GTGATACCGCTGCCGCCGGCGAAGCCGAGTACCGGGCCGACCGCGTCCCGGAGGAGGAAGGTGCCGGCGGGTCGCGTGATCTCGACTTCGTCGCCCTCGGCGATGTTGTCGTGCAGCCAGTTCGAGACCGCTCCACCGGTCACCCGCTTGACCGTGGTCATCAGTTCGGTGTCGGTCTCGGGGGCGCTCGACATCGAGTAGGAGCGGTACAGCTCGGTGCCGTCGACGTTCACTCGGAAAGTGCAGAACTGCCCGGACTTGTAGGTGAACGGCCCGTCGTGAGGCGCGAGCACATAAGTGCGGGCGTCGTCGGTTTCCTTCACGATCCGGGTCACGGTCGCGCGTTGAAACAAAGGTGGTCTCGCCATGGACCGTCTCCTCCTGGTATCAATGTTCTGCATAAGCGAGAGTACTATTCTCATTCAGGAGAGCAACCTCTCGACCGATATTGCTGCGACGCGAGAGAGCACCATGACCGAACCCGCCGTGCTGGCCTTCGAAGACCGCGAGTACACCCTCGCGGAACTCGAGGCGCTCACCTGCGGGCTCGCCGTCAGGTTGCGTGAACGCGGGGTCCGGCCCGGCGACCGCGTGGCACTCATGTCGTCCAATCGGCCGGAATTCGTGACGGCTTACCGGGCCATCACGAAACTCGGTGCGGTCGTGGTCCTGCTGAGCCCGGCGTGGAAGCGCGCCGAGATCGACCATGCCCTGAGGCTCACCGAACCGGCCTTCGCCGTCGGAGACAATCCCGTCCTCGCTGCCGCGATGCCCATGCTCGATCTCGACGACCCGATCCGGCCCTACCGCGGCCCTCTCGACGCACCGTCCGTCGATCCCGGCGCCGATGCACTGCTGGTCTTCAGTTCCGGCACGACAGGCCTGCCCAAGGCCGTCCGTCACACGCATGCGTCGTTCGCCGCAGCGGTCGCGCACTGGCGCAGGTCGCTCGATCTGTCCGCCGACGACCGGCTGCAGATCGTCACTCCGCCCTCGCACATCCTCGGATTGCTCAACATCGCCACGGTGCTCGAGGCCGGCGGATGGATGCGATTGCACCGCCGGTTCGACCTCGACGAGATGCTGCGGTGCATCGAACGCGACCGGATCACCGTCGAGATGGCCGTCGCGCCGATCGCACTCGCGATCGCCTCTCATCCCGATCTCGAGTCGTTCGACCTGTCGTCGTTGCGGTACATCATGTGGGGCGCTACGCCCGTCACCGCGAGTGTCGCGGAGGTTGTCACCCGGCGCACGGGGGTGCAGTGGATGCCCGCCTACGGGGCGAGCGAAGTGCCCGTCATCGCCTGCAATCCGGTCGACGGTGCTCGCCTCGACAGCGTCGGCCGGGCCGTCCCGGGTGTCGAACTGCGGATCGTCGACCTCCGTACCGGCCGTGAGGTTCCGGTCGGAGAGACCGGTGAGATCCAGGTGCGTTCGGCATCGGCCATGGCCGGCTACCTCCCTGACGACGCCACCGCCGCGGCATTCGCCGACGGCTGGTACCGCACCGGCGACGTCGGATCGATCGACTCCGACGGCTGGCTGCGGATCACCGACCGGGCCAAGGACATGATCAAGGTCAACGGATTCCAGGTCGCCCCTGCCGAGGTCGAAGCCGTGCTGCACGGTCATCCGGATGTCGCCGACTGTGCCGTCTTCGGAACGAAGGACCACGCAGGCGAGACGGTGGTGGCGGCGATCACCACCGCCGCGACGCTCGATCCCGACGACATATCCGCCTATGTGGCCGAACGACTCGCGTCGTACAAGCGACCGGGACGAGTGATCTTCGTGCCCGATATTCCCCGCCTGCCGTCCGGCAAGGTCTTGCGCCGACAACTCGAGGAGCGCCATGGACGTACGTCTGACCAATGAACAACAGCAGTTGCGCGACGCCGCCGCCAAACTGGCCGACGACCTGGGTGCGCGCTCGGTCGCGGATCTGGACGATGCGGCCCGCCGGGCGCGACTGGAGAAGACCGTCGCCGCGACAGGCTGGCGCTCGCTACGCTCCGACGGGGCCTCGGGTGTCGAAGTAGCCATCGTCGCGGAGGAATTCGGACGTGGTCTCGTCGACGTTCCGTTCTTCGGCCCAGTGCTCGCCGACGACTTGCACCGGCACTTCTCCGACGATCAGCCGACGCACGCCCTCGCGGTCGGTGGTGACGCCTTCGACGCACACGGACTGAACCGCGCCCTCGTGCTCCGGGAACGGACGGTGCTGTCGGCCGGTGTCGGAGACCCTGCACCGGGCGCGGATCTGACCCGCTCCTTCGCGACCCTTGCCGAACCCGACGAGACGCTCGGGGAACTCGCCGCCGACGATGCCGAGCGCGCCCACGCACTCGGCATCGTCGTCACCTGCGCCGATCTCGTCGGCGTGTCTAGGGGAGCTCAGGCCGTAGCGGTAGATTACGCGAAAATCCGTGAGCAGTACGGTAACTCGATCGGGTCGTATCAAGCGGTCGCCCACATGCTCGCCGAGAGCGAGGCGCTCATCGAGGGGTCTGTCAGTGTGCTCCGGCACGCGGCCTGGGCCGTGGACGAACTGACGCCCGAAGAAGCGATCCGTGCTGCGCGCATCGCCAAGATCTACACCGCGCGCGCTGCGCGCACCGTCTGCGAGACCGCCGTTCAGGTGCACGGCGGGATCGGCAATACCTGGGAGTGCATCGAGCACGTGTACCTGCGGCGGGCATTGACGTCCACCGAACTGTTCCCCGTGAGCCTGGAGGAGATCGACCTTGGACTTTCGTGACTCGCCGGAAGAAGCCGCATTCCGCACTCGGCTGCGGACCTGGCTCGCCGATCAGGCCGGGAAGTTCCCCACCTCGGGCGACGAGTACTGGGCGCGGCAGGGGGAATGGCATCAGGCGCTCTACAGCGCAGGATTCTTCGGATTGTCGTGGCCGAAGAAGTACGGCGGACAGGACCTTCCGCCCGTCTACGACGTGATCCTCGACGAGGAACTCGCGATCGCGGGGTGCCCGCCCCGGCCGAGTCTCGGCTATCTCGTCGTCGGCCTCGGACACCACGCGAGCGACGAACTGTGCGAGCGGTTCCTGCCCGGCATGATCGACGGGTCCGAACGGTGGTGCCAAGGATTCAGTGAGCCCGGTGCCGGTTCCGACCTCGCGTCGCTCACCACCACCGCGACCCGTGAGGGCGACGAGTACGTGATCCACGGCCACAAGGTGTGGACGAGTTACTCCGACGTCGCCGACTGGTGCCTGCTGCTCGCCCGCACGGACCCGGATGCTCCGCGCCACCGCGGTATCTCGGCGTTCATCGTCTCGATGCACCAGGACGGCATCGAACAGCGGCCACTGAAGATGATCAGTGGGGTCACGAAGGAATTCGGCCAGGTGCTGTTCGACGGTGCGCGTGTACCTGCGAGTCGCATGGTCGGTGCACCGGGTGAGGGCTGGCGGGTCGCGATGACCGTCGTCGGCCACGAACGTGAGCCGTCCACTCTCGGATTCGCCGCGCGTTACGGCAAACTCGTCCGCCAACTCGCCGCCCGCGTCGACGGTCCGCCCCCGCAGGATCTGGCCTGGGCTGCAGTGCAATCGGAAATGCTGCGGCTTCACGTGCGCAGACGGCTGTCCGAACAACTCGACGGGGTGTCGCACGGTTCGGAAGGCTCGCTCGACAAGCTGCTCATGACCTGGGTCGACCAATCGGTCGGGCACGCGGCTCTGGCGGTCGCCGGCAGCCGTGACGAGGAACTGCTCGGCTCCTATATGTACAGCCGCGCGCAATCCGTCATGGGCGGTACCTCGCAGATCCAGAAGAACATCATCGCCTCACGCATTCTCGGATTGGGAGTCTGACATGTACGACATGCCCGAGGAGATCGAGGTCCGCGCCGAGGGGTCGCTGCGGATCATCACGCTGAACCGGCCCGCCAAGTACAACGCGGTCAACGATCCGCTGCACGAGGGACTGGCCCGGTTGTGGCCGCGACTGGCCGCCGACCGTGAGGCCCGCGCCGCAGTGATCACCGGTGCGGGGAAGGCGTTCTCCGCCGGGGGCGATCTCGACTACCTGGCAGAACTGGCGCAGGACGCCGAACTGCGCGCGAAGACGATTGCGGACGGACGCGAGATCGTTCTCGGCATGGCACGCTGCCGGGTCCCGGTGGTCGCGGCGGTCAACGGCCCGGCGGTGGGACTCGGATGCAGCCTGGTGGCGCTCAGCGATGTGGTCTACATGGGTGAGGGCACCTACCTCGCCGATCCCCACGTGCAGGTGGGGTTGGTCGCGGCCGACGGCGGTCCGCTGACCTGGCCGCTGCAGATCAGCCTGTTGCACGCGAAGGAGTTCGCCTTCTTCGGCGAACGGATCCCCGCCGAGCGGGCCTGCGAACTCGGCCTGGCGAACCGTGTCGTCGCAGATCCGCTCGCCGAGGCACTCGTGTGCGCCAAGCGTCTCGTGGAGCAACCGCAGAAGGCGGTGGAGGCCACCAAGCGGCTGCTGAATATCCACCTCGAACGGGCGGTGCTCGCGAGCCTCGACTACGCGATGAGCGCCGAGGAGATGACCTTCCAGAGCGACGATTTCCGTGCCAATATCGCGAGGATGACGGCGGGAAAGGCGTGAGCGGAGAGGTCGTGTGATCGGAAGGTTGCGCTCGCTCTCGAGATTTCATCCCGATCTGCGGGTGGCAGCGCTGCTCGCTCCACGTAGAGCGGTGACTCCGCGATCGCTGCCGGTGATGCGTCTGTTCACCCGCGCGATCCGGGGCACCGGCCCGGACGTGTACGTCTTCGAACCGGGTGTGTCCGTCCGCTGGTTCTGCCCGTCGGCGCGGGGCGGCACCGAACGCGGGGCCGCTCTGCTGTGGATCCACGGTGGTGGTTATGTCTTCGGCCGGGCTGCGCAGGACGACGCGCTGTGCCGGCGGTTCGCCGAGCGCCTCGGTATCGCCGTCGCCTCGGTGGATTATCGACTCGCGCCCGAACATCCCTATCCGACGCCGCTCGAGGACTGTCTGCGCGCCTACGAGTGGCTACGGCACCGGCCGGATGTGGACCCTGCGCGCATCGCGGTCGCAGGTGCGAGTGCGGGAGCAGGGCTCGCTGCGGCACTGTCACTTCTCGTCCGTGACAGGGGAATTCCGGCGCCGGTCTTCCAGCTTCTCGTGTATCCGATGCTGGACGACCGCACTGCGACAGGACCGGCGCAGACACGCATGTGGGACGGATACACGAACAGATTCGGCTGGGAGAGCTATCTCGGTGGAGCCGACCCCGAGACCGCGGTGCCGGCAAGACGATCCGACCTGTTCGGCCTGCCTGCTGCCTGGATCGGCGTGGGCACCCAGGACCTGTTCTTCGACGAGTGCCGTGCCTACGGGGAGCTGTTGCGGGCGTCGGGTGTCCGGTGCGATCTCCACATCGTCGACGGAGCGTTCCACGGCTTCGATTCGGTGGCCTCGCGCACGGGTGTCGCACGCGGGTTCTTTGCCGAACAGTGCGCTGCCCTGGAAACTGCTCTGTACCCGGAAGGCTCGTAGGGCCGCTGCCGATTCAGGCAGCGGCTCCACGAGGTTCGTCCTCCCGCTTCACGAGCGAGGCTTGGAGTACTCCGACTTCACTTCCATGATCCGCATCTTCGGGATCGGGCCGTAGCTGAGCGAATCCGACATGTTCAGCTGTTTTGCCGCCGCCGCCGCGTGAACGTTTGCCTTGGCCGCGTTGGGGTCGCCCTCGAGTTCGTAGAGGGTGACCGACGGGCCACCGTCCGCGTCGGCGGGGGTCAGCCGTGTGGCACCGACAAATCCGTCGAGGGCCACCACTTCGGGGATGTGGACCTCGTCGTACCACTTGTTGAACTCGTCCAGCCGCTCGGGATGGGACGGGTACGACTCGACGAGCAAGTAGTGCTTCATGAGTGATCCTGTCTGTGAGAAGGGTTGTGGTGTAGGGAACTCAGACCCGGACCACCCAGCCACCGTCGATGTTGAGGGTGTGGCCGGTGACCCAGTCGCTACCGGACGACACGAGATACAGCAGGCCGGGGATCAGTTCCTCGGGCTCACCGAACGGGAAGGGGATGGCGTGCTTGACCATCTCCTTGAGCTCGGGTGGTGATGCGATCGAGCCGGCTTCGGTGTTGACCATGCCGGGAGCGATCGCGTTCACACGAATCCCGAAGGGCGCCAGCTCGCGGGCGAGCGAGACGGTCATGCTGACGAGGCCGAGCTTGGTGATGCCGTAGGCCTGCGCGGCCATGAACGCACCGCTCGAGGACTGGTTGACGATCTTGCCGTAACCCCGTTCCTTCATGTACGGAACCACTGCGCGAGTGCACAGCAACGGACCGGTCAGGTTGACGGCGAGAGTGCGGTTCCACAGGTCGATTTCCATTGTCGTCAGCGATCCCTCGCCGACTACTTCCGCCATCAGGCCTGCATTGTTGACGAGGATGTCGACGGAACCGAAGTGTTCGGCCGCGGTCGCTGCCATCTGCGCGGTGCTGGCCTCGTCCCTGACGTCGACGCCGACCGCGAGCGCGCGGTGACCGTCGGCGGCCAGTTCCTCCGCGGCGGCGGTGGCGGATTCGAGGTTCACGTCGGCGAGTACCACCGCTGCTCCGGCTTCGGCGAGACCGCGGGAGTAGGCTCGGCCGATCCCTCCTCCGGCACCGGTGACGATGGCGACCTTGTCGGTCAGTTGTGGGGTGTCTGTCATGGATTTCCTTGTCTGCTGGTACTTCCGGCGTCGGTTACTTCGGTGCCGCCCCTGGTGCGGCAATGCGTGTTCGTCGACGACGGATCCGGATCCGGGTGACGTCGTCGGCCGTTCCGGGCCTCCGGATCTCGTGGAGACCGGCGAGAAGGTCTGTTCCCATGAGGCGGTGCAGTTCGGCCGGGCGGTGGACATCCGGTGGGTCGGGTGGACGTACAGGTAGAGACGGTGTGAGTATCTAAATCTTCCTGTCAAGAATGGTGTTCCGTATTGGGAGAACAGTAATGATTGGAGTGCGGAATCTGCAAGGGGTGGATCCGCTTCGGGTACGTACCGTCACGAAGGAGGGCGTTATGAGGGCATGGCAGTTCGAAGGAGCCGGGCGACCGATCGCACTGAACGAGGTGCCGGAGCCGGAACCCGGCCCGGGCGAGGTGGTGATCGACGTCGCGGCCGCCGGACTGTGTCACAGCGACCTGATGTACATGGAGGTCGGCGAGGCGACGATGCCGTTCCTGCCCATGACTCAGGGACACGAGAACGCCGGTGTCATCAGCGCACTGGGCGACGGGGTCGAGGGCTGGAAGGTCGGTGATGTCGTCGGTGTCTGCACATCGGGAGTGCGCCCGCCGCTCGGGATGTTCGCCCACGGTGGGTTCGCCGACAAACTGGTCGCCGATGCTCGCGATCTCGCGCGGGTGCCCGAGGGGCTGGATCTGTCGCTGGCCGCTCTCGCGACCGATGCAGGAATGACCTCCTATCACGCAATGATCAAGGCTGGTCGTGCCTCGGCAGGAATGAAGGTGGGCGTGATCGGATACGGCGGTCTGGGGCAGATCGGCACCCGCGCGGCTGTGCTGGCCGGCGCCGAGGTGCACGTGGCCGAGACGAAGGAGTCGGTCTGGGATCTCGCCCGGCAGGCCGGTGCGACGGATGTCGTGCGGGACGCGGCCGACTGGGCGGGGCAGGGATTCGACCTGGTGGTCGACTATGCGGGTTTCGACACCACACAGAAGGCGATCGACGCCATCGCCAGGGGCGGCGCCGTGGTGCAGGTCGGTCTGGGACTCCCGACGTTCACCGTCAGGACCCCGACGATCCTCGGCAAGACGCTCGTAGGTTCTCTCGGCGGGACAGTCGAGGACATCGAGGAGGTGTACGAACTGTTCGTGAAGCGCGAAATCGAACCCGCATACACCGAGATCGGCTTCGAGGAGATCGGCGACGGACTGGAACGTCTCCGGCGCAACGAGGTGACCGGACGGCTCGTCGCGCGCTTCGGCCGCTGAGCCGTCGGGTCGGATTCACACCCGGCAACACGAAGGGAGGCCCGGTGCGGGCCTCCCTTCGTGCGGGAACCTCATCCCCTCGGGATCACGAGGCTCTCCGAGCGTTGCACGGTGCCGGAGATTCCGGTCGCGTCCTGCTGCGCGAGCAGCACTGCAGCGGCGCCCATGGTCTCCGGCGGTTCCACCATCTCGGGTGGAATCTCGCGTCCGCCACCACCGGCCGTCCAGCCTTCGGTGAGCACGACCCGCGAGGGTGCCAGGCAGTTGACTGCGATGTTGTCGGATCTCAGGTCGGAGGCGAGCCCGGCATAGAGTCGCTCGACCGCAGCTTTCGACACCCAGTAGGCGTTCGAACCCCGGTCCGTCATCCCCACGCCACTGGTGGTCACCGCGATCATCGATCCGCCTCCACGTTCGCGCAGGTGTGGGATCGCTGCCTTCGTCACGTTGAACACGCCCGTGAGGTTGACGTCGAGACACAGCTGCCAGCGTTTCGCCGGCGTCGACTCGATCGGTCCCATCCACAACACTCCGGCGTTCGCGACCAGGATGTCGAGCCCGCCGAATTCGGCCACCGTCGCGGCGATCGCGGCATCGACGGACTGTTCGTCCGTGACGTCACACCGAATCGGGACGGCTCGTCCGCCCGAGGCGGTGATCCTTTCGGCGACCGATCCGATGGTGCCGGGCAGTTTGCCTTGCTGCTCGGACCGAGCGGCAACCGCGACCGCGGCCCCCGCCTCGGCGAGGGCGACAGCGATCGCCGCACCGATGCCACGACTGGCACCGGCGACGAACGCGACCTTCCCTGCGAGCGGACTCACTTCGGCGGGAACCTCAGTGCACCGTCGAGACGGATGACTTCACCGTTGAGGTAGTCGTTCTCGACGATGGACGCGACGAGCGTCGCGTACTCGGTGGGACGGCCCATGCGCTTGGGATGCGGGATCTGCGGACCCCAGTACGCCTCGAGCTGCTCCCCGGCCTTGCCGTAGGCGGGGGTGAGGATCGTGCCCGGCGCGATCGTGTTGACGCGGATACCGAGGGGCGACAGATCGCGTGCGGCGACGAGCGTCATACCGATCACTCCGCCCTTGGCAGCGGAATAGGGGAGCTGACCGATCTGACCTTCGTAACCGGCAATCGAGGCGGTGTTCACGATGACACCACGCGAACCCTCGTCGTCGAACGGATCCTGCTTGGCGATGGCGGCCGCGGCCAGACGCAGGACGTTGAACGTCGACGTCAGGTACGACTCGATGGTCTTGGTGAAGGCCTCGAGTGCCATGGGGCTGCCGTCCTTGCCCACGAGGCGCCCACCGCCCGCGGGGCCGCCGTGGCAGTCCACGGAGATGCGCAGCGGTGCGAGCGATTCCGCTTCGGCGATGGCTGCGGAGACGGACTCTTCGCTGCCGGCGTCGGTGCGCACGTATCGCACACCGAGTTCCTGTTCGAGTTCCTTGCCCTTGTCGTCGTTGACGTCGGCGACGACGACCTTGGCTCCCGCCTCATGGAGACGTCGGACGGTGGCCTGCCCGAGGCCACCCGTGCCGCCGACGACGATCGCAGAGTTTCCCGCTACCTGCATGCTGCCTCCTTCGATGCTCGAGCTCTTGAAAGTAAAGCTCTCTGTCTGTGAGAATAATGTTCTCATGAACCTAAGCATGATTCTAGAAATGGCCGCAAGCACCGGCGAGCGAGCAGTTGCGACCGTCGGGAACCGGACGCTCACCGCTGCGGGACTCGACGCGCTCGCGCGTCGTGCTGCCGCGCAGTTCCGGAATCATCCGGCGGTGCTGTACCTGGGGTCCAACCACCTCGCGTACCCCGTGGCACTGTTCGGCGCGTCGCTCGCCGGTGTGCCCTTCGTGCCGCTCAACTACCGACTCGGCGAGCAGCAGCTGAGCGCGCTGAAGGACAAGCACCCCGGCGCGCTCGTGCTCGAGCAGGAAGACCTCGACGCCCTCGTCGACGATTCCTACGACGCCGGTGAGCCCGAACCCCCGCTCGAACCGCAGTGGGACGGCGACAAGGTCGCCGCGATCATCTACACGAGCGGCACCACCTCGGACCCGAAGCCCGCGATCCTGCGACACCGGCACCTGCTCGCCTACGTGCTCAACACGATGGAATTCGGTTCGGCGGCGGAGACCGACGCGTCGCTGGTGTCGGTTCCGCCGTATCACATCGCCGGTCTGACCAACCTGCTGTCGAACTTCTACACCGGACGCCGGGTTGTGTACCTGCCGGCCTTCGACCCCCAGGTGTGGCTCGAGACGGTGCGCCGCGAACGCGTCACCCACGCGATGCTCGTCCCGACGATGCTCGCCCGGATCGTGACCGTCCTCGGCGACGACGAGGCCGACACACCGACGCTGGCGAGTCTCGCCTACGGCGGATCGCGCACGCCGCGACCCGTCCTCGAACATGCGCTGCGGGCCTTCCCGGACACGGGATTCGTCAACGCCTACGGTTTGACCGAAACCGCCTCGTCCGTAGCCGTTCTCGGACCCGACGACCACCGCACGGCCTTCGCCTCCGACGATCCGGCCGTCCGCGATCGTCTCGGTTCGGTGGGCCGCCCGCTTCCCGGCATCGAGATCGAGATCCGTTCCGAGCAAGGCGAACCTGTTCCGGCCGGCGAGACAGGCCTGATCTACGTGCGCGGTGAACAGATCTCGGGCGAATACGGCAACCGGAGTGTCCTCGACGCCGAGGGCTGGTTCTCCACCCGCGATCTCGGCCGGCTCGACGCCGACGGTTATCTGTACGTCGAGGGGCGGTCCGACGACACGATCATCCGAGGTGGGGAGAACATCGCTCCCGCCGAGATCGAGGACGTCCTGCTGGCCCATCCGGGCATCACCGAAGCTGCCGTGGTCGGTGTGTCCGATGCCGAATGGGGACAGCGCATCGTCGCGGTCCTCGTCGGTGACGGCGATCCGGACGAGATCCGCCAGTGGGTCAAGGAACGGCTGCGCTCGTCCAAGACCCCCGACAACATCGTCTTCCGTGACGAACTTCCCAAGACCGAGACCGGAAAGCTCTTGCGTCGCACACTTCTCGCCGAACTGGAGGCCACCCATGCCTGATGCCGTGATCGTTTCCGCTCTGCGCACCCCGATCGGCACCGCCGTCAAGGGCACGCTGCGCGACACCGACGCGTTCGCTCTCGCGCACCACATCGTCGCCGCGACCGCCGAGGATCTCGACGCGAGCCTCATCGACGACGTGATCCTCGGTGAGGGCCTGTACGGCGGCGGTGTGATCGCCCGTCATGCCGCGCTCACCGCCGGACTGACCCACGTGCCCGGTCTCGCGCAGAACCGGCACTGCGCGGCGAGCCTGTCGACCGTGCAGTCCGCCGCCGCGAGTATCCGCTCCGGCATGGACCGCATCGTGATCGCCGGTGGCGTGAACTCCGCGTCCACCTCGCCGCGGTCGCTGAGGCGCGAGGGCGAGGATTGGGTGCCGTGGATGTCGCCCAGCCATCCCGATCGCCCCGATGCTCCCAACCGCGATATGTCCATCACCGTCGGCTGGAACGCCGCGGTGAAGGCCGGCGTCAGCCGGGAAGAGATGGACGCCTGGGCGTTGCGTTCGCATCAGGTCGCGATCCGTGCCATCGACGAGGGCCGCTTCAAAGAAGAGATCGTCCCGATCGACACCCCGCACGGCCTCTTCGACACCGACGAGCATCCCCGCCGAGAGACGAGCCTCGAGAAGCTCGCATCCTTGAAGGTGCTGCACCCGGAGATCGAGGGCTTCAGCATCACCGCCGGCAATGCCTGCGGAGGCAACGATGCCGCCGCCGCACTGGCCATCGCGAGCAGCGATCTCGGCCTGCCCGCGCTCGGCAAGGTGTTGTCGTGGGCGTCGGTGGGTGTCGATCCGGCGATCACCGGACTCGCTCCCGTCGAGGCGATCCCGAAAGCCCTGCAGCGGGCCGGATTGTCCATCGGCGATGTCGACCTGTTCGAGATCAACGAGGCGTTCGCAGCGCAGTGCGTCGCGTGCATCAAGCTGCTCGAGATCGACCCCGAGAAGGTCAACGTCAATGGCAGCGGCTGCTCGCTCGGCCATCCGGTCGCCGCAACCGGTGCGCGCATGCTCGTCACCCTCACCCACGAACTGGGTCGGCGCGGTGGCGGCATCGGTGTCGCGTCGATGTGCGCGGGTGGTGGCATCGGTTCGGCTGTCGTGATCGAGGTGCCCGCATCGTGAACCGGGATACGCCGTGAACATCGGTGAACTGATCGAGGCGGCACGCGGGGGCTCCCCGCGTGCCGCCGGCAGGTTGCTGACTCTGGTCGAGGGCCCGCGCCGTGACGAGGTGCTCGCGATGCTCGCGCCGGCGTGCGCCCGCGTCGTCGGGATCACCGGCCCGCCCGGTGCCGGCAAGTCCACCACTGTCGGTGTGCTCACCACTGCCTACCGCCGACGTGGATTGCGGGTCGCGGTGTTGGCCGTGGACCCGTCGTCCCCGTACAGCGGCGGTGCGCTGCTCGGCGACCGAATCCGTATGGCCGCGCACGTCGGCGACTCGGGCGTGTTCGTCCGCTCGGTCGCTTCCCGCGGGCATCTCGGCGGTCTCGCGGCGGCTGTTCCGGCGTCGATCCGGCTTCTCTCGGCGCTCGGTTACGACGTGATCCTGCTCGAATCCGTTGGTGTGGGACAGTCCGAGATCGAGATCGCCTCGGTCGCAGAGCCGACCGTCGTGATCCTCAACCCCGGTGGAGGTGACGCCGTTCAGGCGGCGAAGGCAGGTCTGCTCGAAGTCGCGGATCTCGTCGTCGTCAACAAGGCCGACCGGGAGGGGGCGGATCAGACCGTGCGCGACCTCCGCGGCGACGTGAAGGTCCCGATCCTCAAACTCGTCGCTGCGACCGGCGAGGGTATCGACGACCTCGTCGACGCGATCGAAGCGCACCAGCGGGCCGACACGATCGAGCGCAGAACCGCGCGTGCGCGCAGCCAGATCCTGTCGCTGGCACATACCCTGTTGCGCAACCACACCGAACTCGACGCGCTGGCGAAGGCTGTCGCGGAGGGCCGTGACGATCCCTATTCGGCGGCTGCGCGCCTGCTCGGCGAGACGAACGGAGAGAAGGTCGCAGGGTAAGAACGAAGTTCGCAGGCCGAGAGGCCGACCAGCGGTACTGTCAGGTTTACCTAGAGCCTGCTAGCTTTCGGTAGTGCCATATCTCGGATTGATCGTGACAGTGCTCTGGGTGGGCTGCCTCGTCGACGTCATCTGTTCCGACGAGCATCGGGTCCGGCACCTGCCCAAGTTGTTGTGGCTGATGATCGTTCTGCTCTTGCCGCTGATCGGCTCCTTGCTCTGGCTGGTCCTCGGGCGGCCTCAGGGCGTCGTCGATATCTTGTCGTCGAAGTCCACGCCCCAGTACCCGCGCCCTTCCCGCCCCGTCCTCGCCCCGGAGAACGACGAGGATTTCCAGCGGCGCTTCCGCGCGCGTGTCGAGGAGCAGCGACGACTTGCACAGGAGCAGCGTCGCCACGACGAAGGAAGTGACAGCGCGGGCTGACCGAGCTGCCCCGGTATCAGGCCAGAACAGGGACGACGAGCGGCAATTCGACCGTCGTACGGATTCCGGGGCGAGCCTCACACACCGCTGCGATCGAATTCACGGCGCGGTTGGCGGTGTAGGACGGTGATATCTCGCTCATCCGCTCGAGCGGGATGGGAAAGCGCATGTCGATGTCGAGGGGTGCGTCGCCGTCGACGGCGATGTGCCAACCGGTGGCGTGCAGATCCCAGTCGGCATCGAGTTGATCGGTGCAGTACCAGGTGGGACGGAAGCGCATCAACTCGCGGCCGTCTCGGATTCCGGAAACCGTGATGCGTTGCGCGGCGACCGTTCCCGCCTCGATGGTGCCGGCGGCGATGGTGACGGTCGAACGTGCCGTGGCGAGTTCGCCCGTGGTCCTGATGGCGTCGAGGGTCAGGCCGAGTGCGTCGGCCAGCGCGGCCAGCGACGGCCCGAAGTTCGATTCCACATGGGCAAGACGGACGTCCTCGAAATCGCGCGCCGCACCACCGAATCCCATGACGTCGAACAGGATCCCAGGGGAGTTCCGCTGGGAGAGATCGGCGTACTCGTCGATCGCGAGGTGATCCATTCTCCGCTGGATGGAGGCCAGCACGAGGGGAACGGCCTCGGTGACGAAACCGGGACTGCTGCCGGTGCTGTGGATCGACGTACCGCCGAGGGTGCACGCTGCCTCCACCGCTTCGCGCACCACCGGATCCATTCCTGCCGGGCGATGGAACTCACCGCGGGTGGTGACGATGTTCGTGCCGGACGCGAGGATTCGGCACACTTCATCGAGGTCGAACAACAGCGGCATGTACAGCACGCAGTCCGCTCCGAGTCCGATGATCTCGTCGATGCTGCCGGTGGCGCGCACGCCGACAGGATCGCGCCCGCACAGTACGCCGGCGTCCTGGCCGGCCTTGTCGGTGCTGTGCACGAACACGCCGACGAGCTCGAGCGATGGGTGATCGATCACCGCGCGCATCGCGCGTGTGCCGATCGTCCCGGTCGCCCATTGGACCACCCGGAGAGGGCGGGACGTCGAAGTGCCGGCGACGGCGTTGGCTGGGGCGGACTGTCCTTGCATGACGCCTCGATCTCGGTCGGTGTTCGCGGGAAGAAGAATCTCAGGGCAGGCGCAGCAGTGCTTCCTGCGCGAAAGAGGCGACAAGAGAACCATTCTCGGTCAGAAGATCGCCGCGGCCGAAGCATCGTCCGCGTGCGACGAGTGGACTGTGCTGCCGGAGCAACAACCAGTCGTCGCTGCGGAACGGACGATGGAACCACAGATTGTGCGAGGTCACTGCCGACGTGAACGCGGTTCCGTTGCCGGTGTGGTCGAAACCGTCGACGGCGAGCAGGGCGGTGCCGATGAGGTTGAGATCGGTCGCGTATGCGGCGAGCGCAGGCGCGTACACCTCGTCGACCTCGGGTGTGCGCATCCACATCTCGAACTCGGGGGCCGAGACCCCTCGGTTCTCGAGGTCGGTCGTCGTACGGGTCTCCCAAGGGATCAGCGTGAACGCGGTCCGTGCGCTCTCGTCGAACACCGGCGGTACGTCCGGCACGGTCTGCACCTCCGGTCCGCCCTCGTCGGCGTGCAGGGACACCGAGGCGGTGGCGAGCACACCCTTCGACTGGCGAGCCACGGCCGTCAGGGTGGCGAAGCTCCGGCCTTCGTGCAGCCGGGTGATCTCGTAGCGGACCGGTTCGTCCGCACGTCCTTCACGAGCGAAGACGGTGTGCAGGGACTTGATGCTTTTTTCAGGGCAGGTGAGTTCGGCCGCCCGGACGAACTGCCCGAGCAACTGGCCGCCGAAGAGCCGGTGGTATTCGAGGTGCTGATTGCTGCCTTCGAAGACCACCGACTCCGGACGCTCCTCGTCCGCGGAGCGTGAATGCAGGTCGAGGCATGAGAGGAGGTCGTTCCACAACTCGGTCACAGGCCGAGTGTAAGCGAACTACTCCGATTTGAGAATGTAATTCTCATGCGGTCGGGGATCAGGCTGCGGCGAACCCCTGCGAGCAGAAGTTCCACACTTCGTCGGCTGTGATCGGACGGGTGGTGCTGTCGTCGCCACCACTGGACTGCGCGATGAACATCACGGTCTGCATTGTCATGGCGGCCATCCGCTTCGGGTTCAGGCCCTCGCGCAGGCTGCCCTCGGCATGGACCTTCTCCATCAGCTCGGTGAACAGCGCGAGCATGGGCGCGTGCGCGACCTTCACCTCCGCTGGGTGGGTGAGCAGGAGCTGAGGTGCGAAATCGGTGAACAGGGGTCGCTGTGCCGTCGGGTCGGGACGCGACGATTCGAACAGCAATTCCACGGCGACACGCAGCTGGTCGAGCGGCTTCTTCTCGCCGGCCGCGGCAGCGCGGATCTGGTCGGCGGAGCGGCTCAGGGCATCCTCGAACAGGGCGAGCAGCAGTTCGTGCTTACCGTCGAACTGCAGGTAGAAGCTGCGGAGCGACTGCTTCGAGCGATCGACGACCTCCTGCACCGTGAAGTCCGTGCTGCCCTTCTCGGTGATGATCGCCTGCGCGGCATCGAGGAATCGCTGTACGCGCTGCTCGGCACGCAACTTGGCTGTCCGAATTGAGCGTTCGACTGCGCGCTGCTTCCAGGCTGGTTCTTCGCTAGGGCCCGTCACTGCCGGAATCGCCCTCTGTCGCGTGGGGTGGACATAGGTGCACTGTACCGGAGAGTAAGGCCGGATTGCGGGACTGTCCTCCCATTTCCCGACCATTGTAGAGACTATTACTATCTCATAATGAGAATGATATTCTCGTTTCGTTCCCAGGTTCAACGTCAGGAAGGAGGCAAGTCGGAATGCTTTTCGAGTTCGACTCCGATCAGCAGCTGTGGCAGAAGACCGTCCGGGAAGTGACGGCCAAGGAATGTCCGTCGACGCTCGTCCGCTCCGTCGTCGACAACGGCGCCGATCCCGCGCCGTTGTGGAAGACCTATGCGGGTCTGGGATGGACGGAACTGGTGGAGTCCGAGGCCGCCGTGGAACTGGCGATAGTCCTGGAAGAACTCGGTCGCGCTACCGACCCCACTCCCTTCCTCGCCACCACCACGCAGTATGCGCCGCTCGTCGGTGGCCGGACGCAGTCCGACCGTGCCGGCGCAGCCGTGTACGAGGGAGTCTCCGCAGTGCGCGATGCGGACGGCTGGTTGCTCCGCGGTACCGCACATCAGGTGCTCGACGGCGACCGCGCCGACGACATCGCGGTCGTCACCGACGCCGGTGTGTTCACCGTCCGGGCCGATCAGGTCGCAACACGGCGCACGTCCGGCTTCGATCCCGTCCTGCATCTGGCCGACGTGGTGTTCGACGACGTGCGCGTCGAGACCGAACCGGACACCGACATCGACGTCGAGAAGGCGCGGCACGTCGCTCTCACCGGACTTGCCCTCACCATGGTCGGTGCGTGTCGCCGCATCCTGGACCTCGCGCTCGACCACGTGCGCAACCGTCAGCAGTTCGGCGTGCCTATCGGCTCTTTCCAGGCGGTCAAGCACCGTGCCGCAGACATGCACGTGGCGCTCGAACGTGCCCGTGCACTTGCCTATTTCGCCGCGCTGACCATCGCCGAGGACGATCCGCGTCGTCGCCTCGCCGCATCCATGGCCAAAGCGGCCGCCGGAGAATGTCAATCGACCGTCTTCCGCAGCGGCGTACAGCTGTTCGGTGCGATGGGCTTCACATGGGAGAACGACCTGCAGTTCGCGCTCAAGCGTGCCCGCGCGGGTGAGCACATGCTCGGATCCGCCGCGGAGCACCGGGCACTGATCGCCGAGGAGTACCGTGCAACTCTCGTTTGATTCCGACGTCGAGGAGTTCCGCGCCGAGTTCGTGGCCTTCCTCGAGGAGCACCTGCCCGACCCCTCCGAGGCCACAGTCCGTGCCCGGTCGAGTGCCGACGTTCCCGAGTGGGCACGCCGCTGGCAACGGGTCCAGTTCGACCACGGCTGGTTGCTGCCCGGCAATCCGCCCGAGTTCGGCGGCCGGGGCGCAACGATCCTGCAGCAGTACGTGCACCTCGAGGAACTGTCGAAGCGCCGCATCTACCATTCGTTCAACCCGCAGGGTCTCGGCATCATCGCAGCATCACTGTTGTCGTTCGGCACCGACGAGCAGAAGCGAAATTGGGCGGTGCCGATCCTGCGCGCGGAGATCACCGCAGCCCTCGGGATGAGCGAGCCCGGAGCGGGCTCCGACCTCGCCTCGCTGCGCACCCGCGCGGTGCGCGACGGCGACCATTTCGTCGTCAACGGGCAAAAGGTGTGGACCTCCGGTGCGCACGACGCCGATGTCCTGCTGACCTTCGTCCGAACAGATCCGGATGCGCCGAAGCACAAGGGAATCAGTGTCCTGCTCATCCCGACCGACCTACCCGGTGTCGTCCGGCGCCCCTTCCCCTCGGTGGCCGACGGAGAAGACCGCGACTTCAACGAAGTCTTCTTCACCGACGTGCGCGTCCCGGCCGAGAACCTCATCGGGGAGCTGAACGGTGGCTGGACAGTGGCGAACGGTTCGCTCGGGCACGAACGCACGCTGCTGTGGCTCAGCTTCGCCGACCGTTTGCAGGATTTCGTCGAGGACTTCCGGCCCCGCACGGTGATCGACCGGGACCGCTACGCCACGCTGGTGATGGACCACCAGGCGTTGAAGCTCCTCGGCTCGGCCGCCCTCGTCCGTGAGTCCCTCGGCAAGCAGGATGTCCCGGCTCTGTCGGTGCTCAAGCTTCTCGGGTCGGAAGCGGTCCAGTCGGCCGCCGAGCATGCCCTCGACGCGGCCGGACCGGACGGACTCGTCCACCCCGCGTCGACGTCGGCGTACGTCCCGTGGAATCTCGACAACTTCTCGTCGAGCTGGTTCGAGAGGTTCGTCCGGAGCTTCGCCGGCACCATCGCCGGTGGCACATCGGAGATCCAGCGCAACATCATCGCCGAGCGAGTGCTGGGACTCCCTCGTGGGTGAGGAGGACGCGGTGTACATCCGGTACGAGGTCGCCGATCGCATCGCGACGATCACATTGAACCGTCCCGAGGCCGCCAACGCTCAGAACGGCGCTCTCCTCGACGAACTCGACGCAGCCTGGAATCGCGCAGGCGATGATCCCGAAGTCTCGGTCATCGTGCTTCGAGCGGAAGGCAAGCACTTCTCCGCCGGGCACGATCTCCGGAGCGGTGAGCCGGTTCCCGACAAGATCACCCTCGAGTTGATCTACCGCAACGAGTCTCGGCGATATCTCGAGTACTCGCTGCGGTGGCGCAACATCCCGAAGCCGTCGATCGCGGCCGTGCAGGGCAGGTGCATCTCCGGCGGACTCCTGCTGTGCTGGCCGTGCGATCTCATCGTCGCGGCAGACGACGCGTCGTTCTCCGATCCGGTGGTCCTCATGGGCATCGGTGGAGTCGAATACCACGGTCACACCTGGGAACTCGGACCACGCAAGGCGAAGGAGATCCTCTTCACCGGGCGGGCGGTCACCGCGGAGGAAGCCGAGAAGACGGGCATGGTGAACCGGGTCGTACCGCGCGAAGATCTCGACTCCGAGGTGCGTGCACTCGCAGAGCAGATTGCGAAGATGCATCCCTTCGGGCTGCGGCAAGCCAAGAGGGCGGTCAATCAGACGCTCGATGTTCAGGGCTTCTACGCCGCGATCCAGTCGGTCTTCGACATCCATCAGACCGGACACGGAAACGCTCTGAGCGTCAGCGGATGGCCGGTACTGATGAACCTCGACGAGATGAAGGACAACATTCGTTAGGCACGGAAAATATTGTGTGGGACCGACTCCGGAGTTCGGGGTCGGTCCCACGCCGTTTCGTCAGACCTTGCGGGTGACGCCACCGTCGACGCGGATGATGGCGCCGGTGGTGAAACTCGAAGCATCGCTCGCCAGATGAAGGGCCAGCGGCGCGACCTCCTCCGGTCGCCCCATGCGGCGCATCGGTACGAAAGGTGCCTCTTCTCCTTCCGGCGGCGCCCATGCCTTCGACAGGTCGGTGCGGAACGGGCCCGGAAGGATCGCGTTGACACGCACTTTGGGTGCGTATGCGTCGGCGAGTCCCACGGTGAGGGCGTTCAGGCCTGCTTTCGCGCAGGCGTAGGGGAGTTCACGCACGCTTGCGGTCAGTGAGCCGGCGGTGCCGATATTGATGATCGACCCGCCATCGTGCTCTGCCATGTACGCACCGGCGCGAACGGCGAGACGGAACGGACCCTTGAGATTGACGCCGAAGGTCTTGTCGTAGAGATCTTCGCTGATCGACTCGAGATCCTGATAGAGCGGCGACATTCCGGCGTTGTTGACGAGGATGTCGAAGCGTCCGAAGTGGTGGAGCGTGGTGTCGACGAGCGCGTTGCAGTCGTCCCACTGCCCGACATGGCAGGCGACGGGAAGTACCCTGCTGCCGGTCGTCGCCTCGATTTCCTTCGCAGCGAGTTCGCATGCGTCGAGCTTGCGAGAGGCGACGACGACGTCGGCACCGTGTTCGGCGAGGATGTGAGCGATCGCGCGACCGATTCCGCGTGAACCACCCGTTACGACAGCGGTTTTGCCACTCAGATCGTGGAGAGAATCAAGTTTTCCCATATACGGATCATGCACCAGAATGCGAATCTTGGAAAGGGGGTTCTCTTCTGGAAGAATGAAATTCCGGACGAAATCGAAGGAGCACCATGACGCCTGACGAACTGTGCGACAAGTACGCCATCACCGAACTCCTCTACCGCTACGCGACGGCCGTGGATACCAAGGACTGGGACAAGATGCGGTCGGTTTTCACCGAGGATGCCCATCTGGACTACAGCTCCGTGGGCTATCCACCCGGGCCGAGGGACGAAGTGCTCGCGCAGTTGCAGAAGGCACTGTCGTACCTGCCGATGTCGCAGCATTTCATCACCAATGTCGAGGTCGACCTCGACGGCGACCGGGCGACGGTGCGGGCGATGTTCTACAACCCCATGCAACTCCCCGGCATCGACGGCCTGACCTATTGCGGGGGCAACTATCACCACGAGGTCGTACGAACGTCCGACGGTTGGAAGAGTTGCCGCCTCACCGAAGAAAGCCTGTGGTTCTCCAACCATCCCGACCCGGCGAAGAACGGGTCGCGCTGATTGTCGCCGGGCCGCCGGGGTAACCGACAGGCATGAACCAGTCGGAAACCCCGTTGCTCAGCGCGCTGGAGCAGTATCACCGACTCGACCGCTACGGCTTCACCCCTCCGGGACATCGGCAGGGCCGGGGTGCGGACGAACGGGTCATCAGGGTGCTCGGACACGATCCCTTCCGAGCGGATGTCCTCGCCTCGGGCGGTCTCGACGATCGGCTTTCGCGCAATGGTTACCTGAGCAGAGCCGAAGAACTCATGGCCGACGCAGTCGGGGCGGAGCAGGCGTTCTTCTCCACCTGCGGAAGCTCCCTGTCGGTCAAGGCGGCCATGATGGCGGTTGCCGGCAACGATCCGGGTGGTCTGCTGCTCGGGCGCGACTCGCACAAGTCGATCGTCGCAGGACTGGTCTTCAGTGGGGTCACCCCACGCTGGATCACCCCGCAGTGGGACGAGGAGATGCACTTCTCCCACCCGCCTTCACCCCGGCAGGTCCGCGAGATGTGGGACGAATACCCCGACGCCGCAGGGGCGCTGATCGTCAGCCCCAGCCCGTACGGGACCTGTGCCGACATCGCAGGCATTGCCGAGATCTGCCACGAACGTGGAAAACCCCTCATCGTCGACGAGGCGTGGGGCGCGCATCTACCCTTCCACGCCGAACTGCCCACCTGGGCGATGGATGCCGGGGCCGACATCTGTGTCGTGAGTGTCCACAAGATGGGCGCCGGCTTCGAGCAGGGCTCGGTCTACCACGTCCAGGGAGACCTGGTCGATGCTGCTCACCTGTCGGCGTGCGCCGATCTCCTCATGACCACCAGTCCGAACGTGCTGATCTACTCGGCAATCGACGGGTGGCGGAGACAGATGGTCGAGCACGGAACCGAACTGCTCGGAAGAGCGCTCGAGCTGGCTCGGAGCACCCGGGAGCGAATCGGGGGCATCGACGGCATCTCCGTCCTCGACGATCGGCTTCTCGGCGAGGAGGCCTCCCACGACCTG
Source organism: Rhodococcus sp. NPDC047139 (assembly GCF_040643435.1). Lineage (NCBI taxonomy): Bacteria > Bacillati > Actinomycetota > Actinomycetes > Mycobacteriales > Nocardiaceae > Rhodococcus > Rhodococcus sp. NPDC047139. The sequence continues at coordinate 31,866 of NZ_JBEYUH010000006.1, forward strand.
GACCGCCTGCAGATTCTCATGGACGTCGACGAGCTCGGGGTATCCGGATATCAGTGCTCCGACTGGCTGCGTGAACACTGCCGCCTCGACGTCGGCATGACCGATCACCGCAGGATCCTCGCCACGATGTCGATGGCCGACGACGTGGATACCGCGGACCGCCTGGTCGAATCACTCGAGGCACTGTCCCAGGCGGCGGAGTCCTTCGCCCCGCCCCCGCCGATCGATCTGCCGAGCCCGGGCGAGCTGCAACTCGAGTCCGTGCTCTCTCCCCGCGATGCCTTCTTCGGTAGGACCGAGATGGTGTCCGCCGACCGGGCAGCCGGCCGTATTGCGGCGGAACAACTCACTCCGTACCCGCCGGGCATACCCGCCGTCGTGCCGGGAGAACGACTCGACAGGGCGGTGGTCGATTACCTCCGCAGTGGTGTGGGCGCCGGGATGAATGTTCCCGACGCCACCGACACCTCCCTCGACGAGTTCCGCGTGGTCGTCGAGGGCTGATCTCACAGGTGGACCAGGCGCGGGGCCGAGCCCTCGGCCCGGATGATTGCACCGGCTTCGCGGGTCAATTCACGTGAGCTTCCGAGGAGACCGTCGAGCACCAGGGCACGCCTGATGTGCCGGTGCAGATCGTGCTCGGCGGTGAATCCGATGCCGCCGAGGACCTGCTGGCAGTGACGGGCCGCGATGATCGCTGCGCGACCTGCGGCGGCCTTCCCCAGAAGCGAGCCGAGTTCGTCGGTCGCGGCCTGCAATGCCGACTCCGCCCCCTCGACTGCCACATAGGTCTCCGCGAGCCGGTGCCGCACCGCCTGGAAACCGGCGATAGGTTTCCCGAACTGGGTGCGGTCGAGGGCATGGGTGCGTGCCAGATCGAGCATCGCCCGGCTCGTACCGACCAGCCACCACCCGAGGGCGCGTCGCGCCGCCGCGAGCGGAATCGGATCTCCGGAAGCGACCGGCGCGAGCGGCAGTTCCGCGTCGAGAGCGGTGGTGTCCCGGTCCTCGCGTGCCCATCCGATCCACCGTCCACCGGTGTAGGGGAGCGGGACGACCCCACCGGCCTCACGACCCGCGTCGACGAGCACGACGTCGTTGATCACGGGAGCGTGGGCGCCGGTCTCACCGAGCAGCCGGAACACCATCGGGATGGTGTCGTCGGGCATCTCGGCAAGCATGTCGTGCCAGCCCAGCTCGGTCAGGGCCGCATCGAGCGCGGCGCCGGTCGTGGTCTCCATCGTCCGGCGCAACGCGTCTGCGAGCAGCGCGAGATCCGAATCCGGTGCAGTGCTGTAGGTCGTCACTCCGCCCCCAGGTCGAGAAGCCGGCGCGCGACGATATTGCGCTGGATCTCGGCGGTGCCGCCGTAGATCGTCGCCGCGCGCGAATACAGGAACTCGGTCCGCCATTCGACGTCGGACAATTCGAGCACTCCGGGAAGCAGATCCCGGGCGGTGTCGAACAACTGCTGCTCCGCGGTTGCGAGCAGGATCTTGTCGACCGACGTCTCGGGGCCGAGCGGGGTGCCCGCCGCGAGTCGCTGCTGGGTGGCGTGCGAGCGGCACCGCACGGTGTGCAGGGCGAGATAGGCGGCGCCCAGCTCATCGTCGGATGTCGAATCCGTCTCTTCCACGAGACGATCGAGCCGGGTGAACAGATACGCGATCCGGTGCCAGAAACACGTCGAACGTTCGTGTGGCAACAGGTCCATCGCGAGTTTCCAGCCGTCCCCGGGATTACCCAGCATCCGGTCGGCCGGGACGACGACATCGTCGAAGTACACCTCCGCGAACTCGTCCACCCCGTGCATCGTGCGCAGCGGCCGGACAGAGATTCCCGGCGTGTCCATGTCGACGAAGAAGGCGGTGATGCCCTTGTGTCCCGGAGCGGTGCGGGTGAGCAAAACGCATCGGGAAGCGAACTGCGCCAGCGATGTCCAGACCTTCTGGCCGTTGATCACCCAATGGTCGCCGCGCAGTTCGGCCCGGGTGGACAGCGACGCGAGGTCGCTGCCGGACCCCGGCTCGGAAAAGCCCTGGCACCATTGTTCCTCGCCGCGAAGCAACTTCGGCACCATCTCGGCAGCGAGTTCCGGTCGCGCATAGGAGATCATGGTCGGTGCAAGCACCTCGATCATCGAATAGATGCCCGGTTCGGCGAGATCGCGTGTCGCGACCTCTTCACCGAGTACGGCGCGCAGGACAGCCTCGCCGCCGAGTCCACCGACCTCCTCGGGCCAGCCGTAACGCATCCAGCCGGCGTCGTAGAGTGCTCGGCGCACGCGGGCGAGTTGCTCGACCTGGGCGTCGAACGAGTGGTCCGGTCCGGGAGTCAGATCGTTCTCGTCGAGCCAGCCACGGACGGCCTCCCGGAATTCGGTGACCTTCATGCCGGTTCGAAAGCGTGAGGGATACCGGAGTCGTGGGTTCCGCTGCGGCGGATGAAGGTCATCGCGCGCGTGCGCAGGCGCCACCCGTCGGCTGTGCGGACGTAGGTGTCGTTGTAGTAACCGATACGCATGTCGTGGGTGGAATGCTCGACGAAGCACAGCGGCTGGGTGCCGGTCGCGGCGTCGCCGTCGATGTCGATGAGGGCCGTGCCCGTCATGAACAGGCCCTTCGGCGCCGCGGCGACGAGCTCAGGGAATCGGTCGAGCGGGAACGCGTCGCCGAATGCGCTGTAGGTGCCGTCGGGGGTGAACACGGCGACGACGCCCTCGACGTCGTTCTTCGTCATGTTCACCGCGTAGCGCGCGAGCAGCTGGTTGATCTCGACGAGATCGTCGGTGATCGAACGGTCAGTTGTGGACATAGACCTTTCCGCCTTTCATCACGAACCGCACGTTCTGGGTGACGGTGATGTCTTGGGTGGGGTCGCCGGGGACGGCGATGATATCGGCGAGTAGACCCGGTGCGAGACGGCCACGGTCGTCCACGCCGATGAGTTCTGCGGCATTGATCGTCGCGGCCTGGATCACCGCGAGGGGAGGAAGCCCGCGATCGACGAGTGCGACGATCTCGTCGGCGTTCTTGCCGTGCGGGATGGCCGGCGCATCGGTTCCGACCGCGATCTTCACACCGGCCTTGTACGCCGCGAGTACCGATGTGCGCGCCTTCGGGAACATCTCGGCGGCCTTGGCCTGCAACTCCGGTGGGGCGTGTGAGGTGTCCATCGCGTCGGCGAGGCGGGTGGTGGGCACGAGCCAGGTGCCCCGCTCGACCATCAGATCGATCGCGTCGTCGTCGATGAGGAAGCCGTGCTCGATGCAGTCGATCCCGGCTTCCACCGCGTGCCGCACGGCCTCGGCGCCGTGGGTGTGGGAGGCGACCTTGAGGCCACGACGATGTGCCTCGTCGACGATCGCGCGCAGTTCTTCGTCCGAATAATGTTGTGCACCTGCGGCTCCCGTCATCGACATGACACCGCCGGAGACGCACACCTTGATGAGCTGTGCCCCGTGCTTGATCTGGTAGCGCACGGCCTTGCGGACCTCGTCGACGCCGTTCGCGATGCCTTCCTCGATCGTCAGGTCCAGGACGCCGGGCGAGAAGGCCGCGAACATCGTCGGATCGAGGTGTCCGCCGGTGGGGGTGATGGCGTGACCGGCAGGGACGATGCGCGGACCGTCCACCCAGCCCTTGTCGATGGCCTTACCGAGCGCCACATCGAGAAGATAGCCACCGGTCTTGACGAACAGGCCGAGATTGCGGACGGTCGTGAATCCTGCACGCAACGTGCGGCGGGCGTTTCCGACGGCGCGGAGCATGCGCAGCGGCGGATCGTCCTGCACCGTCGAGTAGACGGGCTTCTCGCCCCGTCCGCCCATGAGCAGGTTGACTTCCATGTCCATCAGTCCGGGCATGAGGATCAGATCCCCGAGATCGATGACGTCGTCGCCGGGCGTCCCGTCGGTGTCACTGCCGGGCGTCCCGGTTGTGTCACTGCCGGGCGTCCCGCCCACGCCGACGATGCGATCGCCGTCGATGTGGAGGATTCCCGGGCGGACGATCTCGCCCGTGTCGACGTCGAGCAATCCGGCTGCCTTGAGGGTCAGCATCGAGCGTCCTTTCATCGGAGAGCGACGCATCCGAGAATGCCACTCTCTATCTTGATTATGAGGTTTTCACACAACCCCGGACGCCGTCAATCGACCGGCTCGTTACGACACGAAAAACGGCGCCGGCCCGGACCTTTCGGACCGGACCGACGCCGATGTTCGACTTCGGTTCGTAAGTCAGTCGAGCTTGATGGCTCGCTCCGGACATCCCGCCGCAGCCTCGCGGACGGAGTCCTCGTGTTCGGCCGGAACCTCGGTCACGAGCGTCACGGCATACCCGCCGTCGCTCAGATCGAACACCTCAGGGCATGCAGCGAGGCAGACGCCGTGTCCGCGACAAGCGTCGTCGTCGACGAATACCTTCACTTCGCCTCACCTTCCGCAGGCGTGTACTCGAGGTGCAGCGCGAGCAGGCCACGCAGGATGAAGGTCGGCAGGTAGCCGAACTTGCGGTCGCCTTCGGGGCCGTGCACTGCCTCGGAGATGCGGATGTCGCTGGTGCGCTCGAGCAGACGCTGGATGCCCACGCGTCCTTCCGTGCGTGCGAGCGGCGCACCCGGGCAGGCGTGCACACCGCGACCGAACGCGATATGGGTGCGGGCGTTCCGGCGGTCGAGGTCGAACTCGTTCGGATCCGAGAACTGGCGCGGATCGCGGTTCGCGGCACCGTTCACCAGCATCATGATCGAGCCGGCGGGCACGTCGACGTCTCCGACGGTGGTGGACGTCTTCGCGAGCCGGAAGTCGCCCTTGATCGGGCTCTCGAAACGCAGTGTCTCCTCGATGAAGTTGGGGATGCGCTCGGGCTCGTCACGCAGAGTCTTCTGGAGTTCGGGCTTCTCGGCGATGATCCTGAGTGCGGAGCTGAGCAACCGGACGGTGGTCTCCTGGCCTGCGGAGAAGACGTTCGCCGCGATGCGCAGCACGTCCTCGACCGGCGGCAGGGTGCCGTCGGGGAAGGTCGCGGTGGCGAGGCCCGTCAGCACATCGTCGGTGGGGTTCGCGCGACGGTCCTCGATGTACGCACCGAACTTCTTGTACAGGAACTCGAGGGGATTGAGCTTGAGCGACTCGCCCTCGGTGCTGCCGAGCGTGAAGCCCTTCTCGACCTGGATGTTCAGGCCTTCGATGAACTCCTGGTGGTCACTCTCCGGAACGCCGAGCAGATCGGCGATGACGAGCATGGCGAAGGGTGCGGCGAAACCGGTGATGTAGTCGCCCTCGCCCCTGGCGAGAAGGTCGTCGAGGAGCCTGTCGGCGATGCGCTCGATGAACGCCTCGTTCTCCTTGAGGCGCTTCGGCGTGATCAGTCGCATCAGCAGACCGCGATGGTCGTTGTGCTGGGGCGGATCCATCGTGGGGAGCTGGTCGTTCATCGGCAGCGACGGGCGGTGCTCCTCGATGAAGTCGCTGATGTCGTCGCTCTCGGGGCAGGCCGGCAGACCCGAGAAGGGGCCGGTCACCGAGATGCACGACGAGTACGTCTTCTCGTCGCTCAGCACCTGGATCGCCTCTTCGTATCCGGTGACCATCATGACGTTCATGTGGGGTTCACGTTTGACCGGGCATCCGTCGCGCATGGCGTCGTAGTAGGCGTACGGGTCCTCTACGAGATCCGGGTCCGTGAAGAAGTTCTTCGAGGCGATGTCGGTCATGATTCCTCCGAGGCAGGGCTGTGGGCTGTTGCAGAGTCCGGCCGCGATGCGCGGCGATCCCGCGCCCGATGCCGTAGCTCGCCCGCACATCCAATCACGCTCCGGAAAGACCGGCGCGACGGGATCTTTGGTGCAATTCGGACTTGTTATCCGTCACATACAACGATCTTGATCGTTGTGTTTGATCTTGATGTGCGAACGGCAAGCGCGCCCGTGCCGAACCTCGAGGTTCGACACGGGCGCGCGAGGTACTCATCGCCGGAACGCTCCGACACGGGTCATCACACCACCGGTTCCTTGGTGATCGTGACCCAAGCGGCGCCGCTGTCCGGCACGCGCGGCTGCTTCCAGACCTCGACCGGGAAGGACACCATCACGAGCGACTGCATCAGGTGCATGAGCGCGCGGGCATCGTCCTCGAGGTCGTCGAGGTCGAACTTGTCGAGGTAGGTGATCGCGTCCTCGAGGCGGCCGAAGGCCGCATCGTAGAACTGCTGCATCTCGGGCATGCTCGAGGCCAGTCGCTTTGCGTAGCGCTCGGGCTCGGTCGCGAGAGCCCAATCGGCATAGGGCTCGAGGTCGGCGAATTCGGTGGGCAGAGTCGTCACTTCTGGTACTCCTTGACGTAATCGGCGACGGTCTTGTGGAGATGGCGCAGGAGGATTTCCTGGTCGTTGAGCGGGAAATCGGTCACTGCGCGGGTGCCGATCATGGTCTGGGTTGCTTCGAGAGTGTTCGCGTCCTGGAGCGCGTACTCCTTGAAGGTGACCGCGGCGAGTTCCTGCGCGAGGCGCTCACGGGCGTTCTTCGGCGGGACGAAGTACAGGCTCGCCTCGAAGATGTGCTTGTCTACGGCGGTGGGCCAGTAGGTGTAGGTCAGGTACCAGCCCGGCTTCCAGACGAGCAGGGTCATGTTGGGGAAGAACTCGAAGCTGTCCTGTCCCCAGCTGTGGAACTTGGTGGGGTTGAGCGCAGGAGGCAGCTGGTCGTCGGCGAGACCTTCGACGTCGGGGGTGTCCCAGGGGCCGAAGAGTCCGGAGCGCAGAACGCGTTCGATGGGCTTGACCATGTTGGGATCCTTGGGCGGAGCCATTCCACCCCAGGAGGAGATCATCGAGTGCGGGGGCTTGAGGTCGTAGTGCAGAGCCTCGTAGCCGTAGCCGGCGAGCTTATCGGCCTCGTCCTTCACGGCCTGCTTCATGTGCAGGATCGGTGCGTGGTAGAACTCGGCGAAGGCGTCGATGAACAGCTTCCAGTTCGATCCGATCTCGGAGCGGTAGCTGTAGACCTCGGTCATCTTGTCGAACGGGTAGCCCTCGAGGCCCTTGGCGAAATCACCCAGGTAGTCGACGAGCGGTTCGGCGTCGTCGTCCAGGTTGATGTAGATGAAGCCTTCCCAGATCTCGCAACGGACCGACTTGAGGCCGAAGTCCTTCTTGTCGAGATCGAAGAACTCGCCCTCCTGCTGGACGAAGGTCAGATCGCCTTCGAGGCTGTAACGCCAGGCGTGGTACTTGCAGGTGAACTGCTTGCAGCTGCCTGCGGTCTCCTCGTTGGGGAAATCGTTCCACACCAACTTGTTTCCGCGATGGCGGCAGACGTTGTGGAACGCGCGGACGACACCGTCGTTGCCCTTGACGATCACCAGCGAGGTGCCGGGGCCGGCCGAGGGGATCTCCTTGGTGAAGTAGCTGCCGACGCGGGGCAGCTGCTCCACACGACCCATGTAGAGCCAGGTGCGCTTGAAGATCGCCTCGCGCTCGGCTTCGAAGAAGGCGGGGTCGATCGAATCGGTGTAGTCGACCGGTGCAGTGCCGAGTTCGGGGTAGTGCTCGGTCCAGCTTCCCTCGGCCGGCTTGGCAAAGTGGGGCAAGGTTCTACCTTTCGTCGTCGGACTCGATACCGAAGGTGTTGTAAGCCATGGCCATGAGGCTGTAGCCACCTACGGTGAAGATGAGGTCCATCAGTTGCTTGGTGGTGAGATGCTCCGAGAGCGCTGTCCAGGTCTCCTCGGACAGGCGCGAGGTCTCGGTCAACTCGCGAACGGAATCGAGCAGGCGCTGTTCGAACGGATCCGCTGCAGTTCCACCGAGTGCCGCAGTGATCTCGTCCGGCGTCAGACCGGCCTCGGTCTGTGCGATCTCGATGTGGTGCTCACGTTCGTACGAGCAGTCGTGCAGTTCGGCGACCCGGAGGATCACCAGTTCGCGTAACCGTGCCGGGAGTGTCGACCGGAACAGAAGATGCACGCTGAAACCGAGAAATGCCTTGGTCAACTCCGGATGGTGAACGAGCGTCGCCATCGCAGCGCCGGCCTGCTCCGGGTTCCGCATATGCCGGGGCATCAGGCCTTTCAGTGCCGCGTCGACGTTCTCGTCCCAGAGTTCCGCCGGCAGCGGGGATAGCAGTGCCACATCAACCTCCTCCCTGTTCGAGAGAATTGCATTCTCATTTCTGAGCGATAGATTTCCATGTTGCCGCCGGATAGTCAACGCCAGGGATGAAATGCGACGTTTGCGCAGGTCGAGAGGGTGAGCTTTCGCGGGGTGGGGGCCGAGGGCCTCGGGTGGGGTCGCTCGCCCGCGGCGTTCACGCGACGAAGCGTCGTCCCACGCGTATGTTGATTCTCTGTAAAAGAGAAGATAGTTTCCATCGCACGAGCCGCCTCGAGTCACGCTCGCTCACCGAATGATCGAAAGAGAGGTACGTCGTGACCACACCCGCACCACTACGTCCTGGAGTGCAGCTCGCTGCCGCCGAAGGGTCCACGAGGGTCGTCGTCGTCCGCGCGCCTTCGGAGGGTGCCCAGGAGCTCACATGCGGTGGAGCTCCGATGATTCCGGCGCCTGCGGGCCGCCCGGAGCCGTCGGCGGGCGACGCCGTCACAGTTCTCGGCAAGCGCTACGTCGATGCGAACGACACGGTCGAGCTTCTTTGCACCTCCTCGGGCCCCGGCGAACTCGGTTACGGCGGCGTTCCTATGACTCTCAAGGCTGCAAAGCCGTTACCCGCTTCCGACTGACCGATACGAAAGGGATCATCATGAACCTCTGCGACCTGCAGCCCCGTCGACAGGGCGTGAGGTGACGACGATGAGCGGCATGAGTTTCGAACTCGGCGAGGACCAAGAACTCATCCGCAAGTCGGTGGCCGAACTGTGCAAGAGGTTCGACGACCAGTACTGGATGGAAAAGGACCTCGCACACGAGTTCCCGTCGGAGTTCTACCAGGCCATGGCAGACGGCGGCTGGCTCGGCATCACCATGCCCGAGGAGTACGGCGGGCACGGGTACGGCATCACCGAGGCCACGCTCCTCCTCGAGGAGGTTGCACGATCGGGCGGCGGCATGAATGCCGCGAGTTCGATCCACCTCAACATCTTCGGTATGCAACCGGTGGTCAAGCACGGCTCCGACGAGCTCAAGGCACGCACCCTGCCGCGGATCGTAAACGGCGACCTGCACGTCTGTTTCGGTGTCACCGAGCCCGGCGCCGGCCTCGATACCTCACGGATCACGACCTTCGCGCGCAGGGAAGGAGATCACTACGTCGTCAACGGACGCAAGGTGTGGATCTCCAAGGCGCAGGAATCCGAGAAGATCCTGCTGCTGACCCGCACGAGTCGCTACGACGAGGTCGAGAAGAAGACCGACGGCATGACGTTGTTCCTCACCGACCTGGATCGCAGCTGTGTCGACATCCGTCCGATCCGGAAGATGGGGCGCAATGCCGTCACGTCGAACGAATTGTTCATCGACGACCTGCGGGTTCCCGTCGAGGATCGGGTGGGCGAGGAGGGACAGGGCTTCAAGTACCTGCTCGACGGCCTCAACCCCGAACGTATGCTCATCGCCGCCGAGGCGCTCGGCATCGGTCGGGTGGCGCTCGAAAAGGCCGTCAAGTACGGAAACGAACGCGAAGTGTTCGGCCGCCCGATCGGCATGAACCAGGGAATCCAGTTCCCCCTTGCAGATTCGCTCGCACACCTCGACGCCGCCGAACTCGTGCTGCGAAAGGCCACCTGGCTCTACGACAACGGGCAGCCGTGTGGCCGGGAAGCGAACACCGCCAAATACCTCTGTGCCGACGCGGGATTCACTGCCGCGGACCGTGCGTTGCAGACGCACGGCGGAATGGGCTACGCGGAGGAGTACAACGTCTCGCGTTACTTCCGTGAAGCACGCGTGATGCGCATTGCACCGATCAGCCAGGAGATGATTCTGAACTTCCTGAGCTCACACACTTTGGGACTGCCGAGGAGCTACTGATGGCCGTGAACAATTCTCTCTTCGATCTCACCGGGCGTTCGGCCGTGGTGACCGGCGCGGCCGGCGGTATCGGCTCGGCCGTCGCCGAGGCTCTGGCCGCGGCCGGTGCAGCCGTGCTCGTCACCGACGTCGACGGTGACGCCGCAGCCGCTGTCGCCGAGCGTATCTCGGCCAATGGCGGCAAGGCGGACAGCGCCGCACTCGACGTCCGTGACAGGGAAGCGGCCGACGCAGCGATGGCCCGTGCTGCCGGCTTGACCGAAGGCGTCCTGCACATTCTCGTCAACAATGCCGGTGTCACCGACCCTGCAATGTTCGCCGACACCACCGTCGAGTCGTTCCAGCGGATCCACGACATCCACGTGCTCGGTGCCTTCACCTGCTCACAGGCGGCGCTGCCCTTCCTCGCGACCGACGGCACGGGACGGATCATCAACGTGACCTCCTCGGCGGGAATCACCGGCACGCTGGGGCAGGTGAACTACTCCGCGGCCAAGGCCGGGATCATCGGCATGACCAAGTCGCTCGCTCGCGAGCTGGCACGCAAGAACATCCTCGTCAACGCTCTGGCTCCGCTCGCTGCGACGCCCATGACCGAGACGATCCGCACCAACGAGAAGTTCGCTGCGAACATGCTGGGTCGTATTCCCCTGCGGCGTTGGGCATCGCCGGAGGAAGTGGCCGGAGCATTCGTCTTCCTGGCCACGGACGCAGCGTCCTTCGTCACCGGGCAGGTCCTGCCGGTCGACGGCGGTATGGTGATGTGATGCCCGAGGCTGGGACGGGTTGGGAAACAACGGGTTCGGGGGAAACGAGCTCGGGTGGTCCGGATGGCCCGCTCGCAGGAGTCACCGTCATCTCCCTGGAGCAGGCCGTCTCGGCCCCGATGTGCACGCGCACGCTCGCCGACTTCGGTGCACGGGTCATCAAGATCGAGAACCCCCGCGGGGGTGATTTCGCGCGCGACTACGACGACGTCGTCCGCGGCATGGCGGCCCATTTCGTGTGGGCGAACCGCGGCAAGGAGTCGGTGACACTCGACCTGAAATCGGAGGACGGGATCGCCGTCCTTCATCGACTCCTCGCACGCTCGGATGTGCTCGTGTCGAACCTCGCGCCGGGTGCCACGGCTCGACTCGGTCTGTCACCCGACCGGCTCGAGGAGAGCTATCCCGAGCTCATCGCAGTCGAGATCGACGGTTACGGGCCCGGCGGGCCGCTCTCCCACAAACGCGCGTACGACCTCCTCGTCCAGGCGGAGGCGGGTGCCTGCGCTGTCACCGGTTATCCCGACATGCCGGCGAAACCGGGACCGCCGGTCGCCGATATCACCACCGGCCTGTATTCGGCGGTGTCGATCCTCGCCTTGCTGTGCGGTAAGGAGCGGCATCGCGGCCGCGGGGGTGCGCTGTCGAAGGTCTCGGTGAGCCTGTTCGACACGATGACCGAACTCATGGGTTATCCGCTCACCTACACGCGCTATTCCGGAGTGAACCAGCAGCCACTGGGCATGTCGTCGCCTGCGGTTTCACCGTACGGGTCGTACCGGACTGCCGACGACCAGGTGGTCGTGCTCGGCACCACCAACGACAGGGAATGGCAGCGGCTCGCGCGGGAGATCATCGAACGCGACGACCTCGCCGACGACGAGCGTTTCCGCACCAACGCCGGTCGCTGTGAGCATCGGGCCGTGCTCGACGAGGCGATTGCGCAGTGGTGCGCCCGGCATCCTCTCGCGTACGTGCAGAAGATCGCCGACGAGGCCGGGATCGGCAATTCGCGTTACAACCTGCCCAGCGACGTGATCGCGCATCCTCAGTTGCAGGTACGCGATCGCTGGCGCCAGGTGGACACACCGAACGGTCCGATCGAGGCTCTGCTGCCCCCGCCGGTCGTGGAGGGCTTCGAACTGCCCATGGGTGCTGTGCCGGGACTCGGCGAGCACACCGATTCCGTCCTCCAGGACTTCGGCGTCACGCGGGACGAGATCGCACGGCTACGTGAGACGGGCGTGATCGGTCCCGCATACCGAACCCCTGCTGTGGAAGGGAAAGGCCGATGAGCGGCGGCAGTCTCCTCGTCGACGACCGTGACGGAATCCGGACCCTCACTCTGAACCGGCCACATCGCAAGAACGCGATCGACGGCGCGCTGTGGGAGTCGCTGCACGCCGCGCTCGTCGAAGCCGGTGACGATCCCGGCCTCCGGGCCCTGGTCGTCACCGGCGCGGCCGGCGCATTCTGCTCCGGCGCGGATATCTCGAAGCCCGGTGCCGCACATCCCATCCGCAAGATGCAGGCATTGACGGACGTGGCCTTGCGGCTTCACGAACTGCCGATTCCCACGGTCGCGAAGGTCGACGGCGTCGCATTCGGCGCCGGATGGAATCTGGCATTGGGATGCGACCTGGTTGTGGCTACGCCACGCTCGACGTTCTCGCAGATCTTCGTCCGACGGGGACTGTCGCCCGATCTGGGCGGCACGTGGTTGCTTCCGAAGCTCGTCGGCCTGCAGCAGGCGAAGCGATTGGCATTGCTGGCGGATGTCATCGATGCCGACGAGGCGCTCCGGCTCGGCTTGGTGACCTGGGTCGAGACGGAGGAGAAGATCGACGATTTCGTCGACGATCTCTGTGCCCGGTTGGTGGCGGGCCCGCCGGTGGCACTTGCGCAGACCAAAGCGCTGTTGAACGAGGCCGGCGAGCGCGGTCTGCGCGATGCGCTGGCGAGCGAGGCGCGGGCCCAGGCCGTCAACTTCGCAACCGTCGACGCCCCCGAAGCCTTCCGGGCCTTCGCGGAGAAGCGCGAAGCGCAGTTCACCGGAAGGTGGGCGCTCGGTCCGGCCGGCAACGAATCGGCACCATCACCTACGAGTGGAGAAGTACATGCGTGAAGCAGTCATCGTCGAGGCAGTCCGTACGCCGGTCGGCAAACGCAACGGCGGACTGGCCGGTGAGCATCCGGCGGATCTCTCGGCGCACGTCCTGCAGGCTCTCGTCGACCGCACGGGAATCGACCCGGCACTCATCGACGATGTCGTGTGGGGTTGCGTCTCGCAGGTGGGCGACCAGTCGAGCAACATCGGCCGGTACTCGGTTCTCGCGGCCGGGTGGCCCGAGTCGATCCCGGGCACGACCGTCAACCGTGCATGCGGGTCGAGCCAGCAGGCACTCGATTTCGCGGCGCAGGCGGTGATGTCGGGGCAGCAGGATGTCGTCGTCGCCGGTGGCGTAGAGGTGATGAGCCGGGTGCCCTTGGGCTCGGCCCGGGCCTCCGGGCAGCCCTACGGCCCCAAGGCGCTCGCGCGATACGACGGATTCTCGTTCAACCAAGGCATCTCCGCAGAGAAGATCGCGCAGAAGTGGGGGTTCTCCCGCACTCGTCTCGACGAGTTCGCGGTGCTCTCGCACGAGCGTGCTGCCGCCGCGCTGGACCGGGGTGCGTTCGACGGGCAGATCGTCCCGGTGCCGACGCAAGCCGGGACGGTGTCCGTCGACGAAGGGGTGCGCCGGGGGTCGACCGTCGAGAAACTTGCCGGATTGAAGCCGGCCTTCGCCGAGGACGGGGTCATCCACGCCGGCAACTCGTCGCAGATCTCCGATGGCGCCGCAGCACTGCTCGTCACGACTCCGGAGAAGGCGCGGGAACTCGGCCTCACGCCACTGGTGCGGTATCGGGCGGGTGCCGTTGCCGGAGCGGATCCGGTACTCATGCTGACCGGGCCGATCCCTGCGACCGAGAAGGTTCTCGCGAAGTCCGGCGTCGCACTGGAAGAGGTCGGCGTCTTCGAGGTGAACGAGGCTTTTGCGTCGGTGCCGTTGGCGTGGCTGGCCGAGACCGGCGCCGACCCCGAGAAGCTGAACCCGCTCGGTGGGGCGATCGCACTCGGTCATCCCCTCGGCGGCTCCGGAGCTGTACTGATGACGCGGATGATCCATCACATGCGCGATCAGGATCTTCGCTTCGGTCTCCAGACCATGTGCGAGGGGGGCGGCACCGCCAATGCGACCGTCGTCGAGTTGATCCGAAACCAGGGCTGAGGAGGACATTCGGGCAGGTGTGACATCCATCGGGAAATAAACATAATGAGACGCTTGTCACAAGAGGAAAAACGACTTAATGTGTGTTCAGTAGGTTGTCCTTCTACAAAGAAGTGAGGGGTCTTGTCTCAACGTGCATACGACACTCTCCTCGCCAGAGGTGAGGACCGTCGGGAGCTGATCGTCAGCGTCGCCCAACGGTTTCTGGCGCGGAACGGGTGGCGCAGCACGAGCCTCTCTCAGATCGCCCGGGAAGCAGGATTGACCCCTGCCGGGCTGTTGCACCACTTCGAGTCGAAGGACCAGTTGTTGCATGCGGTGCTCGATGCCCGCGACAACGACGACGACGCCCGCGCGGATCGGACGGGGGATCTCGTCGATCAGATCAGGAAGATTCCGAAGCGTTTCGAGGAGTCACCCGAACTGGTCGGAATGTACGCGGTACTTCTCATCGAGAATCTCGAACCGGATGCTCCTCTGCACGAGCGCCTACTCGGGCGGTATCAGACGGCACTCGAAACGGTCGAAGCCGGAATCCGGCGTGGACAACTTGCCGGCCGATACCGAACGGATGTGGACCCAGCCGTCAAAGCGGTGGAGATCGTCGCTTTCCTCAATGGAATGGAAACCTCATGGCTGCTCGATCGTTCGCTCCCACTGACCGCAATATTCGAGGACTTCACACAGTCGCTCGAGCAACAGCTCATGCCCGTCGCCACATCCTGAGGCGGAGAGTCGCGATCGTCGCGCCCCGAGTCGCAGACGCCGTCCGTTACACCGGAGGCTGGCTGTACGACCAGGTGGCAGCAGGCTGGGAAGTGGTGGTGGTGGTCCCGCAGAGTTCCGATCTGCGTCCGTTCGAAATTCTCGGCGCCACGAAGGCAGTCGATCTCGAGTCGGCTCTGAGTTCCGGATCCCAGGGTCCGATGCCCGACACCGTAGCCGTCGCAGCGGAGCTCTACATGTCCGACGAGCGGATCCGAGGGGGTGTGCTCGACACGCTCTCGGAGAGCCCGGCCAAGATCGCGCTGTGGGGTGAGGGCATACCCTCCGAACTCGACTCCCGAATCGCGCCGCTGCAGCACCGCCTGAGCCGAGCAGCCCAGGTTTTCAAGTCGCACGCACTCGCCGCTGCGTCGGCGCCGGCAACTGCCGTCGGCCTCACCGAGTCCTTCCGGACCGGGGGTGTCGACGCCGGCCGTGTGCGCGGTGGTCTGCTCTCCATGGTCTGAGGGTTCCGGTTCGTACGGCTGTGGCTCCGACTTCCCACGAAGTCGGAGCCACAGCCGAAGCGCAGCCGGAGGCCCGGAGTTTCGGCCGAAGCGCAGCCGGCCCGGCGCTCAGCGCGACATATCGATGACGACCTTCCCCACCGCTCGTCCATCCGCCACCCGGCGCAATGCCTGCGCGGTGTCCTCGAGCGGATAGTCCGCCCCGATGTGCGGAACCGCCTTGCCGGAGACGAGCAGATCCACCAGCTCGGCCTCGTTCCGCCGGTACTCCTCGGGATCGAGATCCTGGAACTGGAAGCCCATGATCCGGATTCCCTTGACCAGTACGAGGTTCAACGGAATCCGAGGGATCGAACCGGACGCGTATCCGACAGTGACGAAACGTCCGCCGCGGCGAAGTGAACGGAGCGCCGGCTCCGAGAGTTCTCCGCCCACCGGGTCGATCACCACGTCCGCACCCTCGGGCACAGCCTTCTTCAGGGACGAGCGCAGATCCTCCGCCCGGTGGTCGATCATGTGGGCCGCGCCGTAGGACGACGCTACCGCCAGCTTCTCGGTCGACGAGGCGACTGCGGTGACCGAAGCGCCCAGTGCCACGCCGAGTTGCACGGCCGCAAGACCGACTCCGCCACCCGCCCCGAGCACGACGAGTTCCTCACCCGCCTCCAGCCGGGCCACGGACCGGAGCGTGTGATAGGCCGTGCGGTGCGCCACCCCGAAGGATGCAGCGGTTCGATCGTCGATGCCGTGAGGAATCTTCTTCAGGGATTTCACGGGAGCGACGATCTCGTCGGCGAACGCTCCGACCAGTCCGGTGCCGGTGACGCGGTCGCCGACCGAGATCTCACCCGCATCGTCCGCGATCTCGACGACGGTACCCGCGTACTCGCTGCCCGGAACGAAGGGCGGCGGCACGCTGATCTGGTACTTGTTCGCCACGAGGAGGACGTCGGGAAAGTTCACCGCCGCTGCCCCCACTCGCACCCGGACCTGCCCGGGCGCGAGTGGGGATGACGGCCGCGACTCCATCCGGAGGGATTCGGGCTCCCCGTATTCGGTGCAGACGACGGCGCGAACGGTGCTCGTAGGCTCTTCCGGAGCGGTCACTGTCCCTGCCAGACCGGTGCCCGCTTCTCCATGAACGCGGTGGCGCCTTCCTTGGCGTCGTGGCTGGTGAAGACGACCGACTGCCAATGGGAGAGTCGCTCGTCGGCCCGCTCGGGATCGGCCTGGGTCAGCCGGACCAGTTCCTTCACCGCAGACAGCCCGAGCGGGGCGTTCGCCGCGATCCGCCGGGCGTAGTCGAGCGCGGTGTCCATCACCTGATCCGGTGCCACCACGGCATTGATCAGGCCGAGTTCGTAGCCGCGCTGCGCCGGGATCGGATCCCCGGTCAGGGTGAGTTCGAGGGCCGCTCCGATGGGGATGCGGGTGCCGATGGCGGTGCCACCACCGGCGGGAAAGAGTCCGCGCTTCACTTCGGGCAGGCCGAACTTCGCCTCGGAGGACGCCACGATGATGTCGGCGCCGAGGAGAAGTTCGAGACCGCCGCCCACGGCACTGCCGTTGGCGGCGCCGATGACCGGAACGGAGAGTTCGCCCTTGGAGAGCCGTGCGTATCCGGCGGCTTCGTCGGAATCGGTCCCGATGTCCTCGCCTTCTGCGAACGCCCGGAGGTCCATGCCGGCGCAGAATGCCCGGTCGCCCGTGCCGGTGAGCACGATCGCCCGGATCTCCGGATCCGCTTCGGCCCGGAGTGCTGCGGCACCGAGACCGCGGATCACGGCTCCGTTGAGGGCATTTCGTGCTTCCGGTCGGTCGATGCGGAGTACGAGCACCGGTCCGTGCTGTTCCTGTACCAGTCCGTCCACAGCTGTCGTCATGACGCGACTCCCTTGTAATCGGTCGACTCGGCGAGGTCGGCGGCCGACTTCATGAGGTTGGTGATGACCGGTCCGTAGGACTGCAGTTTGGGATCGTCCCCGGCTCGCTGGAAGCCCTGTTCGAGGACGATGGCGAGCTTCCACTTGGCGAGAATCAAGTAGTAGTCGATGTCGTCGACCTGGCGACCGGAGACCTCGGCGTAGTGCGCGAGCATCTGCGAGCGGCCCGGCATCCCGGTCAGGTCGACGTAGCTCACCGCGCTGTCCTCGTTCGCGCTCGTGTCCTCCGGCCAGTTCATGAGCATCCAGCCGAGATCGAGCTTCGGATCGCCGACGGTCCCCATCTCCCAGTCGACGAGTGCCGCGAGCTTCGCGGGGGCGCCGTGCTCGAACATCACGTTGGCGAACTGGTAGTCGCCGTGCATCAGTCCCGGGACGTAGTCGAGCGGGCGGTGGGTCTCGAGCCACGTGGTGGCGACGTCCATACCCTCGATCTCGCGGGCCTTGATCCGTTCGAAGAAACGGGTCCACCGACTCACCTGCCGGTCGTGGAAGCCCTCGGGGCGCCCGAGATCGTGCAGGCCCTGTGCCTTCCAGTCCACCTTCGACAGCAGGGCGATGCCCTCGGCGAGCTGGTAGGCCAGGCCGGCCCGGGCATCGAGGTCGGTGTCGAAGGGTGCGGGCCAGGTGCCGCGATGGTCCATCGGCGACCATCCGTCGACGTGGCCCATGAGGTAGAAGGAACGGCCCAGCACGGACGTGTCCTCACAGGCGGCAACGGCTTTCGTGTGGGGTACATCGGTTCCGGCGAGTCCCTGGATGATGCGCCATTCGCGCATGATCCCGCTGTCGCGGTCGGCCGGCGCACCGGCCGGAGGGATGCGGATGACGCACGTGAAGTCGTCGCGCGTGAGCTTGTAGATCTCGTTCTGTGTGCCGCCGGAGAGGTATTTCGCGTCGAGGGGTGCGCCCTTACCGGGCAGGCCCTGCTCGTCCATCCAATCGGCGAGACGCTCGGTGTCGATCACAGGTTCCCCACTTCGAGTTCGATGTAGTCGGCGTACTTCTTTCGGGCTGCTTCCTGCTTCTTCGGGATCCACTCCGACGGCCACATGTCGTCGACGGGGCTGTAGTCGCGGAGAACCTGCTTGGCGACGGTGGTCTTGTGTACCTCGGTCGGTCCGTCGGCGAGCCCCATCACCGCCGCTCCGTGGATCATCCTGAAGAAGGGCATCTCGTTGGTCACACCGAGTGCGCCGTGCACCTGCATTGCGCGCCAAGCGATGTCGTGTAGCACGGTAGGCATCACGATTTTTGCGGTCGCGATGTCCTTCCGGACCTTCTTGTAGTCGTTGTACTTGTCGATCTTCCACGCGGTGTTGAGCACGAACAGCCTGAACTGTGCAAGTTGTGCGTAGGAGTCGGCGATATAGCCCTGCACGGTCTGCTTGTCTGCGAGGCGACTTCCGGCGGTCTCGCGGCTGAGGACGCGCTCGCACATCATGTCGACGGCCTTCTGTGCAAGACCGATGGTCCGCATCGCGTGGTGGATGCGGCCACCGCCGAGCCGTACCTGGGCGGCTGCGAACGCCTGGCCCTCCTCGCCGAGAAGGGCGGTGGCCGGCACCCGGACGTCGTTGTAGTGGATGAGCGCGTGGGTGCCGTCGTTCATCGGTTCGCCGTAGAGCCCTACATTGCGCACAATCTCCACGCCCGGGGTGTCGGTCGGGACGAGGAACATCGACGTGCCCTTGTGCACGGGCACATCCGGGTCGGTGACGACCATGACGATGAGGAACTCTGCTGTCCGGGCGTTGGACGAGAAGTACTTCCAGCCGTTGATGACCCAGTGGTCGCCGTCCTTGACTGCGCGGCAACGGAACTGGGCGGGATCGGCGCCACCCTGCGGCTCGGTCATCGAGTACGAGGAGAACACCTCGCCGTCGAGCAGCGGCTGCAGGTACTGCTCCTTCTGTTCCGGTGTTCCGTAGTGCGCGATGATCTCGGCGTTGCCGGTGTCCGGTGCCTGGCAACCGAAGACGATCGGCGCCCACGAGGAGCGCCCGAGGATCTCGTTGAGCAGCGCGAGCTTGAGCTGTCCGTATCCCTGGCCGCCGAGTTCGGGGCCGAGATGGGTGGCCCACAGGCCTTCCGCGCGGACCCTGTCCTTGAGGGGATCGATGGCTTTGCGGCGAAGTCCGTCGAGGGGGACGAACTGCTGGTGTTCCCATACGAGATCGAGCGGTTCGACCTCCTCGCGCACGAAGGCGTCGGCCCAGTCCAGCTTCTTCTGGTACTCGGGCTCGGTCTCGAAGTCCCAGGCCATTGCGCCCTCCTTCCATTGATGAGAATATCTATCTCGATACCAAGAATGCCATTCTTACACGACCGAAGAGCAATGGGAACACCTACCGACCGGAGAGCGCAGACATGAAGGCCGAAGACCTCTTCCACCTGGGGATCGTCACCGACGACCCTCGCGCCGCCCGTGACGAGTTCTCGGCGTTGCTCGGATACGAGTGGGGACCGCAGGTGGGCGGCGCCGTCGACGTGACGTTGCCGGACGGGGACCGCTCCGTCGACCTGCAGTGCACCTACTCCGTCACCGTGCCGAGGATCGAGATCGTCGCAGCCGTGCCCGACGCTCCTCTGTGGGCCTCCACATCGGGCATCCACCACCTCGGGTACTGGTCGGACGACGTCGAGGGCGACTGCCGTCTTCTCGAAAAGGAAGGGTTCGTCGTCGAGGCCACGCGCGCGCTGCCCGGCGGCGGTATGTTCTTCGCCTTCGCCCGCAGTCGGCGGGGCGTGCTCGTCGAACTCGTCACCCGCACCGCCGAATCCGGACTGTCGCGGTGCTGGGCCGCATCCTGATGACTCGAGAGGACTGCACATCATGACCACGGTGGGGATCGCGACCGGAGCGGGTCGCGGAATGGGATACGCGTGTGCGCAGCGCATGGTCGGCACGGTAGACGCCTTGTTGCTCGTCGACCTGGACGCCGACACCGTCGGTGCCACGGCCGACGAGCTGAACGGTGATCGGACGCGCGTCGAACCGTTCGTTCTCGACGTCACCGACGTCGACGGGCTGAACCGCCTCGCCGTCCGGGTGGCCGAACTCGGAACATTGCGGTCCGTCGCGCACGCCGCCGGGATCTCACCCACGATGGCCGACTGGCGGCGGATATTCGAGGTCGACCTGATCGGAACCGCGCGGATCGCTCGGGCGCTCCGCCCACTCGCGACGGCAGGCACTGCGTCGGTCTACTTCGCGTCGATGGCACCGAACATCGGCCGGATGCGGCCTTCGCCGGAAGAGGCCGCCGTGCTCGCGGATCCGCTAGCCGAGGACTTCCTCGACCGTCTCCGCGAGGTGGTGGGGGAGGCGCTCGAACATCCCGGCGTTGCCTATGCGTGGGCGAAATACGGTGTGCAGCAGTTCGCAAGGGACGAAGCTGTGCGGCTCGGGTCCGTCGGTGCCCGCGCGTGCTCCGTTTCGCCGGGCATCATCGACACTCCGCAGGGCCGGCAGGAGGCGGATCACAACGAGTCGATGGGCGAGATGGTGCGGGCGACGCCGCTCGGGCGCACGGGCCGGGCCGAGGAACTCGCCGCCGTCGTCGCATTCCTGTTGTCCGACGAGGCGAGTTTCGTCAACGGCACCGACGTGCTCGTCGACGGGGGTGTGGTGGCGTCGATCACCTCGGGAGCCGGACGCGCGTCAGTCCGGACGTAGACCGCGCAGGAAGAGGTCCACGACGGCCCGGACGTGGGCGTCGACGTCCTCGGCCTCGCGCGCGATCCCGAACGAGGCCAGGCGTGCCGGACCGCCGGACGCCATGGCCAGGAACAGTTCTGCGAGCGTGTCGGGGTCGTCGGCGACGATGCTCCCTGTCGCCGCGTGCCGGCTCAGCAGGTCCGCGACCTGCTTCTTGCGCGGCCAGTAACCCGGGCCCAATGCCTTCCGGGCGATGTCCGGATAGCGCGAGGCGTAGGCGATGGCGACCTGCTGGAGCTTGATCATCGACGGGTCGAGGGCGCGCCGGACGGCGGCCTCCGCGACGGCGGTCAGTGATTCGCCGAGATCGTCGTACTCGGGGATCTCGGGTTCGGGTGTGGGCCAGTCGGTGCGCTGCATGGCCCAGCCCAGAACGTACCGGAAGACGTCCTCCTTGGTCGGGAAGCGCGCGTACAGCGAGGGTTTCGTGGTGCCGGCCGCAGCGGCGATGGCGTTCATCGTCGTGCCCTCGTACCCGTTCTCGAGGAACAGTCGGAGTGCGGACTCGCGCACCGCGTCGTCGAGTCGGCTCGCTTCCTCCCTGGTAGGGCGTCCACCACGGCGTCGAATGTCCTGCTCGCTGCGAGTCGGGGTCATGAGTGCAGTGTGCCAAATCGTCTCGGGTCTGGACACAAAACTTTCCCTGTGGGTATGGTTACGTCAAGCATTTATCTATACCTTCCAGTAAAGTTATCGACGTTCCGCACCCAGAGGGCCGGAGGACTCACATGGCAGAAGCCACCCTGCAGAAAGACGTCGTCGCGACGCTGAACGCCTACTTCCGGGCACGACGGGACCAGGTCCCTGTGCTCGCGCAGCGCGCCGCCGACCAGGACATCACCGAGATTCGGTCGCGTGAGGACATGATCCCCCTGCTCTTCCCCCACACCACCTACAAGAGCTACCCCGAGACGCTCATCGCCAAGGGCCGGTGGGAGCAGATGAACCGCTGGCTCGGTTCGCTGTCGAGCCACCCTGTCGACGACGTCGACGTCTCCGGGGTCGCCGACGTCGACGGCTGGATCGCCGCTCTCGAGAAGGCCGGTCACATGGTCTCTAGCTCGAGTGGAACGAGCGGAAAAGGATCCTTCCTCAACAAGTCCCAGCGTGATATCGACGTGAACAAGCAGAATCTGCTCGACTGCTTCACCGCCCTCGGTCTCCCGCCCGAGAATCGCTGGCACGTCATACCCGTCGGCCCCGAGACGGGCCAGACCCAGCACAACGGGATACGCGATCTGATCATCCGTGAGTTCTCCCGCCCGGACGCCCTCCCGTTGTTCGACGGCGCACCGGTGGAAGGTTTCCACCGCTACATGGCCAGGCTGTCGGCGATGCGCCGCGCGATGGCCGACGGCACCGCCGCACCAGACGACATCGCACGCTTCGAAGCCGAATCCGCCGAACGCGCCGCACAGCAAGACCGGCGTCTGCACCACTTCGCCGACCAGATCATCGCGCACCGGTCCGAGGACATCCTCTTCAGTTCCCAGTTCCCCCAGCTGTTCCGCCTCTGCGAGATCCTGCGGGAGAAGGGGATCCAGGACGGCGACATCACGGGTAGCAATGCGCTCACCAGCGGTGGCGGACTGAAGGGAACGAACCTACCGGCCGACTACCAGGAGCAGATCTACCGAATGCTCAACATCGTTCCCGAGCGCTTCCTGCACTACTACTCCATGCAGGAACTCAACAACCGGATGTTCAAGTGTCCCGAAGAAGGTCGTTACCACGTTCCGGACGAGATCGTCCTGTTCGTCCTCACCAAGGACGGCAGCGCACTCGCCGAACCGGACGGCAACCTCGTCGAGGGCCGTGCCGCCTTCGTGGACACCACCGTCGACGGCCGCTGGGGCGGAACGATCTCCGGTGACCGGATCACCGTCGACCTCGGACCGTGCCCGTGCGGCCGGGCCGGCGAGACAGTGATGCCGAACATCGTCCGCTATTCCGATCTCGGCGACGACGACAAGATCACCTGCGCCGGAACGATGGACGCCTATGTCCGCGGACTCTCGGGAGAGTGACGAGATGGCCACGACCGCACCGGCCCGGACCCGGATCAAGGTCCCGCACTTCGTCCGCGGCGAACTGATCTGGGGTGAGGACAGCGAATACCTCTCCCGCGACTTCGGCGTCCCCTTCGTCACCCCGAAACTCGAATACAACGGCCTGTTCGCACCCCGCTCGGAGGTGGGACCGGCATTCGACGTGCCGATCTCCGAAATCATCGACTTCCTCGTCGAGACCGCGCAATACCTGACCCTGGAGAAGAACGAGTACCTCCAGGAATCCCTCGAGATGACCGTCCAGGTGAGTGCCCTTCCGCGTCGGATCATCGAGAACACCTTCGCCCGGCCCGGTCAGTTCCTCAGCCGGCAGGCGCTCGAATACCGGCTCGAACGCACCTTCGGCGGCCTCGACGTACTCGACGGCTGGGCCGAGCGCACCGATCCGAACGGCAACGTGAGCCGCGTCCGCGCCTTCCCGCCGCGCCTGGTCCACATGATGGCCGGGAACTCGCCTAGCGCCGCGATGACCACCATCGCCGATGCTGCGCTCACCAAGGGCGTCAACCTGTTCAAGATGCCCTCGGCCGACCCGTTCACCACGGTGGCGGTACTGCGCACGATGGCGGATATCGCCCCCGGCCATCCGGTGTTGCGGTCGATGTCCGCCGTGTACTGGCGCGGCGGCGACGAGAAGGTCGAGAACATCCTCTACCGCTCGCAGTATTTCGACAAGCTCGTCGCATGGGGTGGAGGCTCGGCCATCGAGAACGCCGCCCGCTATGCCGGACCGGGTTTCCAGCTGATCTCCTTCGATCCCAAGGTGTCGATGTCGATCGTCGGCCGCGAAGCCTTCGAATCCGAGGAGACCCTGCGCGAGGTCGCCGAACTGGCCGCCCTCGATGCGACCATCTTCAACCAGGACGCGTGCCTGGCGGCGCGACACATCTGTGTCGAGGGTGACGACGATCAGATCGACCGGTTCTGCGCCCTGCTGCACGAGCGGCTCGGCGTGGACCGGGATTTCGCCGAGGCCGTCGGACCGAAGCCCGACGCCGAGATCCGCGAGGCCGTCGAAGGAATGCGTTTCCTCGAGCCCGACTACAAGGTCTGGGGCAAACCCGACGGCAGTGGCTTGGTGGTGCGGTCCCCGGAGATGGTCGACTTCCACCCGACCAACAAGACCGTCAACGTCCTCCCGATCTCGACTCTGGACGAAGCCGCCTCCTACGCCACCGTGGCGACCCAGACCGTCGGTGTCTACCCGTCCCATCGGAAGGCGGAGATCCGGGACCGTCTCGCCACCGCGGGTGTGCAGCGCATTGTCAGACTCGGCAGCGCATTGAAGGGCAGCATGGGCAGCCCGCATGACGGCATGTATCCCTTGCATCGATTCGTCAACTGGGTGGTGGACGACGATGCCTGAGCGCTACGACGGCACCATGGCCCAGTGGGTGCTCGGCCCGTCGGGCATCCGGGTGAGCGAACTGTGCCTCGGTGCCATGACCTTCGGCACCGAGTGGGGCTTCGGCGCCGACGAGGAGACCTCCCGCCGCGTATACAGCGACTACCGCGCCGCGGGTGGCAACTTCGTCGACACCGCGAACAACTACACCAACGGGGCGAGCGAAGAGATGCTCGGCCGGTTCATCGCATCCGAACGCGACGCGGTGGTGGTGAGTACCAAGTACACGTTCCCAACCGACCCCGGCGACGCCAACTCGGGCGGCAGCAACCGGAAGAGCCTGCGCCGCAACGTCGAGACGAGCCTGCGACGACTCGGCACCGACTATCTCGACGTGCTGTGGGTGCACGCCTGGGATCGGTGCACCGCACCGGAGGAAACGCTTCGCGCACTGGACGATCTGGTGCGTTCGGGCAAGGTGCTGTCGCTGGGGATCTCCAATACCCCGGCGTGGGTGATCGCCCGTTCGGACGCCGTCGCCGAGCTGAGAGGCTGGACGTCGTTCAGCGCCCTGCAACTCGAGTACTCCCTTCTCGCCCGTACTCCCGAGCGGGAGCTGCTGCCGATGGCCGGCGAACTCGGATTCGCGGTCTGTGCGTGGAGTCCCCTCGCCCGGGGTGCGCTCGCGCGTGCGCACAGCGCCGAGACCATGGCACGGTTTCCCGAGAAGACGCGTCGCGTCCTGAACGTCACGCGCGAGATCGCCGACGAGCTGGGCACCTCCACCGCGCAGGTCGCCCTCGCGTGGGTGCGTCACCACGGGCTGATGATCTCCATCGGTGCGCGCACGCCCGACCAGTTGCGCGACAACCTCGGGGCGCTGACGTTGCGCCTCGACCCCGCACAGATCGCACGGCTCGACGACGCATCGGCGGTGCCGATGGGGTACCCGCACGACTTCCTCGAACAGCGTCGTGAGATGTTCGTTCCGGATGCCCTGCCGCCTATGGGTTCTCGACGTGAACCGTTACCGGCGGCACCGGCTGTGGACCAACAGGCCTGAGGATCATCGAGCACCCTGCGGAAGGCGACATCATGGACACACTCCACCATTGGATCGACGGCAAGCCGGTGGCGCCGAGCAGCGGTGAGTACGTCGACGCCACCGACCCGGCGACCGGTCGTGCCGTCAGGCGTGTTGCCCGGGGCAACGCCTTCGACGTCGACGCAGCGGTGCGGGCAGCGGCGGCCGCGGGCCCGGAGTGGCTGCAGATCCCCGCACTCGCGCGCGGCCGGTTACTCGTCGATCTGGCCCGCGCGATGCGTGAGGACGCGGACACTCTGGCCGCGCTGGAGACCAGCGAGACTGGCAAACCGGCCAAGGTCGCACTCGCAGAGGTGGAGAACTCGGCGACGTACTTCGAGTTCTACGGCGGGCTCGTCGGCATGCCCGCGGGCGAGACACTGGACGTGGCGCCGGACCAGCACGTCTACACCGTCCGCGAGCCGTACGGGGTCATCGGCGTGGTCACACCCTGGAATCTTCCGCTCAACCAGTCGGCGCGGGCCTGCGCACCCGCGCTGGCAGCGGGAAACACGGTGGTTCTCAAACCATCCGAGTTCACATCGGCGTCGAGTGTGCGACTCGCGCAACTCGCGAGCGAGGTCGGCTTCCCGCCGGGCACACTCGGCGTCGTTCTGGGCACGGGCGGGGAGGCCGGTGCTGCACTCGTCCACCACCCCGAGGTCGCCAAGGTCGCTTTCACGGGGTCGGTTCCGACCGGACGTGTCATCGGGAGTATCGCCGCGGAGCGCATCGTGCCGCTGACACTGGAACTCGGCGGCAAATCGGCGAACATCGTCTTCGCGGACGCCGACCTCGATGCGGCGGTGACGGGTGCCGTCCAGGCATTCACCTCGAACGCAGGACAGGTGTGTTCGGCCGGCACCAGGTTGCTCGTCCAGCGAGAGGTGCACGACGAGTTCGTCTCCCGTCTCGTCGAGAAGGTCGCGGCGATCCGAGTGGGCACCGATATGGGGCCGATCATCACCCGAGACCAGTTCGGCAAGGTGCAGGAGTATTTCAAGATTGCCGAGTCGGAGGGGGCCCGGCTCGAAACCGGCGGCCGAGTCTCCGCATTTGCGGAACAGTCCGGTGGATTCTTCGTCGATCCCACCGTCTATACGGGCGTGGACAATTCGATGCGGATCGCGCGGGAAGAGATTTTCGGGCCTGTTCTCGTGGTGATCCCGTTCGATACCGCAGACGACGCCGTGGCCGTTGCGAACGACTCCGACTACGGGCTCGTCGCCGGTGTGTGGACGCGGGATGTCTCCCGTGCCCTCACCGTCGGCGGGCGCCTGCGTGCCGGACAGGTCTTCGTCAACACCTGGTCGACGGCGTCGGTGCAGACACCGTTCGGGGGTTGGAAGAACAGCGGCTACGGGCGCGAGAAAGGCGTCGAGGCGCTGCACCACTACGGTCAGGTCAAATGCGTGACCGTCAAACTCGATTCGTCGCGGATGTGAATCCGCCGAAGGGAATACCGATGACGAGCAATGCCACTGCCGAAGACGCCGTGGACGCGGCGCACCGCACGGTGAGGGACTCCGGTCTGGCCGTGCGCCGGGAGGTTCTCGGGGACGAATACGTCGACGCCGCGTTGTCCCGCAGTGCCGGCACCGACGGCGAAGGACTGCAGGAGTACGTCAGCGAATTCGTGTGGGGCGGGGTGTGGACCCGCGAGGGACTCGAACGCCGCGACCGTTCGCTGGTCACCATCTCGCTCCTGATCGCGCTCGGCCAGCACACGGAGCTGGCCACCCATATCCGTACCGGGCTGCGGAACGGCCTGACGCGGAAGGAGATCTCGGAGACGGTGGTTCATGCGACCGCATACGTGGGTTGCCCGGCAGGGATAGCGGCGATGCGGGTCGTGCAGGAAGTTCTTGCGGCCGAACTCGGTCCGCTCACGGTAGAGACGGAGTCGGACGCATGAGCGAGCAGCGTGTAGGGCATATCGGCCTCGGCGCGATGGGACGACCCATCGCCCGGAATTTCGCGCGTGGCGGTCGTCGTCTCGTCGTCCGCGATGCCGACGCTGCCGCGCAGCAGCGGTTCGTGGACGAGAACCCCAACGCAGTGGGCGCGTCCGGATTCGCGGATTTCGCCGACTGCGACGTGGTCGTCCTGGTTCTGCCGACGAGCGACATCGTCGACGACGTCGTTCTCTCCGACGGCGGCCTACTGGGGCACCTGCAACCCGGAGCGGTGATCGTAGACATGGGGTCGAGCGTGCCGACGCGCACACAACGTCTCGCCGAGGCGGCCGCCGCGAAGGGTGTGCGCGTCGTCGACGCCCCCGTGAGTGGTGGCGTGGCACGTGCGGAGCAAGGCACCCTCGCCGTGATGGCCGGCGGTGACGCCGCTGTGGTCGACGGGGTGACGCCACTGCTCCAGGAAACCGGTAGCGAGATCATCCGCGTCGGGCCCGTCGGATCAGGACATGCGGCGAAGGCCCTGAACAATCTCCTCGCTGCGAACAACGTGCTCGTCGCTGCCGAGGCGCTGCTCGTAGGCAAGAAGTTCGGAATCGACCCGGCTACTCTGCTCGCGGTCCTCAACGCCGGCAGCGGACGCAATCAGGCCACGGAGACCAAGTACGAGAAGTTCGTGCTCTCCCGCTCATTCGATTCGGGGTTCGCGGCGTCCTTGATGCGCAAGGACATCGGGATCGCGCTCGACCTCGCGCACGATCAGGGGATCGCTCCCGTACTCGGTGAGGCGATCGGGCAGGTATGGAACTCTGCGGTCGAGGCCCTCGAACCCGGTGTCGATCAGACCGCCGTGGTTCGGTACCTGGAACAGGCGTACGGGGTGTCGTTGGAAGGCTGATACCTGCCTACGGTTGCTTCTCGATTCGGCCCCCGTGCCCCGTCTCGATGTGGCTGCCCGTCACCGCAGCACGGTGCCGCCGTCCACATTGACCACCTGTCCGTTGATCCACGACCCGTCATCGGACATCAGATAGGCCACCATGCTCGATACATCCGCGGCCTCGCCGAGGCGGGTGCTGCGGGTTCGAGCGAGCATGCCGTCGAGCAACTTCTGCGGTGCACCGTTGCGGATCTCATCGGTGAGGATCAGGCCTGGCGTCACCGCGTTCGCGCGGATTCCCTCACGACCCCACCGTGATGCGACATGACGTGCCAGGGCGTTGATGCCCGCCTTGGTCGCCGAGTACGCGGGTCGGCGCGGGTCACCGGTGAACGAGGCGATCGACGAGG
This sequence comes from Rhodococcus sp. NPDC047139, assembly GCF_040643435.1. NCBI lineage: Bacteria > Bacillati > Actinomycetota > Actinomycetes > Mycobacteriales > Nocardiaceae > Rhodococcus > Rhodococcus sp. NPDC047139. The sequence goes on from NZ_JBEYUH010000006.1 coordinate 60,485, forward strand.
TGTAGACGATCGTTCCGCCGCCACGTTCGAGCAGCTTCGGTACACAGTGACGGGTGACGAGCATGTGCCCGCGGAGATTGACGGCGACCGTCCTGTCCCAGATCTCGAGGTCGATGTCGACGACGTCGGTGTCCTTCGTGACCGCAGCCATGTCACCGGCGTTGATGTGGACGGCGTCGAGCGCTCCGTACGTCTCGGTCGTCGTCTCGACGAGCGCGCGGACGGAGTCGTCGTCCGAGATGTCGAATTGCACCGCCACTGCGGTACCGCCGGTCTCGGTGATCGTGGCGGCAGTACGTTCGGCGCCTTCGACGTCGATGTCTCCGATCACGACACGGGCGCCCTCACGGGCGAGGCGGCGGGCGGAATCGGCACCGAGGCCGGTCGCGGCACCCGCGACGAGCACGATCTTGTCCTTCAAGCCTTCCATGGAGCACCCTTTCGATCCGGACACGCAATATCGAGGATGAGTGCGGACGGCGTCCCGTGCCGTGAAGTCGAGCCACCACCCGGGACGCCTCGCCTGTCCGCCTATCGGGTGTGCGCGTCGATCGCCGTGTCGAGGACGCCGAGGTCTCCTCCGAGTTCCGACACGGCGGAGCGCACCACCGCCACGTCCTTGGTCAGGAATTCTCCGACAGCACTGCGGAACTCCGAGACCGACCCGCGCATGGCGATGTTCGCCATGACCTTGCACGACGAGCTGCCGTGCGGCAGAGCAGAGAACAACGCCGCCTCGTCGATTCCGAGCTGGCGGCCCAGTTCTGCTGCTTCGGCGAGCAAGCCGATCTCGGCCGCGAACAACGCGTTGTTCACCAGCTTCACCTTCTGGCCGCTTCCTGCGGCACCGACATGCAGGACGGGATCGCCGTAGCTCTTCAGCACAGGCGTCACCGCGGCGACGGCGTCGTCGGTTCCACCGAGGAACAGGGTCAGGGCGCCGGCCGCGATGTCGTGCGGACCGCCGCTGACCGCGGCGTCGATCACCGCGACACCGTGCGGTTCGGCGGCGGCGGCGAGCTTCTCCACCGTGCGCGGGCCGACCGTCGTGTGGACGACGAGCACCGACCCGCGCCGCATTCGCTCGAGTACTCCGTCGCTCAGGCAGACCTGGTGCACCTGCTCGTCGGTGAACACGCAGACCACGACCAGGTCGGTATCGGCACCGATGCCGGAGACATCGGAAACCGCAAGGGCACCGGCCTTCTCCACGGCTGCGCGCGCTTCGTCGTGCCGCGCGAGTACGCGCACGTCGTGTCCATCCGCGACGAGCCGTTCGACCATCGGCAGCCCCATACGTCCGGCGCCGACGAAGTGCACGCGACTCATCGCAGGTGTCCCATCTTTTCGAGGCTCGCATCGGCCGCGGTGAAGGTGATGCCCTCCGAGGCCCCGGCCGCCGCGGCGAGACCGGCCACGAGGCTCACGTCCTTCTTCAACAGCTCACCGGCGTGCCCACCGATCCGCTCGAGGCTGCCCCCGGCCGAGACCACGCGTCCGAGCGCGAAGCTGTTCGCAGAACCGTGCGAGACGACCTCACCGAGGCGGGTGGGATCGACGCCGAGTTCCGCGCCGAGCGCCAGGGTGTTCTCGGCCAGCGCCAGGTTCGCCGTGAACAACAGGTTGTTGAGGAGCTTCGCGACCAGACCTGCACCGAGGTCGCCGAGGTGCACCACCGGGTTTCCGTAGGTGGAGAACACCGGCCGGCACCGCTCCACGACGTCGCTCTCACCGCCGACCATCACGAGCAATGTGCCGGCAGCAGCGCCCATTCCACCACCACTGACCGGAGCGTCGACGAGCGAGATGCCACGTTCTCGTGCGGCTGCCTCGAGTTCGCGACAGGTGTCGGGATGAATCGTGCTGTGGACCGCGATGATGCCGCCCGCGTTCATTCCCGCGAGGACACCGTTCTCACCGGTGAGCACCTGACGCACGTCGTCGTCGTTCACCACACACAGGCAGACCAGATCGCTGTTCGCGGCGAGCTCGGCGGGGGATTCGGCGTACTTCGCGGCCGTATCGGAGTAGGAAGCGAGAGATTCCGGGCGGCGAGCCCAGAGCGTGGTCTCGTATCCGGCGTCCACGATGCGGCGGGCCATCGGCCCACCCTGGCTTCCGAGTCCGATGAATCCGACACGCATCACTGTGCCTCCGATCGGGAATGAGATGTCATAGGGCGGGGGTCTCCTGTTGCGCGATGCAGTCGTCGACGAATTCGAACACCGTTCGGTGGTAGGCCGGTCCGGCGTAGCCGATGCTGAGGTTGTGCCCGCCGCCCGGATGCAGATATGTGGTGACTGTCGGTGCCGCGGAGAATATCTCGGCAATATCCTCGAGCGCCTGTGCATCGTTGCGCCAGACCTTCTCATGTTCGGCGGCGGTGAAGTGCACGGGCACGCGGACCTGCGCGGCAAGGGCGGGAAAGTCCGAGGTCGGCCAGGCCGCGGTGACATCGGCCTCGTAATCCGGCGTGCGCGCGGCGATCGCGGCACCCCCGACGATGTCGGGCGGGTACAGCTCGGACGGTGTCCACAGCAGCTCACCGACTCCGCGGGCGTTCGCGTACCGTTCGCGCGTACCGAGGATCCCTGCGGCGAGTGCATGGTGTTCACGCCCGGTGCCGGACAACTCCATGCCGAGCACCTCCTCGCCCGGGTTCTCGACCGCCATGCGCACTGTCAGCTCACTGCCGACCGAATGTCCCCACAGGAACAGACCCGCGCCGCGAGGAGACGCACCGAGCAGCGCGTCGACGGTGCGGCAGGCGAGGTGCACACGTCGGGCGGGGGCGCCGAGCTCCTCCCGGTGCGGCCGCGACGATCCGTAGCCGGGGCGGTCCGGGGCGATCACGGTGAATCCGTGAGCGACGGCCTCACGCATCATCGACAGTTCGGGATGTCCCGGGCAGTCCCAATAGGCCGCGCGTGCAGCGCCTCCGTGCAGTGCCACGATCACGGCTCGGGGTTCGGCCGCTTCGGCGACCAGGGCCGACATGGGGATTCCCTCGACATCGACGACGCGGGCTACGGGTGAGACGTCTCCCGCGCCGCCGACGTGAGCCTCCTCGATCGGTGAGGACTGTGTGCGGGCGGTACTCATGTGTCGCTCCGCAGCAGCATCGCGCTGCCGGGAGTGAGCCCCCCGCTGCTGACCACGGCGACACGCGCGTCACGAACCTGGCGGTCGCCGCCTTCGCCGCGAAGCTGGGTGACCGCTTCATGGACGAGGCCCATGCCGTGGGTTCGACCGTGCGAAAGCTGGCCGCCGTGCGTGTTGAGGGGGAGTATGCCGTCGCGGGCGATGTTGTGGCCGCCGTCGAGGAAGTCCTTGGCCTCACCGATCTTGCAGAAGCCGAGCGCTTCGATCCACGACAGTGCATTGAAGGTGAATCCGTCGTACAGCTGTGCGACGTCCACGTCCTCGGGACTCAGCGACGTGCGCGACCACAGGTGCGCGGCCGGCCCGAGGACCTGTGGTTCGTGGGTCAGGGTGCTCTGATCCCATTCGATACGCTCGACGATCTGAGTGCCGACAGCCTCGACACGGATGGCTGGTTTGGCGAGGTCGCCGACCGTATCGGCTGCCGAAACGATAACCGCAACCGCGCCGTCGCACGGCACGTCGCAGTCGTACAGACCGAACGGGGTGGTGACCGGCCGGGCCGACAGGTAGTCGTCCATCGTCATCGGGTCGCGGTAGATCGCGGTGGGATTGACCGCGGCGTTGGCCCGCTGGTTGAGGGCGATCCACCCGAGAGTCTCTCGGGTGGCCCCGTAGCGATGAAAGTAGCGTTGCGCGTTCTGCGCGAGAGTGTGCGCGGCGGAGGTGCCGCCGAACGGCACCATCCAGCTGGGTGTGCGGCCGCCGGGTGGGCTGATGTCGCCGGCCTTGACGTATTCGCCGTAGGTGGATTCCCACAGGGTGCGGTAGCAGAGCACGTGGCGGGCGAGCCCGGCGGAGACCGCGAGCATCGCAGCGATCACAGACCCGCTGGGGCCCGGTGTTTCGAGACCGCCGTTGAACCAGGTCGGTCGTAGGCCGAGTGCGGCTTCGACGGCGCCGATACCGCCCTCGCTGAAACCGACGACGGGGCCGGCGCCGGGATAGGTGGACAGTCCGTCGATGTCGTCGAGCGTCAATCCTGCATCGGCGACGGCACGTTCGCATGCCTGCACGGTCAGTTCGATGGGGTCGACCATCAACCTGCGACCGAGGTCGGACGCGCCGATACCGGTGATCGCGACCTTGTCCTCGAACTTGTCCTGTGTTGCGGCGGGCCGGATATGGAATCGGATCTGTTCGGGTTCGATCTCGTCCGTCGGAAGCGGAGCAGGTTCTCCCTGCTCCGCCGTCGGACGGAAGAGCGGCAGCCACACGTCGCCGTCCTGGTGGAAGACGACCTCCATGCGCATGCCCAGTACGAGTTCGTCGGGCTCGCATTCGATCACGTTCGTCGTCAGGCGCACCCGAGGATCGTCCTCGAGTGCGACCTGCGCGATGACGAACGGCGGTTTCAGTCCTGGCAGACCGAAACGGTGGTTGACCGTGAATCCGATGAGGGTCGCGAAGCCGGAGACGACGCGGACTCCCATCTGCCGACCCCGGCAGTAACGGCAGATCGGCTGAGGAGGATGGATGAGAGCCGAGCACGACTCGCATTCGCGGATCCGCAACCGGCCGTCTTCGCCGGATTTCCAGAAGAACTTGTTCTGAGGGGTCAGCTGGGGCAGAGGACGTCCGGATCTCTTCGTGGCCCCGTCCCGGTTTTCACGGTCGACCACCGTCGAGTCAGCCAATTGTGCCGGTTTCCTTACTTCTGTGCCGTGATCGGAGCGGCGAGCTCCTGCTCGTCGATGATTACCTGCAACTTCTCGAGCGTCTCGTCGAGTCCTGCGCCGAGACGAGGTCCGGGCGTGAAGGTCGCCGGCAAGTGCCGCATTCCTTGGATGACGCCGATCGAGTCGTAGTGCACGGTGCCTTCCGGATCACACTTGTAGTCGGGCATCCGGTCGAGCACGGCGAGGAGCATGCGCTTGAACACCGTACGTGCCAGGTTCGATCCGATGCACCGGTGAACTCCGAGCCCGAAACTGAAGTGGCGGTTGCCCTTCCGTTCGAGATCCACGGTGTTCGGGTCGTCGAAGAGCGCCGGGTCGCGATTGGCCATCGCCCACGACAACCACAGGCGTTCACCTTCCTTGAACTGCGTGCCCTTGAACTCGCAGTCGGAGGCGAAGGTGCGGCCGTCACCGGGGGAGGGGGTGAAGTACCGCAGGAACTCCTCGGTGGCGCTGTCGAGGAGGCTGTCCCGTTCCTCACTGAGCCGTTCACGCTCGTTCGGGTTCTGGCTCAGCCACTCGAGTGCGTGCGACGTCAGTGCCGTGGTGGTGTCGAAACCGCCACCGATCAACAGGCTCAAGATGCCGAGAAGCTCCATGTCGTCGGGCTTCTCGCCGAGAACCTCGACGTCGGCGATCGCGTTGATCAGGCCGGGACGGGGCTTCTCGCGGATCTCCATCAGATTGGTGATCAGATCGATGCCCATATTGCGGTGCAGTTCCCCGACCCGGGCGATGTCGGGAGAGTCCGGCGGGGTGTAGATCGCGGCGTGGACCGGTTCGCAGTACACCTCCCACTTCTTGATCGGAACACCGAGCATCGCGAGGGTGATCACGGCCGGCACGATGTTCGCGAGATCGTCCACGAAGTCGATGCGGCCGCTCTCGATCTTCTCGTCGAGGCTTGCGCGGACCACCTCGTCGATGATCGGGATCCACTTCTTGATCGCCGCGGGGGACAGGTACGGGTTGAGCAGGGCGCGGAACTCACGGTGTTCCGGATCGTCCATCTCCAGGATTCCGCCGCGTACACCGGAGGCGCGCTCGGCGGTGGGAATCATGATGCCCTTGTAGCCTTTTCGGACACCCTTGATGTCGTGGTCGTTCGAGACGTCCGGGGATCGCACGAGGTTGAAGACCTCGTCACTTCCTGCGGCGACCCAGTGTCCGCCGTGCGTGTCCGACCACGCCATCGGGCACTTCGACTGCATCTCCTCGGTGATGTCGAGGAACTTGTCGCGGTAATCGGGGGCGTGCCGGTCGAACTGGTAGACGGGGGTCCGGTGGCTGTTGTCGGCAACGGTGTCGTCGACACTCATGGTTGTCCTCTCTGACATTCCGAGTGAGGGGCGGGTCGAGAACTTGGATGTTCAGGAGATCTCGATGGCCTGTTCGGGGCAGGAGCGTGCGGCTTCGCGCACGGCTTCCTCGAGATGCGCCGGGACGTCCTCGACGACGGCGGTGGCGTGGCCGTCGATGTCACTGAGTTCGAAGACCTCCGGTGCTGCCATTGCGCACAGGGTGTGTCCCTGGCAGCGAGCGGCATCGACTTTCACCTTCACGTTGTTCCTCCCGGTTGATGTGGTTTGTTTCTTCGGGCTGTAGACGTCCTCGGACTCGAGAATCCCGTCGGTGACGGGCGGAGGGTCAGATGTGGAAGTCGTACCACTTGAGGTAGCCGCCCCCGTCCACACGCATCTGCATGCCGGTGACGTACCTCGATTCGTCCGACGCGAGGAACAGGACCATGTTGCTGGAGTCCTCGGGTTCGATGTAGGGGATCCGCATGGCCTGCTGGACACCGAAGGCGGGCTCGGCGTCCTGGCGGGTGGGATGCTCGAGGTCGGGACGGAACGACCGGTACATCGGTTCGCTCTGCAGCATGTCGGTGTTGCAGTTGGTGGGGTGGAGGACGTTGGCGCGGATCCCGCGAGGTGCGAGATGAGTGGCGAGGGTGTGGATGAACTGAGTCAGCGCGCGCTTGGAGAAGACGTAGGCGACGCCTCCGAGATCCTTGCCGGGCTGGTCGACCTTCGAGACGTCCATGAGCGCGGCGGTTGATCCGGTAGCGATGATCGATGCGCCCTCGGACAGGTGGGGCAGTGCCGCGTGAACCGCGTTCATGGTGCCGACGAGGTTGGTGTCGACCACATCGGTCCACGCCTCCGTCTGCGGTTCACCCTTCATGCCGGCGACGCCGGCCTGGGCGACGACGATGTCGAGCTTGCCGAGTTCTGCAATGCCCTGCTCTACAGCAGCTTTCATCTGTGCGGAGTCGCGCACGTCGGCCTCGATGGCGACGATGCGGCGGCCTTCCTTCTCGACCAGACGCACGGTTTCCTCGAGATCCTCGGGAGTCGCCATCGCGTAGCCCATGGAGTCGATGTTCTTGCAGATGTCGACTGCGATGATGTCGGCACCCTCGGAGGCGAGCTTGACCGCGTGGCTGCGGCCCTGTCCCCGGGCGGCACCGGTGATGAAAGCGACCTTGCCTTCGACACGTCCCACTGGATTGTCCTTTCGATCGGGTTCGGCGGATGGGATGTTCAGGTGTTACGCCCGCCGTTGACCCCGAGGATCTGGCCGGTGATGTATCCGGCTTCTTCCGAGATCAGGAAGGAACATGCGGCGGCGATATCTTCGGGCTGTCCGACTCGGCGGACCGGTGTGCGCTGGATGTGCTCGTCGATGGTTCCGCCGAGGAGTCCTTTGTCGGCGGAGCGGTGCAGCATGGGGGTTTCGACGAAGCCCGGGGGAACGGCGTTGACCGTGATGCCGGACGGGCCGTATTCGAGTGCAAGAGATTTGGTGAGCCCGTTGACGCCGGCCTTGGAGGAGACATAGGCGGTCATGAACTGTTGTCCGGACTGGGCACTCGACGACGAGATGTTGACGATGCGCCCCCAGCCGGCCTCCATCATGTCGGGCAGCGCAGCCTGCACGCAGTGGAAGACACCACCGAGATTCACGTCGACGACCTTCTGCCAGGTCGCGTAGTCGATGTTGTGGAAGCGCTTGTAGAGCTCGAGACCTGCACCGTTGACGAGAATCGTCACGGGGCCGAGCTGCTCGCGGATCTGTGCGAAGGCGTCGTCCACCTGTGCGCGGTCGGACACGTCGACCTTGTACTCGAGCTCCTCGCCGGAAGGATTGAGATCGAGCACAGCGACCTGGTGTCCGTCCTTACGCAGACGTTCGGCGATGGCCTTGCCGATACCGGAACTGCCTCCGGTGACTACTGCTGTCTTCACTGCCACGGCTCGTCACCCACGATCGTGGTGCGGCGCATGAGTCGTTCCGACGAGGGGTCGTACGGCAGCGCACGGTGCAGCATGCCCGTGTTGTCCCAGACCACGAGGTCGCCGACGGCCCACTCGTGCGAATAGCAGAACCGCTCCTGCGTGGTCCACGCGAGAAGTTCGTCGAGAAGCTCGCGGCTCTCCTCGGGGCGCATACCGACGATGTGATCGGCCGTGGCGCCGATGACCAGGGAGCGCCGTCCGTCGCGACGCTCCCAGACCAGGGAAGATTCGCGCGGAGGGAGCGCACGCCAGCGTGCTACCTGCTCTTCGGTCGGGTCGGGATAGACGAGGCGCTGCGCGGCTTCGAAACTGTGGACGACGCGCAATCCTTCGTACCGCTTCTTCTCGTGCTCGGGAAGATTCTCGTAGGCGGCGTAGGTACTGGCGAATTCCGTTCCGCCGCCGACCATTGCGACGTGCCGGGCCGTGAGGGTGGTGGCCTTCGCCGGTACCTCGTTGGTGGTGTCGTCGATGTGCCAGTGGAACGTTCCCTTGAGGTACTCCGCCGACGGTGTCTTCGCGGGATCCAGCGAGACCGTGAAGATCTCCTGTCCCGGGGCCGGCATGACGACCTTGCCGAGATGGCGGCTGAAGGCCAGCTGAGCCTCGTCGTCGAGTCCGATACCGCGAACTAGAAGTACGCCGCGCCATTTGAGTGCTTCGAGCAACTGGGCGACGACCCGATCGTCGTCGAGGCTGTCGACGCCGGTGACTTCTACTCCGAGTGTGGGGCTCAGCGCTGTAGTGCTGATCACAAGAATCTCCCTTCCGGTTGCGAGAACCATACTCTCGGGCGAATGTGCGTCGCAAGACCCGGAGATTTCGTCTAGTCGCGCCTCGATGCAGTGGTGCGGATCACTGATGGGGCTATCCCGGCGGAGTGCTACTTGCTAAAGTTCTCGTAAGTCGTACAGAGAAATTCTCTGATATGAGAATGATATTTCCACACGAGGCTAGGAGATGGGATGTCAGTGCAGGAGAACGGGGCGACCGCTGTAGCCGATGGTGCGGGCACCGGTGACGTGACGAAACGCCTGCTCATCGACGGGCAGCTGGTCACGGCCGAGCGCAGTTTCGCCTCCTACAACCCGGCCACGGGAGAGGTGGTCGGTCACGCCCCCGACGCCGGTATCGAGGAAGCGGAGGCCGCGATCCGCGCAGCGCGACGCGCCTTCGACACGACCGACTGGTCCACGAACGTCGAGTTCCGGGCCAAGTGCCTCGACCAGCTCTACCAGGCCCTGCGCGACAACATCGAGGAGCTCCGCGAGCTGACCATTGCGGAGGTGGGTGCGCCGCGGATTCTCACCTACGGCAACCAGCTCGACGCCCCGATCGAGATCGTGAAGTACTACGCGGATCTGCTGCGCAAGACCGAATTCACGGAGGACCTCGGCGACGTCGAGTTCCGGGGGCAGCCCCACCGCCGCTGGGTGGAGAAGGAAGCGGCCGGCGTGGTCGCCGCGATCGTCGCCTACAACTACCCGACGCAGCTGGCGATGGCCAAGCTGCCGGCCGCTCTCGCCGCCGGCTGCACGATCGTGCTCAAGGGTGCGCCCGACACCCCGCTCGTGACGCAGGCCCTGGCCGAGGTGATCGCCGAGCACACCGACATCCCCGCCGGCGTCGTCAACATCATCTCGTCGTCACAGGTCGCTCCCGGGGAACTCATGACGACCCATCCCGACGTCGACGTGGTCACCTTCACCGGGTCCACACCCGTGGGCAAGAAGATCATGGCCGCGGCAGCGGACTCGCTCAAGAAGGTCTTCCTCGAGCTCGGCGGCAAGTCGGCCCTCATCGTCCTCGACGACGCCGACTTCTCCACCGCCGCTCAATTCGCCGCATTCAGCATCTGCTCGCACGCCGGGCAGGGATGCGCGCTGACCACGCGTCTGCTCGTCCCCCGCGACAAGCACGACGAGATCGTCGCGCTGGTCGCGGCGATGATGCAGAACGTACCTTTCGGTGATCCGTCGAACCCGAAGATGTACATGGGTCCGGTCATCAGCGAGAAGCAGCGCGACAAGATCCACGCCATGGTCGAACGCGCCGTTGCCGACGGCGCCACCCTCGCGACCGGAGGCGAGAAGGTCGACCCGGGCTGGTTCTACAAGCCCACCCTGCTCGCCAACGTCGATCCTGACAGCGAGATCGCGCAGGAAGAGGTATTCGGTCCGGTCCTCGCCGTGATTCCGTTCGACGACGACGACGATGCCGTGCGCATCGCCAACAACTCCAAGTACGGACTGTCGGGCGGAGTTCTCACCGCCGACGAGGAGCGTGGCATCGCGATCGGCCGTCGTATCCGCACCGGCACCTTCTCGGTCAACGGCGGCAACTACTTCAGCCCCGACGTTCCGTTCGGTGGCTACAAGCAGTCCGGAATCGGCCGCGAGATGGGCAGGGCCGGCCTCGAAGAGTTCCAGCAGCTCAAGGCATTCTCGAAGGTGGTGACCTCGTGAGGCCTCTCGAAGGTGTCCGCGTCGTCGAGGTCGCGATGTACGGATTCGTTCCCTCGGCGGGTGCAGTGCTCGCCGAGTGGGGCGCCGATGTCATCAAGATCGAACATGCGGTGACCGGTGACCCGCAGCGCGGCCTGCGGCAGACAGGAACGTTGCGTGTCGAGGGCGATCCCAATCCCAATGTGGAGCACGCCAATCGGGGCAAGCGCAGCCTGGGTCTGGATATCTCGATCCCCGAGGGTCGCGAGGTGCTGCTCGAACTCGCTCGCGGCGCCGACGTCTTCCTCACCAGCTTCCTGCCCAAGGTGCGCACGAAGCTGCAGATCGACGTCGACGACATCCGTGCGGTCAACCCGAAGATCGTCTACGCACGCGGCAGCGCCCTCGGTCCGCGGGGTGTCGAATCCGGCAAGGGCGGATACGACATGACGGCATTCTGGGCGCGCGCCGGTGTTGCCGCCACGCTCACTCCGCCCGGGGTCGAAGGGATGATCGCCCCTCCCGGACCGGCCTTCGGCGACACGATCTCCGGTACGAATCTCGCCGGGGGTATCGCAGCAGCGCTGTTCAAGCGCGAACGGACCGGTGAGCCCTCGGTGGTGGACGTCTCGCTGCTCAGCAGTGGCGTGTGGGCTATGGGCCACACCATCGCGCTGTCCGCACATCTCGGGCAGCACCTGGAGGCTCCGAAGCCCGGTGGCCATGGTGCCCCGACCAATCCGCTGTCGGGCGTGTACCGCACGGCGGACGGACGCTTCGTCTCGTTCGTCATGTTGCAGCCGGCACGTTTCTGGGCCGACGTGTGCAAGCACATCGAGCGGCCCGACCTGATCGACGATCCGCGCTTCGCCGACGCCGCGTCGATCGCCGCGAATACGGCGGACGCTGTCGAGATACTCCGCGAGGTCATCGGCAGCCGCTCACTCGCCGAATGGACCAAGCGGTTCGGCACGCTCGCCGGGCCGTGGGCGCCGATCCAGGACTCGCTGCAGGTGGTGAGCGATCCACAGGTCCGCGACAACGAATACCTGATCAAGGCAGGCGAACTCGAACTCGCCGCCAATCCGGTGCAGTTCGACGTGACTCCGCCGAACACCGGTCCGGCACCGGAGTTCGCAGCCCAGACCGAGGAGATCCTGCAGGAAATCGGACTGGATTGGGAGCGCATCATCGAACTCAAGACAGCGGGTGCAGTCACCTAGGCAGTGTTTCGAGAGTCGGCCGGTCGGGCCGCACCCGGTCCAGGGAGGGCTTATGCCATATATCGCATCGATCGGAACGTATCTGCCGTGCTGGGGCGCTCCGAACGCCAGAATCGCAGGTGACGACGAGGATGCCGTCACCCTCGCCGTCGAGGCGGGCAGAGCTGCACTGGAAGGCGGAGGGTCGGTCGAGTACGTCGTACTCGTCGGCCGGGACCTGCCCTTGACGGAGAGCAGCAACGCGGCGGTTCTGCTCGCCGGTCTCGGGCTCGATCCGGAACTCGAGGTCGTCGAGCGTCTCGGCGGAGCCCCCGCCACACTCGACGCCCTCGGGTCGGCACGGCCGCGCACCCTGGTCATCGGGGTCGACCTGAACACCGCCGGTGCGGCAGCGGCGCTCACCTCCGATCACGGACTCCAGGTGCGCACCGCCGCGCGGGTGTCCCGCAGCCTCCCGGTCCGCACGCGGAACGATTCCGGCGACATCCACGACTACGGGGACCCGAGGTTGCTCCGGAAGCGTGGTTATCTCGCCTCGCTCGCGACGGCCTGGGTGGACACCCCGGCCGTCGTGGCAGGCGTTCCCGCGGCCCAGGCAGCCGCACTCGCTGCCACGCAGAGCACGGAACTGCCGACGACCGGGGCGAGTTCGGCGCTTTTCGCTCTGGCGGCCATGGCGGAGGCGGGGATCACCGGGCCGCTCGTGGGCATCGAACAGGCCAGCCTGTCCGGTATCACTGTCGTGGGTGGGGTGGCCGAAGTCCGAAGACAGGAGAAACACGCTCGGCCCGTGCCGGATTCGGCCCGGACGATGCCCGGCGAGATCCCGATCTCCCTGGCAGCCTACGAGCGGGCATTCGAAGCCAAGGTGCGCTGGGAGGGCGGTCGCTTCCTCGACAGCGATCAGGTCGACTTTCCTCCCCGGTACCGTGTCGGTGAGGACGGCTCGCTCCGGACCGATTACACCTTCGTCGAATTACCGCGTACCGGAACGGTATACACCGAGGTGACCGTTCACGTCCCCGTTCCGGGCCTGCGGACACCGTATTCACTCGTCGTCGTCGATCTCGACGGTGTGAATGTGCGTGCGCTGGTGCGGGTCACCGGTGCCGTGGCCGGCAGCGTCGACATCGGTGACCGGGGACGCCTGGTGCTCCGGCGCGTCGCCGTGCGCTCTGGTGTCCCCGACTACGGGTACGCATTCGAACCCGATCCGGGATCCGTGGACGAGGAGGAGGCCGCATGAGAAAGGTCGCGATCGTCGGTGCAGGAATGACCCCCTTCGCCGAGCACTTCGCTCTCGGCATCAGGGATCTGCTTCCGATGGCGTACTCGGAGTGTGCCGCGAGCGTGGACAAGGGTGTCGGGAAGTCGGACATCGACGCTGCATGGTTCGGGTCGATGGGAACGACGGACGGGTTCCCGTCCGGGATCCTCGCCGACACTCTGGGCTTGCACGACATCCCGGTCACGCGGGTCGAGAACTCTTGCGCCACAGGACACGACGCGATCCGCAACGCCGTCTACGGAATCGCCTCAGGTGCTTGCGACGTCGCGCTCGTCGTGGGAGCCGACAAGCTCCGGGAGACGGCATCGAAGGGGATGCTCTGGGAGTGGGAATCCATGACGCGAGACATGGCGTGGGATTTCCCCCTCGGGCTCGCGCAGGCCGGCTTCGCCCTGCACATGCGGCGCTACCTGTACGAGTCACCGGCCACCCGTGAGCACATGGCGATGGTGGCGGTGAAGAACCACCGCAATGCATCGAACAATCCCAAGGCATGTCGCCGATTCGAACTGACGGTGGAGCAGGTCCTCGCAGCCGACACCGTGGTGACCCCCTTCGGTATCTACGACTGCGCGCCGCAGAGCGACGGCGCGGCTGCGCTGATTCTGGTGGCGGACGACGTCGTCGATCGCTACACCGACCGACCAGTGTGGATCCGCGGTACCGGCGTGGGATTCGACGCCGTGATGCATCAGCACAAGAGCGATCTCACCTCGTTCGCCGCGACCCGCCGGGCGGCGCGGCAGGCGTTCGGCATCGCAGGAATGGCGCCGGCCGATATAGACGTCGCCGAGATCCACGACTACTTCACCGGTATCGAGATCATCTCGTACGAAGATCTCGGCTTCGCCGAACGCTTCGAGGGTTTCAAACTACTGGAGGCGGGTGTCACCGAGGTAGGAGGAACGTTGCCGGTCAATCCCAGTGGTGGTCTCAACACGAAGGGACACCCGCCCGGCGCGACCGGCGTCGCTCAGTGCGTCGAACTGTTCGAACAACTCCGCGGACATGCGGCCAATCAGGTCGACGGTGCGCGGACGGGCCTCGCCCACAATGTGGGAGGGCCCACGGCTGTCGCCGCCGTCACGATCCTGGAGGGCCCTGGCGCCTGAGCCGAATACCACGAGAACCCGTGCGTCCACGCGACGTGCGGGTTTTCGCCTTCTCGGGGTCCGGTTCCGGGGTTCTTTCGAACAATCTGCAGTACTGCATCCAAATATCCTGCAGCACTGCAAGATTGCCGTTCTGTATTCTTAGTAATTTGATTTCTGTTTTCTGCAATCCGTATTGCCGCAGCCACATGCAGGCTCTAATGTGTGGGGCATCACAGGTAGTGCACTCTGCTCGTGTTCTTCGTCGCCGTGAGTCACGGCCTCGGTAGTACGACGAAAGTTGAGTCGGATGTTTCTCACGATTTCGAAGAAGGTGGGCCGCAGCCTGCTGGTGGTCCTGTTGGTGACCATCGCGGTCGTCGGTCTGCTCAGTCTCGCCCCCGGATCGGTCGCGCAGGTCATTCTGGGGGAGAACGCCACGCCCGAAGCGGTCGCGGCAATGAACGCCAAGCTCGGCCTCGACGCGCCGTTCTGGAGCCAGTACTTCGGCTGGCTGTCCGATGCCGTGCGCGGCGATCTCGGAACATCGCCGCTGACAGGTCAATCGGTCAGCGAAGCCATCGGAGAGCGGCTGCCCGTCACGTTGCAGCTCGCCACGATGGGGCTGCTGATGGCCCTGCTGATCGCGCTGATCATGGGCGTGATCTCCGCGTCCCGTCCGGGAAGTGCCGTGGACCGCGGCATGAATGCCCTGTCGGCCGTATTCCTCTCGGTGCCGGCGTTCATCGCCGGCCCTGTCCTGATCTACTTCCTCGCTATCCAGCTCCAGATCTTCCCGGTGATGGGCTGGTCCCGGATCAGTGAGGGCCTCGGGGACAACCTGCGCAGCGCGCTGCTTCCGGCGCTCGCCATTGCACTGACCGAGATCGCGGCGTTCCACCGCCTGCTCCGTACCGACCTCATCGGCACTCTGCGCGAGGATTTCATCGCCGCTGCCCGCGCGAAGGGAATGCCCTCGGGATACGTCATGTTCCGGCACGCCCTGCGCCCTTCGTCCTTCTCTCTCATCACGGTCGCAGGTATCAACCTCGGACGGCTCATCGGAGGCACGGTGATCGTCGAAACCCTTTTCGGGCTACCTGGCCTCGGTCAGCTCGTCGCCTCGTCCATCACATCTCGTGACGTGATCATGGTGCAGGGAGTCGTCGTCTTCATCGCGGTCGTCTACGTAGCGGTCAACACGCTCGTCGACCTCAGCTACCAAGTGATCGACCCCCGGGTCAGGAAGGTGGTCGGAGCATGACGCAGGTCGCGCTCGACAAGAAGGACACCGCGCGGTCGAGCGACCCGGCGGCGTCGAACCTGCCGAAGGTGCCCGTCGCCCGGAAGGCCCGCTCGGTGCTGGTCTACCTGTCGATCGCGTGGCTGGTGATCATCATCGGGGCTGCGATCACCGCCGGCTTCCTGCCGCTCGCTCCGTACAACGTCCCGATCGGCCCGCCGCGGACGCCACCGAGCTTCGGCTCGCTCGACACCATTCTGGGGACCGACACCCTGGGTAGATCGCTGCTTTCCCGGATCGTCCACGGTGCGCAGGTGTCGCTTGTCATCGGCGCCGTCGCCGGCCTGGTGGGTTTCCTGATCGGATCGTGCTTCGGCATGATCGCCGGCTATTTCGGCAAGCGTGTCGACGCCGTCATCTCGCTCCTGGCCGACGCGATGCTCGCCTTCCCGCCGCTCATCCTGCTGCTGGCGCTCGCCTCGATCCTCACACCGAGTGTCGGGACCATCCTGTTGGGCCTCGGCCTGCTGGCGATTCCGTCGTTCGTCCGGCTCGCGCGAGCGAATACGCTGGCGTGGTCTTCGCGGGAATTCGTCAGGGCTGCAAAGAACATGGGTGCCGGCGACGGTCGAATCCTGTTCCGCGAAATCATGCCGAACGTCCTTGCCCCGCTTGCGTCCTACATGCCCATCGTGATCGCGGCATTGATCGTCGCCGAGGGATCGTTGAGTTTCCTGGGCTTGGGTATCCCTCCGCCGCAGCCGAGTTGGGGCGGAATGATCAACGACGGCAAGGATGCGATCGCGACGTCCCCGCACCTGGTGTTCGTACCCGCACTGGTCATCTTCTTCACGGTCTTCGCCCTCAACCAGGTCGGTGACCACCTTCGCACCAAGTACGACCGCACGCTGCACGACTGATGTGTACCGAGACCGGTTGTACCGCAATCTCCGACGAAAGGTCGACAATGATTCGACGTAGAAGACTGTTCGCGGCCGCTGCGGTCGCCTGCTCCGCGGTGCTCGTGCTGGGAGCATGTGGCTCGGGTGGTGCCGACACCGCGTCCGGTCAGGATGCAGCGGTGGTCGGTGATCCGGTCGCCGGTGGCTCCGCCACCATCCTCCAGGCCGGTGAACCACGTTCCCTCGACCCTGCGGCGCTGTCCAACACCTGGGCTCATCAGCCCGTCCTGGGCAACGCTCTCTACGGCGAGTTGATCATCACCGACAACGACTCGTTCGACGTCGGATACCGTATGGCAACGGATTTCTCGACCGATGACGGGGGGAAGACCTTCACCCTCGCACTCCGTCCCGATCTGAAGTTCAGCGATGGGACACCGCTCGACGCCGCGGCGGTGAAGTTCAACTGGGACCGCCTCAAGGATCCGGCACTCGCCTCGACGACCATTCGGCAGGCCGTTCAGATCGAGTCCACCGAGGTCGTCGACCCTGTCACGTTGCGCGTGACGATGGTCGAGCCCAACCCGCAGTTCGCCCAGGCCATCGTCGCGGGTGCACTGAACTGGATCGCGTCACCGGCCGCTCTGGAACAGGGGCAGCAGGCGTTCGACGAGAACCCGGTCGGCGCGGGGCCGTTCACCCTGGTCAACTGGACCCGTCAGGACTCGATCGAGCTGGAGAAGAACGAGTCCTATTGGGACGCACCGAAGCCCTACCTCGACGGACTCACGATCCGGACGGTGGCCGACTACAACCAGCGATTGAATGCAGCCACGACCGGTGCCGCAGACCTGTCCATGGAGTCGAGCTGGACGAGCCTCGAGCGTGCGGAGTCGGCGGGTCTTGCCACATCGGTGACATCGACCGGCGGTGGACAGTTCGCCGCGATGAACTTCCGCAGGGCGCCCTTCGACGACGAGCGGGCGCGCCGAGCGGTGTCTCTCGCGGTGGACCTCGATGCTGTGAACACCGTGGTGTACAACGGTCTGGGCGAGGTGCCCCGCACGTTCTTCCCCGAGGATTCGCCGTACTACGCCGACATCCCGCTGTCCGAGACGAATACCGAGGAAGCACAGAAGCTGTTCGACGAACTCGCTGCCGAAGGCAAGCCGGTCTCGTTCACCTACCTGGCCTACCCGACTGCGGAGGCGCGCTCGCTCGGCGAAGCGATTCAGGCACAGCTCGCTGCCTTCCAGAACGTGGACATGAAAGTTGAGGTGCTCGACTATCCGACACTCACGGCGCGGGCGGGTGCGCGCGACTTCGACATGATCATCTCCTCGGCGATCACCCAGGACCCCGACTTCCCGCTCTCGATCGCGTTCAACTCTGCTTCGACGGGCAACTTCACCGGGATCAATGATCCCGAAATCGACGCAGCGCTCGAGCGCGGCAGGTTCGGCGCGACCGTCGAGGAACGCAAGGAAGCGTACGACGTCGTCCAGCAGCGCCTCGCCGATCAGGTGGTGGGTCTCTGGTACGTCCGGGCCACTCCTGCGGTCGCCTATTCGAAGGATCTGCAGGGCGTGCAGTTGTACACCCTCGGATCGCCGATGCCGGCCGAATTCTGGATCAGCAACTAGCCGACACGACGGAAGGGGCCGGCTCGCCGTGACTACTCAGCCGATTCTCGAAGTGAGAAATCTCCGTGCCTACATCGGCACTCCGCGAGGCACCGTCCGCGCCGTGGACGACGTGTCGTTCGACCTGGACTCCGGACAGGCGCTGGGTATCGTCGGCGAGTCGGGCTCCGGGAAGTCGGTGATGGCCCGGGCGATCATGGGACTCATGCCACCGCGCTCCGGTCGATCCGGATCGGTGACCTTTCAGGGCCGGGATCTGCTGGCTCTGAACAAGAAAGAAAAGCTCGAGATCTGGGGCAAGCAGATCGCCATGGTCTTCCAGGATCCGGGACGATCTCTGAACCCGGTGGTGCGTGTGGAACGTCAACTCACGGAGGGCATGAGGCGTCACCTCGGGGTGAGCCGGTCCGAGGCGCACTCCCGGGCGTTGAAGCTCCTCGAGGAGGTCGGGGTGCCCGACCCGGAACGCCGATTGCGGAACTATCCCCATGAGATGTCCGGCGGCATGCGCCAGCGCGTAATGATCGCGATCGCTCTGGCCTGCGAACCCGACCTGCTCATCGCCGACGAACCGACGACTGCACTGGACGTGACGATCCAACGGCAGATCCTGGATCTGTTGCGGCGTGTCCAGCGCGACCGCGGAATGTCGATGATGCTCATCAGCCACGACCTCGCGGTGGTGGCGGGCCGCACCGACAGGGTCTCGGTCATGTACGCGGGCCGGCTGGCGGAGGTCGGATCCACCCGTGAGGTCTTCGAGAATCCGATGCACCGGTACACCCATGCCCTGCTCGGTGCGACCCCGACGATCGATCACGTGCGGCACGCCCCGTTACGCGTGATCGGAGGTTCACTGCCCGACCCGACGGCACCACCCGAGGGGTGCCGGTTCGCGCCGCGATGCACCCACGCGTCGGAAGAATGCCGCACCACCCCGCCCCTGCTCGAGTCCGTGGGCGCAGATCATCACGTTGCGTGTCTGAACCCCGTTGCCGTTCCGGTCGGGGCAGTGTCCGGAGGTGAAACCCATGGCCGGTAGTGGTGCCGCTCATCTACGCGGTGACGAAGCTCTGCTCAGCGTGCAGGATCTGGTGGTCGAGTATCCCACCGACAACGGGACGGTCCAGGCGGTCTCGCAGATCAGCTTCGACATACTTCCCGGCGAAACCCTGGGCATCGTAGGCGAATCCGGGTGCGGAAAGTCGACCACCGGTCGTGCGGTGCTGCGTCTGGATCGCATCACCTCCGGCCGCATCCGGTTCGGTGACGAATGGATCGAGCAGGCGAGCGAAAAACATATGCGCTCGCTTCGGCGCGACATGCAGATGATCTTCCAGGATCCGGTCGCGTCGCTCAATCCGCGCCGCTCGGTCGCAGAGATCGTGGTCGAAGGCCTGACGGTGGCGAAGACTCCCGCGAAGGAATGCGAGGCGACGTCGGTCTCTGTTCTCGAGCAGGTCGGTCTGTCCGGCGACAGATTCGCCGGCATGCTCCCGCGCCAGCTGTCCGGAGGCCAGGCACAGCGCGTCGCGATCGCGCGGGCACTCGCCCTGAATCCCCGACTGCTCATCTGCGACGAGCCCGTCTCGGCGCTCGACGTGTCGGTACAGGCCCAGATCCTCAATCTGATCGAGGAACTGAAAGCGGAGTTCGATCTCACGGTGGTGTTCATCGCGCACGACCTCGGCGTGGTGCGCACGGTCAGCGACAAGGTCATGGTCATGTACCTCGGCAAGGTCTGCGAGTTCGGCGACTCCATCGAGATGTACGACGATCCGGCGCATCCCTACACCCGGGCGCTGCTCGACTCGGTGCCCCTGACCGATCCGGAGAAGGGCTTCGCCGGACCACCCCTGGCCGGGGACGTGCCGTCACCGCTCGCTCCTCCCACGGGGTGCCGGTTCCGCACTCGCTGCCCGATGGCGCAGGACCGGTGCGCGGAGGAAGAACCGGAGATGCGCGAGGTCAGGCCGGGACAATACGCGGCGTGCCATTTCCCGCTGCCGTCCGTGACGGGTCGCGATCTCCCCGAGTCGGCCACGGTCGGGGCGGATGAGAAAGCGCCGACTTCCCCGTGAGCGATCGAGTCGGTGGCTTCGCCGGCCGCACGATCTGGGTACTGGTATTCGCAGGCATCGTCACGACGGTGATGTCGACGCTGGTCATCCCATTGCTCGGTGAACTGCCGGAGTTGCTCGGCACCACTCCGTCCAATGCCTCGTGGGTGGTCACGGTGACGCTGCTCTCGGGCGCGGTCGCGACGCCCGTCACGGGCCGCCTCGGTGACATGTACGGCGCGCGGCGGATGCTTCTCGTGTGCACGATTCCGCTCATCGTCGGCTCGTTCGTCTGTGCACTGTCGTCGTCGCTGGCTCCGATGCTCGTCGGCCGAGCGTTGCAGGGTGCGGGATTCGGCATCGTTCCCCTGGGCATCAGCGCGCTTCGCTCTCTCGTGCCGCCCGCGCGCCTCGGGTCGGCGATTGCATTGATGAGTTCGTCGCTCGGCATCGGGGGAGCGCTCGGACTGCCTCTTGCTGCGGCGGTCGTCCAGTTCACGAACTGGCGAATGCTGTTCTGGGGAGTAGGAATTCTCAGCGTGCTGGTCGCGGTGCTCATCGCATGGTTCGTGCGCGACACGCCTGTACCGGCGAAGGCGGGTCGTTTCGACGTCTTCGGCGCCCTCGGTCTTTCGCTTGCGCTGGTGGCCGCGCTGCTGGCGGTGTCGAAGGGCGGCGACTGGGGCTGGGGAAGTCCGACGATCCTGGTGTTGTTCGCGGTCTCCGTGCTCGCCTTCGTCGCGTGGGGGAAGTGGGAACTGAGGAGTGCGGCGCCCCTCGTCGATCTCCGTGTGGCGATCGGGAATCGGGTTCTGGTGACCAACATCGTCGCGACCTTGATCGGCTTCTCGATGTACTTCCAGGCGCTGCTCGTTCCCCAGATCCGGATGTTGCCCGAAGAAACCGGCTACGGCCTGGGTCAGTCGATGCTGGTCATGGGATTGTGGTGCGCGCCGGCAGGGCTGCTCATGATGGCGGTGT
The DNA here is from genome assembly GCF_040643435.1 of Rhodococcus sp. NPDC047139. NCBI lineage: Bacteria > Bacillati > Actinomycetota > Actinomycetes > Mycobacteriales > Nocardiaceae > Rhodococcus > Rhodococcus sp. NPDC047139. The sequence continues at coordinate 81,503 of NZ_JBEYUH010000006.1, forward strand.
CACCGTTGGGCGCCGGACTGACGACTATCCGTGGGCCCCGCACCACACTGTGGGTCGGATGTCTGATGATGGCCGTGTCGTACGCCTCGTCGGTGGTCCTGATGGATTCGACGTGGGGCCTGATGGCGATCACGTGCCTCATCGCGGCCGGAATCGGCCTGGCGTACGGGGCCATTCCCACATTGATCATGGGAGCTGTGCCGCAGGACCGGATCTCGTCGGCCAACAGTGTCAACACCCTGTTGCGCTCGGTCGGTGGAACGGCGTCGGCCGCTGTCGCGGGAGTGGTGCTCGCGCAGATGAGTGTGGGCTTCGCGGGAACCGACGTGCCCTCGGAGAGCGGATTCCTGACGGGGATGTTGATCGGTGCGGCGAGCGCGCTGCTCGCGGCCGCGGCGACCATGGCCATCCGCACCGTGGACCGAACGGAGAGCGGAAGTGTCCGGTCTGAAGCGTCGAGTTCGGTCCGGTGAGGGATCCCGCCTCGTCAACGGCGGGATGACGCGGTGAGGTGCGGCTCGGTGTCGATTCCCGGGATACCGCGTCCGCGCAGCGACGCACCCGCGGTCTCGGCCACGAAGTACAGCGAGACCAGACCGATCACGCACGCCCCCATCATGTAGAAGGCCGGCACGAGATCGTTGCCGGTGCGCTCCACCAGCCACTCGTTGACGGCGGGCGCCGTCCCACCGAAGAGCGACGTCGACACGTTGTACGCGATCGCGAATCCGGCGAACCTGACATGCGTGGGGAACATCGCGGGGAAGGTCGCCGAGATGGTCGACAACTGCAGGACGTACAGCAGGCCGAGGACGGTGAATCCGATGATCGCCCACCCGAATCCGATCGTCATCAGCATGTACATGGGGATGGCGAGGACGAACAGGCCGCCCAGCGACATCGCCCACAGGGGTTTACGGCCGATGCGGTCCGACCACGCGCCCGCGAACGGGATGACGGCCATCATCGAAAGCTGGCCGATCACCACCAGGAACAGCGACGCGGTACTCGTCAGGCCGATCCGATTCTCGAGGTAGGTGGGCATGTAGCTGAGCAAGGTGTAGTTGCACACGTTCAGCGCGATGACCAGACCCATCAGCGTGACGATCTGCCTCCAGTACTTGGTGAGAAGATCTTTGAACTCGGCCCCGATACTGGCCTCTTCGCCGTGCTCCTCCTCGAGTTCCCGAAAGACCGGAGACTCGTCGAGTTTCGTGCGCAGGTAGAGGCCGACGAGTGCGAGCGGGCCGGCCACGAAGAACGGGAGCCGCCAGCCCCACGTCGCCATGAACGCGTCCGTCGACGCCAGGTCGATGGCCAGGACGAGAAGCGCCCCGGCCGAGAAGCCACCCAGGGTGCCGAATTCGAGGAAACTGCCGTAGAAGCCGCGCTTGCGATCGGGGGAGTACTCCGCCATGAATGTGGCCGCACCGCCGTACTCACCTCCGGTGGAGAAGCCTTGGATCATCCGGAGCAACACCAGCAGCAACGGCGCCCAGAACCCGATCGATGCGTACGACGGAACGGCACCGAGCAGCACCGTCGAGCCACCCATCAGCAGGATGGTCAGGGCGAGGATCTGCCGGCGGCCCAGACGGTCGCCGAGCGGGCCCCACACGAAGCCACCCAGCGGTCGCATCAGGAACGAGACCGCGAAGACACCCAGGGTGAGCAGGGTCGCGGATTCGAGGTCGCCGGGAAAGAAGGAGTCGGCGATGTAAGTGGCGGTGTAGGCGTAAACGCCGTAGTCGAACCACTCGGTGAAATTGCCCATGGCGGACGCGCCGATGGCACGTCGGACCTGCTGAGGGGGCGCAGAACTGGAATCCGGCGATGGGTTTACGGAACCGGTTTTCACGGGCGTGCCCTTCGATCGGGATCGATGCCCGGTCGTTTACCCGGGTGGGCGGACCGTGAAACGTGGGCGGACCGTGAAACCGAACCCGGCGAAGTTTCCTCGGGGCCGTATCAGGCGGAGAGTTTGCTGAGCGGGTGCGTCGACGACGCGTAACGCGCACGGTCGCGGCCGGTTGCGGAACGGATGTCGACGGTGCTGAGCCGTTCGTCGCAGATCTGCACGAGTTGCGCGAGAATCTGGGGGTCGAACTGGTTCCATTGGTGCTTGGTCAGCAGGCGACGCAGTCGGTGGAAGTATTCCTCCGGGGTGATGCCGAAGGCCACGAAGATGTCCTCGTCCGGCCCGCCGTTCCAATGCCGCCACTTCACTGCGAAAGCGAGCATTGCAGCTTCGTCTGTCATGACGGCGCTCCTATCGATTGTCGGGGTGTTTCAGCGGAGAAGTTCTTTGACAACCTTGCCGGTGGCGTTCACCGGCAGCGCGTCGACGAATTCGACGACACGCGGAACCTTGAATCCGGCCATACGCGTCCGGCTCCAGGCGATCAGGTCCTCGGCCGGGATCGGGGCCGCGGAGACGACGAACGCCTTACCCACCTGGCCGAGTCGCTCGTCGGGGATGCCGACAACGGCCACTTGGTCGACGGCCGGATGTTCGAGCAGGAAACCTTCGATCTCGGCGGGATAGGCGTTGAACCCGCCGACGACGAACATGTCCTTCTTGCGCCCGATGATACGGAGGTGACCATCGGGATCGAGTTCGCCGAGGTCGCCGGTGTGGAGCCAGCCGTCGGAGTCGACAGCTTCGGCGGTGGCCTGCGGGTCGTCGAAGTAGCCCTGCATCACGTTGTAACCGCGGATGAGCACCTCGCCATCGGCAGCGATACTCACCTCTACTCCGTCGCAAGGTTTTCCGACGGTGGTGGCGATCTGTTCGAAGGTGTCGCCGGGTCTCGATGCCGTCGCGGTGCCCGCCTCGCTCAGACCGTAGCCCGTCATGATCGTCTCGAAGGGGAGTTCGTTCCGGATACGCCGGATCAGGTCGACCGGAATGTCGGCCGATCCGGTTACCGCGGCACGCAGCGACGACAGGTCGTGCGTTCCGCGTTGCTGTGCGGCGAGGAGCGAGTGGTAGAGCGTGGGTGGACCGGGCAGCATGGTCACACTCTCCCGCTCGATCAGTTCGAGGACGATATCCGTCTCGAAGACCGGGACGGGAATTACGGTGGCACCGCGGATGAACGACGCGACGAGACCTGCCTTGTAGCCGAACATGTGGAAGAACGGATTGACGATCATGTAGCGGTCGCCGCGCCGCAGGTCGGCCAGATCGCACCATTCGGAGAACATCCGGAGCGTCTGCAGGTGATTCATCATCACGCCCTTGGGGCGCCCGGTGGTGCCCGAGGTGTACATGATGTCGGCGACGTCCGACCCGTCGATCCTCCGCGCGAACGGACTTCCGCTGTCCAGGAAACCGGACCGGAGATCGATTCGCGAAATGCCCGAAGGTACTGCGTATTCCTGACTGAGAAAGCGGTCCTCGACGAGGACGAGCCTGGCTCCGCTGCGGCGGATGATGTCGCCTGCCTCGTCCTCACGGTAACGGGTGTTCACCGGGACGAGGACGCCACCGGCGGTGAGGACCCCGAAGGCCGCAACGATCCACGCAGCGGAGTTGGGGGCCCAGATCGCCACCCGATCGCCCTTGCCGACCCCCGCCGAGGCGAATGCCCCGGCGGCACGGCGGATTCGATCGGCGAGATCGGTGAAGGAGATCCGGAGGTCCCCGTCGACGACCGCTTCGGCATCACCGAAGCGGTCGCCGGCGCTCAGGACCATCTCGGGGATGGTCCGCCAGTTCATACCTTCAGGAGCCTCGCAAGGTTGCCACCCATGACCAGCTTCTGATCTTCGAGCGGCAGGTGCTGGATGTGCTCGATGTAGGTGGTCGGCTCGGCCAGGCCCTCGGGGTGCGGGTAGTCGGAGCCGAACAGCACGCGCTCGGCGCCGATGAGGGCGGTGAGCTTGCTGAAGTCCTCTTCCCAGAAGGGGCTGACGTGGATGCTCTTCTTGATGGCCTCGACCGGATCCTGCATGCCGAAGCCCTCGGGCGCCTTCTTGTAGACATCGGAGAGAGTCTGGAGAAGGTGCGGCAGCCAGGACGCGCCGTTCTCGATGACGGCGATCCGCAGTTCGGGGAAGCGGAAGAGAGCACCGTGGCACACCCAGGACGCCACGGCGTCCTGGATGGGACGCCACTCGCTGACCATGCGGAAGGCGTTGGTGACGAACGGGAGCATCTCGTCGCCCGTACCGTCCCACTCCTGGTTGTAGCGGGCGTAGCCGCTGTCGGAGGAGTGCTGGGTGACCAGCACGTCCAGCTCGACGACGCGCTTCCAGAAGGGGTCGAACTCGGGGAGGGCGAACGAGCGCGGTCCCTTGTAGCCGGGGACCGGCGCCGGCCGCACGAGGATGGCCTTCGCGCCGCGTTCGACGCACCACTCCAGCTCCTCGATCGCCTTCTCGACGATGGGGAGGCTGATGACGGGAACGGTGAAGATGCGGTCCTTGTAGTTGAATCCCCAGGTCTCGTACAGCCACTGATTGAGCGAGTGGACGACCGCGTGGATCAGCTCGGGGTTGTCGCGCATGCGCTCCTCGACGAGGCTGGCCAGCGTCGGGAACATCAGGGTGCGGTCGATCTGGAGCTCGTCCATGAGCTCGAGGCGCGCCGCGGGATCGCGGAACGCCGGGATCGACTTCATCGGCTTGCCGAAGATCTCCCGCTTGCTCTTGCCCTCGGGGTTGCCGTTCTTGAAGTAGTCCTCCATGGCGCCCGGGCGTGCGACGACCTCGAAGGTGGGGTTGGGGATGTACTCACTGATCTGACCACGGATCGCGATCTTGGTGCGGCCGTCGACCTGCACGTACTTGATGGCGCCTTTGTACTTCTCCGGAAGGAACTTGGTGAGAGCTTCCTCGGTCTCGTACAGGTGGTTGTCCGCATCGAACAACGGGTACGGCAATTCTTTCGCGGGCATGAATCCTCCTTCTCCTGTTGAGAGAATACTATTCTCATCTTCTGGTGGTCGCAATATCCTGACGGACCCGGAACTTCTGGATCTTGCCGCTCGCCGTCCGCGGAAAGTCTTCGACGCGATGCAGTTCCTCGGGCCACTTCTGCTTCGCGATGCCGGCCTGGAGGAAGTGCGCGCGGATCTCGTCGAGCGTCGGCATCGCATGATCGGGGTGCAGCCGTAGAACCGCCGCTGCGTGTTCGCCGAGGCGATCGTCCGGCGCCGACACGACAGCGGCTTCGGCGACCGCGGGCAGTGTCAGGAGTACCTCCTCTACCTCGAGAGCGCTGATGTTCTCTCCGCCACGGATGATGAAATCGGCCTTGCGGTCGGTGATGGTGAGGAAGCCGTCCTCGTCGACGGTCGCGACGTCCCCGGTGTGGTACCAGCCCTCCTCGTCGAAGGCCTTGGCAGTGAGTTCTGCGCTCGTGTATCCCATGCACAGATCCGGCCCGCGGCTGAGGATCTCCCCGTCGTCCGCGATCCGGATCTCCACGCCGGGGCAAGGGCTTCCGTCGGTGAACAGTCGCTTCTCGACCGGGTCCGTGACGAGCGAGCTGGTGATCGACGGATGCTCGGTGCTGCCGTACGCGCGGAACACCGTGATGCCCAGATCGTCGAGCCGGCGTGTGACCGCGGCGGGCACGGTCGAGCCTCCGAGGCCGGCGTACTTCATGTACCGGATGTGCCGGTCGGGATCGAAGTCGGGGTGGTCGAGCAGGCTGGTGATGAAATAGGTTGCCCCACCTCCGATCACGAGTCCATCGCTTTCCATCAGTTCGATGGCCCGGGCGGGATTCCAGACGTCGAGCAGATTGATCGGGCTGTTGTCGAGCAGGGGAATGAGGAACGCGTTGACCATCCCGATGAAGTGCCCGACGGGCGCGCCGGTCAGCTGGTTGCCGCGGTCGGCCGGGTAACGGGCCACGAGCTGCCGGGTCTCGAAGCCGAGAGTGCGGTGGCTGTGTATCACCCCTTTGGGGTCGCTCGTGGTTCCCGACGTGAACGCCAGCAGTGCCGGTCCGGCGGGGTCGACCGGTAGCACTCCCTCGAAGGGGTCGTCGTCGAGGAGGTCGTCGAAGTTGCGCCCGACCACGCCCACCACGGGGATGTCCGCGCACAGATCCGGTTGGTACTCCGTGTATCCGAACTTCTCGGCGCACACGAACACCTTGGGAGCCGACTCGCGCAGGATGAAGCCGAGTTCCTTGCGGCCGTAGAAGTGCACGATCGGGACGACCGTGGCGCCGAGGAAGGACGATGCCCAGAACACCGCGGCGGCCTCCATCCAGTTGGGCAACTGGAACGCAACGACGTCTCCAGGGCCCACACCCCGGCGACGCAGACCGGCGGCGAGGCGGCGCGCGACGTGCTCGACCTCGCCCACGGTGCCCGACCACGGGCGGACGTCGGAATGGATGCGGAACTCGATGTCGGGGGCGGCCTTCAATCCGCCCGCCAGCATGTCGCCGATCGTCTCGCGTGTCCACCACCCCTCGTGCTCGTAGCGTTCGACCAGTTCGGAAGGGATCTGCCGCATCTGAGTGCTCCATGTCCGGGGTGGGGCCGTGCCGTCGTAGGCCACGGCGCGAAGGAGTGCAGACCGGCATAGGCCGGTTGTGATGATGCTATTCTCCTAAAACTAGAATTCCAATATCAGTTCGGAGAACAGAACCATGGTGGAGCTGGAGCTCGATGACGGTCTCGCCGTCGTCACCATCGATCGCCCGCATGCACGCAATGCCATCGCTCCCGAGACGATGGATCAGCTCGAGAAGGTGCTCGACGAAGCCGCGCAGGCGCAGGCGCGTGCGCTGGTGATCAGGGGCGGTGGCGACCGGGCTTTCGTCTCCGGCGGTGATCTCAAGGAACTCGCCAAGCTCCGCACCCACGAGCAGGCAGCCGATATGGCGTGGCGGATGCGTACCGTCTGCGATCGGATCGCCGGCTTCCCCGCTCCCGTCGTGGCGGCGCTCAACGGGCACGCTCTCGGCGGCGGCGCCGAGGTTGCAGTGGCCGCGGACATCCGGATCGCCGCCGACGACGTCAAGATCGGCTTCAACCAGGTCTCGCTGGCGATCATGCCGGCCTGGGGTGGGGCTGAGCGGCTGGCATCGCTGGTCGGACGCGGGCGCGCCCTCATGCTCGCGGGCTCCGGAGAAATCCTTCGTGCCGAGGAGGCCGAACGTATCGGGCTCGTCGACCGGGTGCTTCCGCGGGAGGGCTTCGAACAGGGCTGGCGCGCACTCGGGCGCGCGCTGGCCAACCCGTCGTCCGCATCCGTCAAGCGCGTCGTGAACGGGGCCGGTCCCGAGGAGGCGGTCGACGCGTTCGCGCGATTGTGGGTCGCCGATGCGCACTGGGAAGCGGCGGACAAGGTGCTCTCACGCGGCAAGTGACCCGTCGCCCTCCAGGAGGACGTGTGACGGGCCCATCGGGCGTTTGAACAGGCCGAGACGGGGGATTCTCCAGAGGTCCTGTCCCCTCGACGTCGGGAGCGCCCTTGTCTGCAACGACCGCGATCGTTTCACCCGCCGATGCTGCTCGGCTCCTCGGCAGGGTGGCCGTACCGTTCGTGGCAGTGGGTCCGATCGCGCGGCGTCGCTGGGTGATGAAACTGCTCGAGAAGAACCAATCCGACGCGGCCGTGGTTCGGGTGATCGCCGACCTGCGCAAGCGTCACGGTGACGGTCCGCTGGCCGTGCCGATCCCCGGCCGCACGCTTGCGATCGTCCTGTCGCCCGATGATGTGGACCGGATTCTGCGCACCGACACGGCGTCGTTCACCGCAGCCAACAGGGAGAAGGTGGCCGCACTCAGCCCGTTCCAGCCCAACGGGGTGCTGATCTCCCGAGGGGACATCCGCGCACAACGCCGCGCGTTCAACGAATCGGTCCTCGAACCCGAACACGCGTTGCACCGTCTCGCCGCCGAGTGGGTCCCGGTGATCGAGCAGGAGGTGCGGGCACTGGTGGGAGTCGCCGGATCGCGCGGCGAACTCGACGCGCGGGACTTCGTGCGGGCGTGGTGGCGACTGGTCAGGCGTATCTCGTTCGGCGACGCTGCACGCGACGACGAGAGCGTCACCGACCAGCTGTGGACGCTTCGCTCGAACGGGAACTGGTCGTTCGCGCATCCCCTCCGGCACCGCCTGCGCGACCGGTTCACGCAGAACCTGCACCGCCACGTCACCGCGGCTCCGTCCGCCAGTCTTGCGGGCATCGTCCGTGACCTCGCGGCACCGGCTTCGGTCGATCGGATCGGGCAGATGCCGCACTGGCTGTTCGCGTTCGACGCTGCGGGTATGGTCACCGCCCGCACCCTCGCGGTGCTGTCCACCCATTCCGAGCAGCGCCTGCGCGTCGAGTCGGAGCTGGCGGCAACCGAAGCCGGAACTCCCCAGGTCTACGAATATCTACGGGCCTGTGTGCTGGATACGACGCGCCTGTGGCCGACCACACCGGTCATCCTCCGGGACTCGGTGGAAGAGACCGCCTGGAGCAACGGTGCGGGCGGTAGCTCGACCCTTCCGGCAGGTACGGGTTTCGTGATTCTTTCCTCGGCCTTCCACCGTGCCGACGATCTGCCGTTCGCCGACAGCTTCGAACCCGAGATCTGGCTCGACGGGCGAGCGGAGCGCTACCCGGCGCTCGTGCCGTTCAGCGCCGGACCCACGGTCTGTCCCGGACGCAGCATCGTCCTGTTCGTGGCGAGTACGTTCCTCGCGTGTCTGCTGCGCGCGGCCGACTTCGCTGTGGTGTCGGAGGTGAAGCCCGATCCGGCGCGTCCTCTGCCCGCGACATTGGACAATTTCGGCTTGCGTTTCGCGGTGCGATAAGTTCGCCTGCATACCCCATCCGGGGAAGTTTCATGGGCACTGAGTGCCATGACGTTGCTCACTGTTTACCTCTCTCTCGACCGAACCTGTGAGGTCGGTGTTGCTTCTGTGGCCGGAGTGGGGCAAACGGGACAGTTTTGATGGTCGACTGGTCGGTTTCCTGTCAAATCGACACGCCGCTGATCTCGAAAATCGACGTACTCTGTGACTGAATCGTGATCCTTTCGTTATCGGGATCCCGTCCCAGAGGAACTGTTGTGAACCGAAATACTGAATCCACTCCCACTCGAGACACCACCGACATCCGTCGGCGTGCGGCACGCGTCGGCAGGTGGATGGCAGTCGCGGTCCTCGCGGGCGCGGTGACGGTCGGTAGCACGACCGCCGCGCACGCTGCGGGCGATCCATTCCGCGCGGAGTCCCGCGCAGCCTGGACCGGCGTCGCCGAGAACCTGTCCACCGCACCGCAAGTGCTGAAGGTCGCCGGTCTCGACGCATCCCACTACACCGAGAAGCTCCGCCGCGCCTCCGAACGAGATGCGCAGCGTGCCGCCGAGCAGGTCGCCGCGCAAGAAGCGGCGCAGCGTGCGGAAGACGAGCGAATCGCTCGCGAGGCCGCCGAGCAGGCCGCCCGCGAGGAAGCTGCCCGCCCTAGAGTCGCATTCCCCGCCGCCGGCACACTCACCTCGGGCTTCGGTCCGCGCTGGGGTACCAATCACAACGGCATCGACATCGCCAACTCGATCGGAACTCCCATCGTCTCGGTCACCGACGGCGTCGTGATCGAATCCGGTCCGGCCACGGGCTTCGGCCTGTGGGTGCGCGTCAGGCAGGACGACGGCACGATCGGCGTGTACGGACACATCGATGCTTCGCTCGTGGTGCCCGGCCAGCACGTCCGCGCCGGCGAGCAGATCGCCACGATGGGCAACCGTGGTCAGTCGACCGGCCCGCACCTGCACTACGAGGTGTGGCAGCCGAACGGCACCAAGATCGACCCCATGCCGTGGTTCCATGCACGCGGCGTTCCCGTGCCGGGATCGCATCTGGGCTGACCCCCCTGCACATGACACTGCCCCGACGCTGGGCGGATTCCAGGGGTCGTCGCAACACCAAGCGAACTAGACAAGTTCTAACAGACGCTCGGCTGGGGTATCCCAGCCGAGCGTCTTGCGTGGGCGGCTATTGAGCTTCTGCGCGACGTGCTCGAGGTCTTCGAGGCCGTGGATAGATAGGTCCGTGCCCTTGGGGAAGTACTGGCGCAGCAGACCATTGGTATTCTCGTTCGATCCTCGCTGCCAGGGTGACGCGGGATCGCAGAAGTAGACCGGGACACCGGTGGCCACTCGGAACGCCTTGTGCGCAGCCATCTCTGCACCCTGATCCCAGGTCAGCGAGCCGCGCAGATGCTCGGGCAGCGTGCCGATCAGAGTAACGAGGACGTCGCGGACGGCTTCGGCCGTGTGTTCGCCGGGAAGATGCCCGAGCATGACGTAACGTGTGGACCGTTCGACGAGGGTGACGATCGCTGTCTTGTTGCCCGCGCCGAGCACCAAATCGCCCTCCCAATGCCCTGGGACAGCACGGTCCTCAACTTCCGCCGGGCGTTCGCTGATCATCACCATCGGATCAACGAACCGGCTGGTGCGTTGCTCAGGCGAGCGATGCGGCTTACGGCGGGCTCGGCCGGTGCGCAACGCGTCAGCGACCTCACGTTTCAGCCCGCCGCGAGCCTGGACGTAGATCGCCTGGTAGATCGTCTCCGTGCTCACCTGCATACTCTCGTCGTCCGCGAAATCTCGCGACAGGACGCCGCTGATCTGCTCCGGAGACCATTGTTCCCTCAACCGGTCCGACACGTAATCCCGCAGCCGCCCGGACTGGGCAAGTTTCGCCGGCTTCGGGCGCATCCGTTTCGTGGCGGCGTCGCGATGAGCACCATGCGGCAGATAGACGCCGTCCGTCGAGCGCGTGTCGATCTCGCGTTTGATCGTCGATGCCGATCGTCCCAGTTTTCGGCCGATCGCCCGTAATGACCAGCCGAGCCGCTTGAGATCAGCGATCGTCTCTCGTTCTTGAAGTGACAGCAGCCGCGATCCGACTTGCTCCGGAACCGTCGACGGTGGACTCGTCATGGATCTCATCGTCGTCGTGTTGGTGGTGTAGTCCACAAACGTTCCGTCGGGATAGAGCCGACCGCGTTTCAGTCGTCGGACTCCACGGTCCCAGTCCCTGGCCGTCCGGATGTTGATTCCTACACGTTCTGCCGCGGCCTTCCTGGTCAGGCCCTCCCTGCGTAACGACAGGAATTCGGCTTTGCGAGGGTCCTCGGTTCGCCTCGAAGAGACGCCAGCTGCACGCGCCCACGCGTACGCGGTATTGCGATTGATACCCAGGTCTCGCGCTGCTGGAGTGACGCTCTTGACCACATCGAGCGGGGCGAGGAACTCCTCGCGTTTGTCTGTAAACGACACGGTGGTCGCAACCTCCCGAAACTCGGGGTGTTGCGACCACCGTTAGAACCCGCCCTGTCCGCGTCGGGGCAGTGCTGTATGCGGGGCTACCAGATCCTTACGCGCTCTTCGGGATCGAGATACAGTCCGTCGCCCTGACGGACGTCGAACGCGTCGTAGAACGCGTCGATGTTGCGGACCACGCCGTTGCAGCGGAACTCCGGCGGCGAGTGGGGATCGACCGCCAGGCGACGGGACGCCTCCTCGTCGCGAACCTTCGTTCGCCACACCTGAGCCCACCCGAAGAACACCCGCTGCAATCCGGTCAGTCCGTCGATCACGGGTGCAGGCTTGCCGCCGAGCGCGATCTTGTAGGCCTCGAGCGCGATCGACAGACCACCGAGATCGCCGATGTTCTCGCCGATCGTGAAGCTACCGTTGACGCGTTGTCCGGGAAGGGCTTTCGGCTCGAACTCGTCATACTGAGCGATGAGCGCCGCAGTGCGCTTGCCGAACTCCTCGCGATCCGAATCGGTCCACCAGTTCTGTAGATTGCCGTCGCCGTCGTACTTCGCGCCCTGATCGTCGAAGCCGTGGCCGATCTCGTGCCCGAGCACCGCACCGATACCGCCGTAGTTTGCGGCGTCGTCGGCGTGCAGGTCGAAGAACGGCGGCTGGAGAATCGCTGCGGGAAAGACGATCTCGTTCATGCCGGGGTTGTAGTAGGCATTGACCGTCTGCGGGGTCATGAACCACTCACCACGGTCCACGGGGCCACCGAGCTTGCCCAGATCGCGATCGTATTCGGCGGCGTAACCGCTGCGGTAGTTGCCGACCACATCGTCCGGTGTGATCGTGACGGCGGAATAGTCGCGCCAGGTGTCCGGATAGCCGACCTTGGGGGTGAACTTCTCGAGCTTGCGCAGGGCCGCCTCACGTGTGGCCGGGCTCATCCATTCGAGTTCGGTGATCGACTGCCGATAGGCCTCGATGAGATTGTCGACGAGCACCTGCATGCGGGTCTTGGCCTCGGCGGGGAAGTGCCGTTCGACGTAGAGCTTGCCGACGGCTTCCCCCATGAGATCCTGCACGAGCGACACGCCGCGCTTCCAGCGGTCCCGGATCTCCTGAGTGCCGGTGAGCGTGCGTCCGTAGAACGCGAAGTTCTCCTCGACGAATGCCTCGGACAGATAGGGGGCACGCGCACGCAGTACTCGCCAGACTGCCCAGGCCTTCCAGTCGTCGAGTTGTTCGTCGGCCCACAGCCCGGCGAACACCTCGAGGAAGCTCGGCTGGCGCACCACGATCTCGGCCCACTGTTCGCCGGTCGCGCCGGTCGCGCCGATCCACCCATTCCAGTCGAACTGCGGAAGATCGGCGAGCAACGAATCGATGGTGAGCAGGTTGTAGCTCAGGTCGGCGTCGCGACGCTTGACGACATCCCAGTGACCGGCGGCCAGCTTCGTCTCGAGCGCCACCACCCTCGACGCGTCGTAGGGCAGGTCGGCAAGGGCGAACATCCGGCCGACGTGGGCGGTGTACTGCTCGCGGATCTCGGCGTAGCGCTTCTCCCGGTAGTACGACTCGTCGGGCAGACCGAGTCCGCCCTGTGAGACGTGCATGAGGTACCGCTCGGAGTTCTTCGAATCGGTATCGACGTAGTGCACGAGCGCGCCCGTCACGCCGGTACGCTGCAGGCGGCCCAGCACCACCGCGAGCGCGGCGCGATCGGTGGCGCCGGAGACGGCTTCTAGTTCGTCACGGATCGGGTCGAGACCGGCGGCCTCGATGGCCGCGGTGTCCATGAAGGACTTGAACAGGTCGCCGATCTTCCGAGCGTCGCTGCCCGGTTCGGCACCGGACTCCGCGGCCTCCTCGATGATGGTCCGAACATCGACTTCCGCCTTGTCGGCGAGCGTGCGGAACGCCCCGTCGAGTGCGCGGTCGGCGGGGATCTCGTGCTCGGCGAGCCACCGCCCGTTCACATGTTCGAAAAGGTCGTCCTGGGGGCGGACCCGCTCGTCGACGTGTCCGAGGTCGATGCCGGAGCGGATCTCCGAGTTCTGCGCGAGGGTCATGCTCCCCATCCTTACACTCGAGTCGCCCGGCGTGCAGACAGCGACGTGCAGATACGCGTGGAAGTGGGAGAACACATACACGGCCGGACGCATGCTCCTAGCATCGGGCATATGACCGAAGGTTCCCCGGCGGAGCCGCCCGAGGTGGCACCGTCGACGCAGATGCTGGTCGACCCTCGCTTCATGCCTGTGGCGGATCTGTTCTTCCGGATGTTCTACAAACAGAGTCAGGGTGGTGGCGCTCTCGCGTGCTATTTGCACGGCGAACCGGTGCTCGACATCTGGGCAGGCAGCGCGACCCGTGACAAGCGGTGGACCCGAGACACCATCGTGTTGTCGTTCTCGACCGGTAAAGGAGTGGCCAGCACGGTGGTGCACCGGCTGGTCGAACGCGGCCTGCTCGACTACGACGCAGCCGTGGCCGAGTACTGGCCGGAGTTCGCCGTTGCCGGCAAGGAGAGCATCACGCTGCGCGAACTCATGTCGCATCGTGCAGGCTTGCACAAAGCACGTGGCCTCGTCCCCGGTCGCGAAGGGTTGCTCGACTCCGAGGCCGTCGCTGCCGCGCTCGCCGCGTCACCGCCCGATCCTCGGCGTCTCCACGGGCCGGGTTATCACGCCGTCACCTACGGCAACCTCGTCGCCGAGGTCGCGTCGCGCGCCTCGGGGGTGCCCTTCCAGGAATTGGTGCGTACCGAGATCGCAGAGCCGCTGGGGATGGACGAATTCTGGTTTCGCGTGCCGGAGAACCAGCGGCACCGAATTGCCCGGGTCTTCCCGAAGGTCAACTTCCTGCCGGCGCCGTGGACGACGGCATCGGCCGTCCTGTCCCGTGCGCCGGGAGTGCGTGGCCTCGCCGAGGCGGGCATGGCCGAGGGCTTCGACGAACTGATGCGCAGTCCGTCCGCTCACGATGCAGTCATGCCGGGGTGGAACGGGGTGTTCACCGCTCGGGCTCTGGCCCGCATGTATGCGGCGATCGCCAACGAGGGCACGATCGACGGTGTCCGCCTGTTGGAGAAGGACACGATCGAGCAGTTGCTCGAGGTGCAGACCCGGCGGCGAGATTATGTCCTCGGCATCCGGCCGAACTGGCGACTGGGCTACCACCCCGGCTGGGTGAGAATCCGGCAGCAACCGTTGAAATCGGTCGGGCACTACGGTTTCGGTGGGTCGGGAGCATTCGCGGACCCGGAGACCGGGCTGTCGATCGCGTTCGTCACCAACCGCATGGGAAACGCGCTCTCCACGATCTCCGACGGTCGATTTCTGCGGCTCGGCGCTGCCGCGGTCACGGTAGCGCGCCGAGCCGCAGCCTGATCGGACCCCGAAGCAGACTACGTGCGAGAGGCGAGTTGGACGTTCGCGTGCGCGCGCACGTAGACGGTGCCGTCGGCTGCGCACAGCGTCGTCTCGAAGGAGGCGAGTCGCCGACCTGCCCGTAGCGCTGTCGACCGCAGTTCGATGTCCGGTCCGGGAACGGCCGGCGAACGCAGGTAGTCGAGGCCGATCTCCAGTACGCGGTAGTCGTGGTCGACGCCGGTCAGCGTCTGCGCCGCCAATCCGGTGACGGCCTCCGCTATCGAGACGAGCACGCCGCCCTGCACCGAACCGATCACATTGGCCATCCACTCGCGGGGCGACAGGCGGGCCCGCACGACTCCTCGTTCTGCGGCCGTCACCTCGAGCCCGAGCAATCCGGCGAGGGGACCGCGCGGGAGAGATCCGGTGGAGATGCCGGTGACGATATCGAGCCCGGGCAGCTCGGCCAGGACCGCTGCGTCGGACCACGGCTCCGGTTCTCCGCGGTCCGGTACGGACTCCGCCGCGTCCGGTCCGAGATCGGTCGGTGTGCGTCCGACAAGGATGGATCGTCCCACCAGGTGGGCGACGAGCGCGCCCTGCTCGTCGCGCACGTCGGTGCGTGACACACCGGTCGACTCGTCGAAGAAGAGGCCACTGCCATGGCCGACGAGGATGCCGGAGCTGGGGAAGGGGTGGGCGAGCGTCGCCGTCAGGTGCGACAGCACACCCTGGGGGCGCTCACCGGTCGCCGCGAACCGGGCGAGACCTGCGGGCAGGCCGCCCGCGAAGTCCGTGAGGACGCCCAGGGAAGCGAGAGTGGTCCGTCCGCGGTGGTCGAACAGGTGCGGCCCCACGGGCTGGGTGATCGAGACCGACGTGTCGCCGGCGACCTCGATTTCGACGCCCATGAAACGGCCCGGGCGGTCGACGGGGAACTGTGTCGTCTCGATAACCATGCTCTGCTTCTATCAGGGACGGCTTGCCGGATAGCGGCCGGGGAGTCGTTCCCGCAGTTCGCCGGGCTCTACGGGGTCTCCGTCCCGCCTCGGTTCTCGAGTTCGCGGATCCGCTTCGAGGCCTCTTCGAGTCGCTTCTTCCGTGCTGCAGCTTCCGACTTCTTCAGTTGTTCGTAGACCTTCTCGTCGTCGTCGCTGTACTTCAGGATCAGCCGCGGAACGCTCAGCGTCACGATCAGCGTCGGCCACACGATCCAGGCGTAATCCCACTCGACGACGCGTTGCAGGACGAGAAAGGTCGTCAGAGTGATACCGATGATGATCCAGTCGAGCGTTTCGACCAGATTTCCCCGCGTGCGGAGCGAAACAAGTTCCTCCTCCGCCGATTGTGTCGTCGTCACAGGAGAAGTGTCACCACGGACCGCCGGCATCGAGGAATCGGCAATGATCCGGATACGGCCGTCGACCTGTTCGAGAGGAACCCCGCCGGGCAGACCCCGAAAGGACGGTTGCAACGCCGAAAGTGTTCGTGCCGAGGAGATTTCTCCGGACCGATCGTAGAATTCGGCACTGTCCAGCCGTCCCGCGGCGTAGTGCTCGCCGAGCGCGTTCAACGCGTGCATGCGTTCTGAATCGCTGAGCAACAGGTCTTGGTGATCGGAATTTTCGGTCATGGTCCCCTGCGCTTTCGGAAGTGAGTATCGGATTCCGTGCACCCGCGATCTTAGGGCGGTATGCGAAGAATCGGGGACGCTCGGCGACACCTGCCGTACTCCACGATGAGTTCTCGCCGCGTGGTCGGTCTGTATCCGTGACACCCATACCGCGTCCCGGGCAGGGACACCGAACACAGGAGAAACCATGCCGCGCATACCGTTCGTGAACCTCGCTGTCGAGAACGTCGCCGCCTCTCGGGAATTCTTCGACAAGCTCGGATTCACCTTCAACGACATGTTTTGCGACGAGAACACCGCCTGCCTGGAAATCAACGAGCAGAGCTACGTGATGTTGCTCGCGAAGCCGCGCTTCCGCGACTTCATCAACGACGACATCTGCGACACCACGCGGGCCCGTGAGGTGCTCATGTGCATCACCGCGGAGAGTCGTGAGGGAGTCGACGCGCTCGTGGACGGCGCGGTTGCGGCCGGAGGCACCGAGTGGGTGACCTCGGGTGGGCAGAAGGCACAGGAGGAGATGGGGGAGTACTCGCATCAGCGGGCGTTCCGGGATCTCGACAATCACGTCTGGGAAGTGATGTGGATGGATATGTCCGCCGCAGAGCAGGCGTGGGCACCGGCGGACGCCGAACGAAGCGCTGCCGCGGAGGCTTGATTGCCGGCGACTCGACGGGAGGAGTCAGTGGGCTGCCGGGTCTTCCGGCAGCCCGAATCGGGCGAACAACGCAGCGGTGTCGTCGCCGAAGAAGACAGTGGCGTGCGTGACTCTACCGTCGACGATGTCGAGCACTTGCAGTTGAAAAGGGTGGTGGCGACCGTCCTCCCCTCGCATGTACAGCCCGAATGCCGGTTGGCCGTTCGCCACGGCTGGGCGGAGAACCTGGTCGCCGGGACCCTCTGCAGGGCAGTTGGTCTTGATGAGAGTGACGATCGCATCGGCGCCTTGGTACCAGCCCTCGAAAGGCGGCATCTCCCAGATCGCATCTTCGGTGAGCATCTGTGCGAGCGAGTCGATGTCGTACCTCTCGAAGCCGTCGACCCAGCGCTGTAACAATGCCTTGGTTTCGGCACCGTCGGGTTCGGCCAGTTCGTCGTCCCGCACGCGGGCGTCCTTCAACTGGGCTCGGGCGCGCTGCAGAAGGCTGTTGACCGCGGCTGTCGACGTGTCGAGGGCGGCCGCGACCTCGGTGGCACGCCACTGCAGGACTTCGCGGAGAAGCAGTACCGCCCGCTGGCGGGCGGACAGGTGCTGAAGGGCAGCGACGAACGCGAGTCGCACGGAATCGCGGGACGCGGCGATCGTTGCGGGATCCGACGGATCGTCGACGGCGTATCCGGCCGGGAACGGTTCGAGCCAGGGCACCTCCGGCCGGGTGACCAGATCGTCGGTGGGATCGGCACTCGGTGCGCCGAGTCCGGTGGGTAGCGGCCGACGACTGCGACCCTCGAGTGCGGTCAGGCACACGTTGGTGGCGATGCGGTGCAGCCACGTCCGCAGCGACGAACGACCCCCGAAGTTCTCGTAACCGCGCCACGCCCGCAGGTAGGTCTCCTGAACGAGATCTTCCGCGTCGTGGAGCGACCCGCTCATGCGGTAACAGTGGGCGAGCAGCTCTCGACGGAACGGCTCGGCAAGGTCCATGAAATCCGTCGACGCCGGCATCGAACCGGCAGATTCTCCGAGCAGTTGTTCTGTCATGATCGCGATACCCCCGGCTGGTCGGCCCCCGAATTCGCTACCCGTCAGAGAGTAGCCGTGGCCACCGACAGAAGACAGTGAAAATCGCGGGGCCTCGATCGGGGTGCCGGATGCAGGTACCGTGCACGAAGTCGCGCCGAGGGGGCGCGTGGTGGACGGAGTGGGGACAGGTCGTGCACGAATACACGCTGCGCGAAGGCGTATCCGACAGACCGGACCACACCGGAGCGGTCGGCCCGTACGCGAACGGCCTTCCGTCCGGTGCTCTGGACGTCGAGACACCCGAGCTCGACCGTTTCGGGCCGGCCGAGCTCGGCCGAGCCGTGGTGGTCGCGGCCGTGCTGATCGCTTTCGTGGTGTGGGCCATCGTGCGGTGGACCGTCCGGCCCCGGAACCACGGGATCGTCGAAGCGGCCGCCCACGGCACCGTCGACGCGTTCGAGCACCTCGGGCCGACCTTCGTGAAGCTCGGTCAGCTGATCGCCTCGTCGCCCGGGTTGTTTCCCGTCGCGCTCGCCGACGCTTGCCTGCGCATGCTCGACGACGTTCCGACCTTCCCCTCCGACCAGGCCCGGGCGGTGATCGAAGAGGATCTCGGATACCGCATCGACGAGTTGTTCGCCTCGTTCGACGACGTGCCGCTTGCCGCCGCATCCGTCGCCCAGGTGCACGGCTGTGTGTTGCACGACGGTCGCCGAGCGGTCGTGAAGGTGCAGCGCCCCGGGATCGCGCAGCGCATGCTCGTCGATCTGCGGGCCGCCTACATGGGCGCGAAACTGCTGCAGATCTTCGAGTTCTTCCGCATCGCGAACACACCGGGAATCATCCGCGATCTCTACAACGCGACGATGACGGAACTCAACGCGGCGGTAGAGGCGGACCGGCAGGACCGCTTCCGCCGCAACATCTCTGCTTTCGGCGACAATTGCTACGTCACGGTGCCCGAGGTGTACTGGCAGTGGTGCGGCCCGCGGGTGATCTGCATGGAGAGGTTGCAGGGCAAGCCGTTGGACCGGGTCGTGCCGGGCCAGGACGATCTCGACACCGCCCTGCTGGTGCGCCGAGGGGTGAAGGTGTGGATGGAAGCGGTGCTGTGCCACGGCCCCTTCCACGGCGACGTCCACGCGGGCAATCTGTGGTTGCTCGAGGACGGCCGCGTCGCACTGCTCGATTTCGGCATCGTCGGCGAACTACCCGACAAGTGGCGCGCTCTGCTGCGGGCGTTGTTCCGCGCTGCGCTCCTCGACGGGGACTTCACAGCGGTCGCGCAGAGTGTGCGGGCACTCGGTGTCGCCGCAAATCTCGATGTCGACGACGCGGCGGTCGGGCGGCAGGTGGCCGAGACCTTCGGTCCGCTCCTCGGTCAGGACGTGGGTGAACTGCGGCTCAGCGAACTGATCGGGGCGCTGGTCTCGCTCGGCCGTAAATGGAACACGTCGACTCCCGAGGAACTCGTACTGTTCGGGAAGCAACTCGGGTATTTCGAGCGGTATGCAACCGCGCTGGCGCCGGGTTGGGTGCTCGGCCGCGATTCCTTCGTCTTCCGGAATGTCTTCCCCGAGGAAATAGCCATACGACTTGCCGAATCGGGCGTGAGCCTGCCCGACTGAGTTCGGACCCGCGCAGACCTTTACAGAAAATCGCGCGGCCCGTAATTTGAACGATCGTTCGACCTAATTTGGTGCGAGTCACACAGGAAACGGAAGGACCGCTACCGCACATGGCAGCTTCGCAGGACGTCGTACTGAGCACCCGCGAGGGAAACGTCGTGACCTGGACGATCAACCTTCCGGAGGCACGCAATCCGATTTCGGGTGACGAGGTGGTCGAACGCCTCGTCGAACTCGTCGACGAAGCCAACCGCGACATCGACACGCGGGTCGTGATCCTCACCGGCGCGGGATCTGCCTTCTCGGCCGGGGGCAACGTCAAGGACATGGACGAGCGTCGCGGCATGTTCGGTGGTGCACCCCACGCACTGAGGGAAGGCTACCGGCGCGGTATCCAGCGTCTGCCCAAGGCCATCTACCACTGCGAGGTCCCGATCATTGCCGCGGTCAACGGTCCCGCCGTGGGTGCCGGCTGCGACCTCGCGATGATGTGCGACATGCGGATCGCCTCGACGCGGGCGTTCTTCGCGGAGAGCTTCGTCAAGCTCGGCATCATTCCCGGCGACGGCGGCGCCTGGTTGCTCCCGCGCGCCGTTGGGGCGGCCCGTGCTGCCGAGATGGCCTTCACCGGCGATCGTGTGGACGCCGCGACGGCACTCGACTGGGGCATGGTCTCGCAGGTCGTCGAACCTGAACAACTGCTCGATGCCGCGAACGCTCTCGCTGCACGAGTGGCGGTCAACCCCCCGAACGCCCTGCGTATGACCAAGAAGCTGCTGCGGGAGGGACAGCGCGTCGATCTCGACACGCTCCTCGAACTGTCGGCCTCTTTTCAGGCGCTCTCGCACCACTCCGAGGACCATCGGGAAGCCCTGTCCGCGTTCCTCGAACGACGCACCGGCGACTTCACCGGCAACTGACCCTTCCGATTCCTGACCCCTAGGACAGACCATGCAGCGCACGATCTTCACCGAAGAACACGAACAGTTCCGGAAGATGTTGCGCGACTTCATCGAACGTGAAGTCGTGCCGCATCGCGAGGAGTGGGACGAGATGGGCCGCCCTCCTCGTGAATTCTTCCGCCGGCTGGGCGAACTCGGCATTCTCGGGATCCAGGTCCCCGAGGAGTACGGCGGGGGCGGCGAGTCGAGCTTCAAGTTCAACACGATCGTCTTCGAAGAGGTCGCCCGTGCGGGTGTCTCGTTCGGCTCCTACACGGTGCATGCCTGCCTGATCCTGCCGTACCTGCTCGAATACGCGACCGACGAACAGAAGCAGCGCTGGCTGCCCGGTTTCGCCGACGGCTCGATCATGACCGCGATCGCGATGACCGAACCGGGCACCGGTTCCGACCTTGCGAACATCGCGACCTCGGCGAAACTGTCGGAAGACGGCTCGCACTACATCATCAACGGAGCGAAGACCTTCATCACCGGCGGCGTCACCGCCGACCTCATCCTGACGGTGTGCCGCACCAGCCCGTTCGACCCCGAAAACCGTCGCGGTGGCCTGTCCATCATCGCAGTGCCCACCGACAGTGAGGGGTTCGCGGTGGGTCGCAAGCTCGACAAGATCGGCCTGCACCAGCAGGACACCGCCGAATTGTCGTACACCGACGTGAAGGTACCGGTCGAGAATCTGCTCGGTGAGGAGGGCGCGGGCTTCGGTTACCTGACCCACAATCTGCCGCAGGAGCGGCTGAGTATCGCCCTGAACCAGGTCGGTTTCGCCGAGGCCGCCATCGCCCACGCGATCGCGTACACCAGCGAACGCAAGGTGTTCGGTAAGCCGGTCTCCACCTTCCAGAACACCAAGTTCGTGCTCGCCGAGTGCTCCGCCGAAACGCAGGCCGCGCGGGTCTACGTCGACCGCTGCCTCGAACTTCTCGACCGCAAGGAACTGACGGTCGCGGATGCTGCTCGTGCGAAATTGTTCTGCACCGAGGTCGCCGGCCGCGTCATCGACAAGTGCCTGCAGTTGCACGGGGGCTACGGCTACATCACCGAGTATCCCATCGCCAGGCTGTACGCCGACACGCGCGTGACCCGCATCTACGGGGGTACCAGCGAGGTCATGAAAACGATCATCTCCAAGGATCTGGGGCTGTAGCGATGTATCCGGGACGGTACGCCGCCGTCGACCCGGACCGCCCCGCTGTGTACGAGGCCGCGACCGGGCGGATGCTCACCTATCTGCGACTCGAGGAGGAATCCGTCCGGTTCGCGCACTGGCTGCGTGCACACGGCGTCGGGCGGGGCGATCACATCGCGGTGCTCACCGTCAACGACATGACCGTTTTCCAATTGTATTGGGGAGCACTGCGTTCCGGTGTCTACATCACGTTCGTGAACAGTCATCTGGCGCCGGCGGAGGCTGCCTACATCGTCGACGACTGCGATGCGACGGTGCTCGTGGTCTCGGCGCCGCTCGCGGACCTCGCGGCGGCGATCGTGCCGCTCACCCCGAAGGTGGTGCACCGTCTCGCATTCGGAGGGCAGGTGCCCGGGCACTTCGGGTACGAGGCCGAGACGGCGGGACTTTCGATCATCCCTCCGGAGGATCAACCCCGTGGCAGCGACATGCTGTATTCCTCCGGGACCACGGGCCGGCCGAAGGGAATCAAGCCCGCGCTCACCGGCGCACAGGTGGGGGACGAACCGGGCTCGCCGCTGCTGAAGCAGGTGAGGTGGTTCGGTTTCGACGAGAACACGGTGTATCTGTCACCCGCGCCGATCTACCATTCTGCGCCGCTTCGGTACAGCGTGTCGACACAGGCACTCGGCGGCACCGTCGTGCTCATGGACAGATTCGATCCCGAACGTAGTCTGGCGTACATCGAGCGTTATCGCGTGACCCACAGCCAATGGGTGCCCACCCATTTCGTGCGCCTTCTGAAACTGCCCCGCGAGATCCGGGAGCGCTACGACCTGTCGTCGATGCGATGCGCGCTGCATTCGGCCGCGCCATGTCCCGTCGAGGTGAAGAAGGAGCTCATAGGCTGGTGGGGCGAGATCGTCTACGAGTACTACTCCGCGACGGAGGCAATCGGCAACACCCTCGTCACCCCGCAGGAATGGCTACGCAAGCCCGGCACGGTCGGGAAGACCGGTGGACCTGGCACTCTCGGACTGGCGCACATCTGCGGTGAGAACGGTGAACTGCTACCTGCCGGTGAGATCGGCGTCGTGTACTTCGAACGCACCGACTACTCGTTCGAGTACCACAAGGACCCGGAGAAGACCGACTCGACGCGGCACCCGTTCGAGGAGAACTGGTACACCACCGGCGACATCGGCTATCTCGACGAGGACGACTACCTGTTCCTCACCGGCAGAGACAAGTTCACGATCATCTCGGGTGGGGTGAACATCTATCCCCAGGAAATCGAGAACGTCCTGGTTCTTCACCCCTCGATCGCCGACGTTGCGGTTCTCGGTGTACCGGATGCCGACCGCGGAGAACGTGTCGAAGCGTTCGTGCAACTCGTGCCCGGTGCAGAAGAGTCGGACGAGACCGAAGGTGAGATCATCGAGTTCTGCCGGGAGCGACTCTCGCGTTTCAAGTGCCCTCGGCATGTCCGGTTCGTCGACGAGCTGCCCCGCACTCCCACGGGCAAAATGGTCAAGCGGCGACTCGGCGAGTTGATCGCGCACTACGCCGACACCGGAGCGATGTCTTGAGGGTGCTCTCACCGAAGCAGCGCCTCTTCATCGAGGCAGGACGAAAGGAGTTCGTGCGCAACGGTTACGGATCGTCCTCGATCCGCACGATCGCGCAGGAAGCGGGCGTGAGCCTGTCCGCGCTCTACTACCACTACAAGAACAAGCAAGACCTGCTGCTGGCTATCCTGCTGGACGGTGTCGACACCTACGACGCGGTGTGCGATGCAGAACTCGCTCGTGCCGGCGACGACCCGATCGAACAGATCCGCGCGTTCGTCAGGGGAAACGTCGTCTTCCGTACGAAGTTTCCCGAACACGGTCGTATGATCGCCACGGAGGTCCGCAATCTCGAACCTGAAGGTGCCCGGTTGTACGAGGCACGCCGGCGCGCCGGGCGGCAACGGATCCGCGACATCATCGATCGAGGCGTCGAAGGCGGGGTGTTCACCACTCGATATCCCGACGACTGCCGCCGGTCGATTCTGGCGATGGTCTCTGCGGTCGCCAACTGGTACGACCCTGCCGGTCCGGACACCCCGGAGGAGATCGCCGAACGTTATGCGGAACTGTCGCTGGCGCTGTTGTGCCCGGCTGCGACCGGCGAGGAAGGAACTTCACGATGAGTGCACGACTCGTGCCGAGGGCGGGTACCCCCCACCCGGCGCTGACCGAACTCCGTGCTGAGGTACGGGTCTTCCTGAAGGAACAGATCGACGCCGGGGTGTTCACGCCGGGCATCGACACCTGGCTGACCCGATGGAACCCCGAGTTCACACGGGCACTCGCCGACCGAGGGTGGGTCGGGATGACCATCCCCGTCGAATACGGCGGACACGGACGAACTTTCATGGAGCGGTTCGTCGTCACCGAGGAGTTACTCGCAGTGGGGGCGCCGGTCGCCGCCCAGTGGGTCGCCGACCGCCAGGCCGCTCCGTCGCTGCTGAAGTACGGCACCGAGGAACAGAAGCAGCGGTTCCTGCCGGGTATCGCGGCGGGTGAGATCTGCTGGGCCATCGGCATGTCCGAGCCCGACTCCGGATCCGACCTCGCGAGTGTGAAGACGAAGGCGACCCGCGTCGACGGTGGTTGGCGGATCTCCGGCACCAAGCTGTGGACGTCCGGTGCGCATCATGCGGACGCCTTCTTCGTTCTCGCCCGCTCTGCGCCGCTCGACCCGGCACACCGACACGACGGGCTGAGCCAGTTCATCGTCCTGCTCGATTCGCCGGGTGTCACCATCAGGCCGATTCTCTCGATGTCCGGTGACCACCATTTCAACGAGGTGCTGCTGGACGACGTGTTCGTGCCGGACGACCTGGTGCTCGGACGGATCGGCGCGGGCTGGGAGCAGGTGACGAGCGAACTCGGCTACGAGCGCAGTGGTCCCGAACGCTTCCTGTCGACATTCGGGGTGCTCGAATCCCTCGTGCGCGGTGCGGCCGACGGCAGCGTCGAACCGGACACCCGTATCGGGGCGACCATCGGCCGGATGGCGGGATTGCACCGGATGTCCACTGCCGTCTCCGAATCCCTCGAACGCGGCGAGAATGCCGAACTGGCAGCGTCGGTGGTGAAGGTGCTGGGCACGAAGACCGAGGGTGATCTCGCCGACCTCGCCGACGAGATCGCGGGCTACACCGCCGCAGACCCGCATCTGGCCGAGCTCGTCCGGGCGGGCGTCATGCAACGACCGGGCTTCACTCTGCGCGGCGGTACGAGCGAGATCCTCCGCGGGGTCATCGCACGAGGATTGGGGATGAGATGAGCGGGCAGGACGCACTGCAGTCGACGGAACTGCAGGACTTCGCACAGATGCTGTCCGAGCTGTTCACCTCCGGCGACGACCATCGCATCGGTGAGGTCGTCGAACTCGATCGTGCGTTGTGGGCGACCCTCACCGAACTCGGCCTCGATCGGCTGACCGGTTCCGAAGGGGGCGGCGGAAGCGGGGCAGGCTGGCTGGAGGCGGCTCTCCTCCTCGAAGCCGCCGGTGCAGCAGCTGCGGCCGTGCCGGTCGCCGAGAACGACCTGCTCGCCGGGTGGTTGCTCGAAACCGCCGGATTCGACGCCACTCCGGGCGTGCGTACCGCCGCCGTTCTCGACGCAGATGGCCGCGCCCGTCACGTGCCCTGGGCTCGGTTCGCCGATTCGATCGTCGTGTTGTGGGAGTCGGTGCAGGGGTGGCAGGTTGCCGAGCTGTCCCGCACGAAGGTCGAACTCGTCGAGGCCGTGAACCTGGCAGCCGAGCCCCGCGACCATCTACGAGTGGACCCCTCGATCCTGTCGGGACGTGAGGTTCCGTCGGGCACCGTCGACGATTTCCGCTACCGTGGCGCGCTCGCACGGGTCCTCGCATCCGTGGGAGCGATGGATCGCATTCTCGAGCTCGTCGTCGAACACACTACAGCCCGAGTGCAATTCGTTCGGCCCCTGGGGAAGTTCCAGGCCGTGCAGGCGCTCGCCGCCGACATCGCCACCGAGGCCTCGCTCGCGCACGCCGCTGCCGATGCCGCGGTCGATGCCGTTCTCGCCGGAGGATTCGGGGAGGCGTCGGCGCGGTTCGCGATCGCGGCAGCAGCCTCGTGCGCGGGTCACGCGGCTTCGGTCGTCGCCCGTAACGCCCACCAGGCGCTCGGAGCGATCGGATTCACGATGGAACACGAACTCCACCGCCACACGAACCGGATTCTGTCGTGGCGCAGTGAATTCGGGACGGTGGCGTCGTGGGATGCCGAATTGCTCGCCGCGGCCCGTGAAGCGGAGGATGTGTGGGCTCTGATCACAGGTGGTCCGCCGCGCTGAGGATCGTGCCGTCCTCGGCAGGGACGGTCGTGGCGTCGGCCTGGTAGACATGCAGCGATACCGGATGGGAATCGCCGAATGCGAAAGGAATGCGACGGTGACGAGTGACGGAACCGATCGACGCGAGTCCGAGGCTCGCGATGTCGGGACTCACGATGTCAGGGCTTCGGCCGGGCTGCCGCTGGAAGGCATCACCGTGGTGAGCCTCGAGCAGGCGGTCGCCGCACCCCTCGCCACCCGCCATCTGGCGGATCTCGGGGCGCGGGTCGTCAAGGTCGAACGTGTCGGTGACGGCGACTTCGCGCGGGCGTACGACGGCGCCGTGCACGGGCTGGCCGCCCATTTCGTCTGGCTCAACCGCGGTAAGGAATCCTTCGCGGTGGACCTGAAGGCGACCGCAGGCATCGATGCGGTGAAATCGCTCATCCGGGGAGCCGATGTGTTCGTGCAGAATCTCGCACCGGGTGCCGCCGAGCGACTCGGGCTCGGCGCGGACGATCTGCGTGCGGATCAACCGGAACTGGTGGTGGTCAACATGTCCGGATACGGGACGGACGGCCCGATGCGCGACCGTAAGGCGTACGACCTGCTGGTGCAGTCCGAGACCGGCCTGTGTTCGATCACCGGTACGCCCGAGACCGCGGTCAAGACGGGCATCCCGACCTCCGATATCGCCGCCGGCATGTACGCGCTGACGTCGATCCAGGCGGCCCTGTTGCGCCGGCACCGGACCGGTGCCGGGGCGACGATCGACGTGTCGATGTTCGACGCGACCGCCGAATGGCTCGGTTACCCGATGTACCTGCAGATGTACCAGGATCGTCAGGTTCCGCGAATGGGTCTGTCGCACACTTCGATCGCACCGTACGACAAGTATCCGACCGCGGACGGAGAGATTCTCATCGGTGTCCAGAACGATCGCGGCTGGCGCACTCTCGTCGCTGATGTGCTCGGAATGCCCGAGTTCGCGGACGATCCGCGCTACGCCACCAATCTGGAAAGGGTGCGCCGCCGTGAGGAGGTAGATGCGCTGGTCGCGAAGGGCACCAAGCAGTTCACGAACGCGGATCTCGACGCGAAGCTCGCCGCTTCCGGTGTACCCGCCGCACAATTGCGCGATCTGCGCGGTCTCATCGACCATCCGCAACTCGGGACACGCGACCGATGGCGCGAGGTGCAGACGGAGGTGGGACCCGTGCGTGGCATCCTGCCACCGATGAACTTCCGCGATGTCGAACTGCCGATGGGTGCGGTGCCCGGCCTCGGCCAGCACACCGACGCGGTGCTCGCCGATCTGGGACTCACGGACGAGCAGATCGCAGGTCTGAAGAGGGCAGGCATCGTCGGCTGACCTCGTCTCGCGTCAGCTTCGTCGAATGTGCGGCCATAGCCGTTCGTCACCATAGGTATCCGAAGCGACCGGGATTGCCGATTCTGATGTATTCCTCCTGCTCAGCGTTTGACGGTCCCGGGCGTGTGCCGGGAAAATGGCCGTACAAATACTCGTCCGACGCGGGCGGGTCGGCGACGGCCCCAGGGCGAGGAGGCGGCGATGAACGGATCCGGTGACCGCGATTGGGTGGTCGCGGCGCGGTGCCGGGGCGCGGACACCGCGCTGTTCTTTCCGCAGCCGGAGGACGTCCGCAGGGCGGTGGCCCGGGCCGAACAGCAGGCCAAGGAGGTCTGCCGCTCCTGTCCTGTCATCGCCGAGTGCCGCGAGCACGCCGTGCGTACCGGAGAGACGCACGGCGTGTGGGGCGGCATGAACTACGCCGAACGACGGGCCTTCGAACGTGCGGCGAAGCTCGGGCGTCTGCAGTCGGTCTGAGCGGGCACCGCCCTCAGCCGACGTTGGTGACCGGGATCAGCGCGCCGGTGATCGGGGAGCCTGCGTCGGAGATCAGGAATTCGATCACCTTCGCGACGTCGGCAGGCTTCGACCAGCGGCTCGTGTCGGCATCGGGCATAGCCGCGCGATTGGCCGGGGTATCGATGACGACCGGCAGGAGTGCATTGACGCGGATGTGGTCGTCGCGGTACTCGAGCGCCATCGTCTCGACCAGCGCCGAGACGGCTGCCTTCGATGCGATGTAGGACGCGCCGCCCGGGAAGGGGTTGAGCGTCGCGGCGGTGGAGATGCAGACGATCGATCCACCGCCGCGGCGGATCAGGTGGGGGAGTGCAGCCTGGCTGACCGCATAGGCGGTACGGAGGTTGAGGTCGAGTTGTGAGTCGAGTACCTCGATGGGCGTCTCGTGGACGCGGGGACCGGAGGTGAAGCCGCCGACAAGGTTGACCACACCGAAGAGCGGAGCGTCGGCGTCGTCGCAGGCCAGATTGAGGGCTTCCTCGAGCTGCTGGTCGTCGGTGAGATCGGCCTGCACGAGCTTCAGATTCGGATGCGTCCCGACACGCTCGAGCTCATCGCGGACCAGCCACGGCACCACGACCCGCCACCCGGTATCGAGGAGATGCTTCGTCACGGCGGTGCCGAGTCCGCCGGTTCCACCACTGACCAGTACGGTGCGAGCCATCTTCCTGTGTCCCTTCGAGCGTGCGGTTGCGGGGTCGGTGCCGCGGTTGCTGTGCCCGACCTCCGTCGGACATGAGAGGCACAATACCGCAAAAAGAAAATGATGTTCTCATTAATTTCGGTGGGTGGAAGCGCGGCCCGTGAGTCGATCCGATGGAGGGGGTCCGCTGCTCGGCGAACGACCTCGTACGAAGATCATGACGAAACATCCCGAGCAGTGAAAGGGCGGCCGATGACCGACATCGAGGCGGAATTCGTTCACACAGCAGATCTGCGCGCGTATCTCGCGCGACCACTCGGGGGCGCCACCGGGGGCATGCTTCTCCTGCCCATGATCACCGGCATCGACGAACAGGTCCGCGAGTACGCGCACGACATCGCCGGCACCGGTGTGACCGCCTTGGTGTGGGATCCCTGGCACGGCCCGAGCGCCGACGACACCGCACGCGGTGAACTCGCCGAGATGATGGGACGGCTCGACGACGAGAAGTGCCTGGCGGAGATGACTACCCTGCTCGACCACGCCTTCGGTGAATACGGACTGACGAAGGTCGGCGTGATCGGGTGGTGCCTCGGCGGACGTCTCGCCCTCATCCTCGGCGCTCGCGACACACGGGTCGCCAACGTCGTCGCCTACCACCCGTCGATCGCAGTACCGCCCGCCCCGAACCACACACTCGACGCCGTCGACCATGCAGGCCGCGTCACCGCGCCCGTCATGGTGCTGCACGCCGGCGCCGACACGATCATGAGCTCCGAAACCTTCGGAAACCTGCAGTCGAGACTGCAGCATCGCGAGACCGGCGCGACCCTCACCCACGTCTACCCCGGCGCCGAGCACGGATTCTCCTCCCGCAACCGGCACGGGAATCCCGTCAATGCCGAGGCCTACGCTGTGTCGTGGCCCCAGGTACTGAGCTTCATCGGGGACACCGTCCGGTCCTGAGCGTTCGTTCCGGCTCCCTTCCCGGCTTCCCGCTGCCGCAGATGTCGTGGCGGGAAGCCGGCCCACAGCGGGACGAGGCCGCCGAGAATTTTCGGCGAAACGGTTGCGGACGTGCCCTCGAGGACCACCATGGAGCGCATGGCCTCGAGCGCGAAACTCGAACAGGTCGTCATCCGCATAGCCGGAGACTCGGGCGACGGTATGCAGCTTGCCGGTGACCGGTTCACCGCGGAGGCGGCCGCGTTCGGCAACGACCTGGCGACGCAACCGAACTTCCCCGCCGAGATCCGTGCACCCCAGGGCACGCTGCCCGGTGTCTCCAGCTTCCAGATCCAGATCGCCGACCACGACATCCTCACCGCCGGTGACAGGCCGGACGTGCTGGTGGCGATGAACCCCGCGGCATTCAAGGCCAATGTCGGCGACCTGCCGCGGGGTGGCACCCTCATCGTCAACAGCGACGAGTTCACCAAACGGAACCTGAGCAAAGCGGGATACGAAGCCGATCCTCTCGGCACCGACGTCGTGGAGCACCTGACCGTGCATTCCGTGCCGATGAGCACGCTCACCGCCGGTGCCGTCGAACCGGCGGGCGTCGGGAAGAAGGACGCCCAGCGGGCGAAGAACATGTTCGCGCTCGGTCTGCTGTCGTGGATGTACGGACGCCCGATCGCACCGGTCGAGCAGTTCCTCGAGCAGAAGTTCGCCTCCAAACCGGACATCGCGCATGCGAACGTCCTGGCGTTGCGTGCGGGCTGGAACTACGGGGAGACCACAGAGTCGTTCGCCACCACCTACGAGGTGGCGCGCGCGTCGCTGCCGCCGGGGACCTACCGGCAGATCACCGGTAACACCGCACTCGCCTACGGCCTCGTGGCAGCCGGCCGCGCGGCAGGGATGGACGTCTTCCTCGGTACCTATCCGATCACTCCTGCATCGGACATCCTCCATGAACTGAGCAGACTCGAACGGTTCGGTGTGCAGACCTTCCAGGCCGAGGACGAGATCGCGGGTATCGGCGCCGCGATCGGCGCATCCTATGGCGGAGCGCTCGGTGTCACGAGCACGTCCGGGCCGGGTATCGCTCTCCAATCAGAGGCTGTGGGCCTGGCGGTGATGACCGAACTGCCGCTGATAGTCGTCGACGTCCAGCGCGGTGGACCGTCGACGGGCCTGCCGACGAAGACCGAACAGGCCGACCTGATGCAGGCGATGTTCGGCCGCAACGGCGAATCACCCGTCGCGATCGTGGCACCGCAATCGCCCGCGGATTGCTTCGACGCCGCGCTCGAGGCCGCGCGAATCGCGATCACCTACCGCACGCCCGTCATGCTGCTCTCGGACGGTGCGATCGCCAACGGATCCGAACCGTGGCGGATCCCGGATATCGCCGAGCTGATGCACATCGACCCAGGTTTCGCGGCACCACCGGGCGACGACGACCCCGGCTATCTGCCCTACGCGCGTGACCCCGACACGCTCGGACGTAACTGGGCGATTCCCGGAACTGCAGGTCGCGAGCACCGGATCGGCGGTCTCGAGAAGGCCGACGGCACCGGCGACATCTCGTACCACCACACCAACCACGAGCTGATGACGCGGCTGCGGGTCGCGCGGGTGGCCGGTATCGACGTCCCGGATCTCGATGTCGACGATCCGACCGGTGACGCCGACGTGCTGGTGCTCGGCTGGGGATCGTCGTACGGCCCGATAGGCGAAGCGGTGCGCCGCGCGCGCCGCGCCGGGCACCGCGTTGCTCGAGCGCAACTGCGTCATCTCGCACCTATGCCCGGGAACCTCGGCACAGTGCTCGGCAGATACCGGCGCGTGCTGGTTCCGGAGATGAACCTCGGTCAGTTGTCGTCCCTGCTGAAATCGCGATTCGACGTCGACGTCCAGCCGGTGACGAAGGTGTCCGGGATGGCGTTCCGCGCCGACGAACTCCACGATGCCGTCGAGGCCGAGTTCGCCGGGACACTGGCCGGCATCGAACGGTCCCGGACGTCCGCTGCGGTGGCCTCCTCGACGAAACTCGCTCCGACAGCAGAGAGGGTACGAGCATGACCGGACTCCTCGGCCACGATCTCGGGCTCGCGCCGCACACCGACGCGCTCGACGGTGTGCCTCGCACGGATGCCCCGCAGAAGGCGAAGGATTTCACCTCCGACCAGGAGGTCCGATGGTGTCCTGGTTGCGGCGACTACGTCATTCTCGCGACGATGCGAAGTCTTCTGCCCGAGTTGGGTATCCGGCGTGAGAATCTGGTCTTCGTCTCAGGCATCGGGTGCTCGTCGCGGTTTCCCTACTATCTCGACACCTACGGTGTGCACTCGATCCACGGTCGTGCCCCGACACTCGCGACCGGTCTCGCGGTTACGCGCCCGGATCTGTCGGTATGGGTCGTCACCGGGGACGGCGACGCCCTGTCGATCGGAGGCAACCATCTCGTCCACACCTTGCGGCGTAACGTGAATATGCGGATCCTGTTGTTCAACAACAGGATCTACGGCCTCACCAAGGGTCAGTACTCGCCGACCTCGGAGGTCGGCAAGATCACCAAGTCTTCACCCGCGGGATCCGTGGATGCCCCGTTCAATACGATGTCGCTCGTTCTCGGCGCGGAGGCGACGTTCGTGGCCCGTGCGCTCGACTCCGATCGCGCCGGTCTGACCGACGTGCTGCGCGCAGCAGCGCACCATCGCGGCACGGCCTTCGTCGAGATCCTGCAGGATTGCCCGATATTCAACGACGGTTCGTTCGATGTACTGCGCAAGGACGAAGCGCAGGCCCACCTGATCCCGTTGCGGCACGGCGAACCGATCGTCTTCGGGACCGACGATGAACTGTGTGTTGTGAAGGAAGGTTTCGGCTTGCGAGTGGTTCGGCGGTCCGAAGTGGATGCTGCCGACATCGTCGTGCACGACGCGCACACCGACGATCCCGAGTACGCCTATGCAATCTCGCGGTTGTCGGATCAGGATCTCACCCATGTGGTCACAGGCATCGTGCGGCAGGTCGAGCGGACGACCTACGACGATGCTGCCCGTGCCCAGGTGCGGACCGCCCAGGAGTCCGGATCCGCCGACCTGCAGCAGTTGCTGCGGGGCGACAACACGTGGACCGTGTCCTGACGTTCGTGCACGCACTCGCGTGTCCGCTACCGTCCTCGCTGTCCGCTACGACGATTTACCGTGGCGGAGAGCCGGAGTCGCAGCCGATGGCGGACTATCGGATGTGATGGACGATGCGGCCGCCGATGACGGTCGCGCGTACCGCCTCGGCCGTCGGGGCGGCGAGCGCATCGTGGAGCGGACGGTCGAGCAGGACGAGATCGGCCGGCGCGCCAGTTCGCACGCTACGGGGGATCCCGCCCGG
Source organism: Rhodococcus sp. NPDC047139 (assembly GCF_040643435.1). NCBI lineage: Bacteria > Bacillati > Actinomycetota > Actinomycetes > Mycobacteriales > Nocardiaceae > Rhodococcus > Rhodococcus sp. NPDC047139. Next base: position 114,374 of record NZ_JBEYUH010000006.1, read on the forward strand.
GTCGTCGAGCGGTGTCAGGCAGCGCTCGAGTGCTGTGGTGGCTGCGATTCGCTCGGTCTTCCCCACGACGTCGCCGGTGGGGCACGTGCGGGCGACGGCGGCGGTGATGACGGCCCACGGATCTGCGGGACCGTACGGCGCGTCGCTCGACAGTGCGAGCGCTACACCACCGTCGAGGAGACTTCGGCAGCGGTAGAGATCGGCAAGGTCGCACGGGGCCACGTCGCGGAGATAGGCGTCGCCCCGGTCGGCGAGAAAACCGGGTTGGGTGACGACCTGCAGGCCGAGTTGCCGGATGTCGTCGATCGACTCGGCCGGAATCAGGGCACCGTGCTCGATGCGGTCGCCGGGCACGCTACCGACTTCGGTGAGAACGGCGAGCAGAATCGCGAACGCTTCCCGGCTGACGCAGTGCACCGCGACAGCACGGCCTGCAGTGTGCGCGCGGCGGATCGTCGCCGCGAGGTCGTCGAGATCGGGCAGTCCGGAATCGGCGAGCACGATCTTGTACGGTCCAGGGGCGAAGGTCGCGGAGGAGGATGTGTAATCCAGTGGTGCGCCGAGAACCCGGATGCGCTGTGGGACGGAGCCGTCGGCGTGTGAGATGCGGAGATGGTCGAGAGTCGACGGGGTGAGGTCGGGTGTGGCGTCGGTGAGCCCGGTGATGCCGTAGCGGGCCAGTTCGGCTCCCACATCTGCGAGCGAGGGTGGGCCCACATCGGGTAGCCGGTCGCGTAACCACGTGTCGGCGCGCCATACTCGTCCGGTCGGGTTTCCTCTCTCGTCGCGTTCGACGCCGGGATGATCGGCGGTCGCGAGACCGGTGAGCGCGGCGGCCACGGAGTTGAGGAACCAGACGGCGCCGCTTCGATGCTGGATCCGCACAGGCCGTTGCGAATGCAGTGCGTCCAGCGACGAGCAATCCAGCAATCCAGCAACGTCTTCCGAGTATCCGACACCACGTATCCATCCTTGACCGGGTACGGCATCGAGCTTGCTGGCGAGATCGTCGGCAGTCCGGAGCGCAGGCGGTCCGCACCGAACGGAGTCACGCTCCGCGGCGAGCGCGTGCAGATGAATGTGATGATCGTGCAGTCCGGGGAGCAATGCGCCCCCGCGACCGTCTAGAACGTCGGCCGACGAGGGGGCGCATAGTCCCGGAGCGACAGCGGTGACGATTCCGTCGCGGACCAGAACGTCGACACCGCGACAGTCGGCGACCTCGACATCACGGACGACGAGATCGCGGGCGGCACGGACGTTCACGACCGGATTCCGAGGTCGACGAGGACGCGCTGGGTGTCGCGTCCCGATTCGGGTGCCGGAAAGTCGTTTTCGCGCCTGCTCGGTTCGGCGACCGGCACGGTGCCGGATCGCGTTTCGAATGCCCACCGGCTGCCCTCCCGGAGCGCGGGTTGCGCTATCGTCGCCGGCTCGTCGAGAGTGGAAGCCACCACACCGGACATCGAAATGTCCCACAACATTCCACTCCCGTCCGCCGGTGCCGACATCGCCAGTGTCGCAGCGGTGAGGCCCGTGAGAGGATCGGCGATCGCATCGCCAACGAAGACCGGACCATCCGCGTCGTACGCGAGCAGTCCTGCGGATGCGGCGATGTCGTCGCCGAAACCCACGCGGTGCGAATCTCGTCCGTGGGCAGTGATCGAGATCCAGGTCGTGCCGTCGCGGGTGGCATTCTCGGCGTCGATGCCGAAACCGGCCAGTGCCCGTGGCCGCGATGCTTCGATCACGATGTCCGCTGCTGCCACCAACTCGGCGAGTTCTCGTCGTTGCGTCGCGTCGCCGGGATCGAGCACCACAGACTCGTGCCCGCCGTGCAGCAACCGGTAGAAGTCGGGATTGCCACGACGTGCACCGTCGGGCCGTGACGGTGTTTCCACTTTGACGACCCGGGCGCCGGCGAGGCCGAGTAGGTGAGCACACAGCGGGCCGGCCCACAGGGCACTGAAGTCGACGACGAGTAGCCCCGCGACCGGTCGTGGCGACAACGGCGTCAGGGAAGTACCCGGGAGCGGTGTGACGGGGCCTGCCGCGATCCCGAGCAGCTCGGCGCGCTCGGCGAGGTCGGCCCCCGTGTGTTCGACGAGCCAGTCGGCTACGGCGGGCCACGGGTCGTCCGAGATTTCCGTGCCGATGAGGGCACCGAGCAACGACGGATCGTCCGGACGAGCACACGAGACCGCGGCCCATCCGTCGATGGTCGGCAGCAGGCGGCACGCACCTCCGGCCGACACCGTTCCGGCGCGTCGATGACCGGTGAACGCCGCGCGTTCGGACAGCAAACGCGCGCCGTCGACTTCGACGGCGCCCTGCGATGCCGCGGCGATCCAGGTTGAACATTCACGGGCGAGGGTGGCGGCTCGACCAGGAGGAAGAAGTGGGGGGCCGGCGACTCTGCCGGTCAGGGAGGCAATTCCGCTTTCCGCCCAGTCGCGTACCGGGTCTGCGGCGAGGTCGGTGGCCACGACCGCGATGTTACATTTCGTGCCGGATGGGGCTTGGTGAAGTACGAGGACGGATCACATGCAGACGGCACGACCGATGACACTTACCGCTGAAGACCTGGCGAACGGTGCGGCGGCAGAGCCTCTTCTCGGTGACGGTGGTGCCGTGATCCGGCCGATGCTCGTCGTCGACCTCGACCAGGATGTCGCGAACATCGAGTCTGCCGCCGAGTACGCTCGCCGCTCGGACCGGATTCTCGTCGGCCGCGCCACTCGCGAGGTCGCTGCCGAGCTGCATCCGTTGATCGACGCTCTCGACCTCACCTATGCGCCGGTCGCATCGTCACGCGCGGTGGTGGACGTGCCGGACCCGGACGTGGGAATCGCGGAGTTCACAGAGGCGGTGACGAGGAACCCGCAGGCAGCGCTCGTGGCCCGGCAGGTCGTGCGCGCGTCGGAGACTCTCCCGGTTCCGGAGGCGATCGACGTGGAGTCGTTCGGGTACTCGACACTGCAGGGCGGACCGGAGTTCGCCGCCTGGCTCGCGGAACGTGGACCTCGCCCACTGCCGCCGCCGTCCGCCGAACCGGTACTCATCGCCCGCGACGGCGAGTTCCTGCACATCACTCTCAACCGTCCGGAACGACGCAATGCCTACGGCACGGTGTTGCGCGACGCTCTCGTGGATGCGCTGCGGCTCGCGCTCCTCGACGACAGCGTCGAACGGGTGGTGCTCGACGGCGCGGGGTCGTCCTTCTGCGCGGGCGGTGACCTGGACGAGTTCGGCCGCACGCCCGACACGACGCTCGCCCATTTCGTCCGCACACGCGGTGGAGCGGGCCGCCTCGTCGCCGAGCTCGCCGACAGGATCGAGGTGCGGTTGCACGGTCACTGCATCGGTGCAGGTATCGAGATCCCGGCCTTCGCCGGCCGGGTGGTCGCGGCGCCAGAAACCGTCTTCCGCCTCCCGGAGGTTTCGATGGGCCTGATTCCGGGGGCCGGCGGGACGGTCAGTATCCCGCGGCGGATCGGCAGGTGGCGGTCGCTGCACCTGTTCGTCACCGCTGCACCCCTCGAGGTCTCACGCGCATTCGACTGGGGGTTGGTGGACGAGATCCGCGATATGTGAACAAATCGTTGACAACATACTGTTCACAAGTCATCCTGGGGTCATGTCGGAGGAAGGCTTCACCCCACCGGATCCGAGTCGCGAACGTGCGCACCGCGAATACGCGGGGTTGTTCCGGATCGCCGAACGGCACGGAGGCACGCCCGAACAACGCGCCAGGCAGGCTCATCCGGAGATGCTCGACCCGCTGGGGGCCATCCGCATCGTCGCGGCGCTGGCCGGCGGCGTGCACAGTCCCGGTCCCGACGAACCCGACGTCGACGACGCCGACGTCATCGCCGCGCTGGGCCTGATCCCCAAAGCACGTGCCGAGATGGATCAACTCGAGGCGCTGATCCTCCGCATCGCCCGCGAACGTGGAATGACCTGGCAGGAGATCGCATTCGGGCTCGGCCTGGGAAGCATCCAGGCTGCCCGCCAACGCTACGAGCGCCTCGTCAAACGCATCGATGCGTAACGACGACACCGATGTCGTGCGCGATCTCCCCATGGATTTCGTGCACGACGTCGGTCTCGACAGTGGCCGTCAAGCCATCAGTGCAGTGAACCGCCAATCCAGCACCGGCGCCGGCTCGGCACCGCCGCGGTAGGCGTAGACGAGCGACCGCAGATTCAGCACACCACCACCCTCGGCGAGAGGTTCGGCGGATTCGACGTGCAGGTCGCTGGTGAGGGTGTCGCCTTCGTGCACAGGCCCGGTGTGGTCGCACGACTTCCAGCCCAGCACCGTCACCAGATTCGGCAGCGCGCGCGTCGCCTGCGAGAAGGCCAGGCCGATGGTGTGGCCGCCATAGACGAGACGACCGGACGCGCCCACCCGCTCGTCGTGGTGCGTCGCTGCGACGTTGAGGCTCAGGCGCGCGAGTTCCGGTGCGCTCGAGACGACGTCGCCACTGGACTGCAGCACGGCACCGGCGAGGGACTTGTCGAAGTGCTCGCCCGGCACCTTCGAGCGGTAGACGCCCAGATCCCAGTCGGCGGGTGCGGACCACTGCGGTTCGTCCTGCGGTCCGATGGCCGAGAGGTCGTCGGAGGGCACGACGCGGTCGGGGTCGGGGTTCTCGCTCAGCGGCAGCATCGCGCAGCGGTAGAAATCGAGGACGGTGTTGCCGTCCTGGTCGACGGTGTTCATGCGCAGCGCCGCGAGGCCGGTGGGCTTGCGTCCGGGCTTGGCCGAATTCTCCTTCAGCCCCACGACTTCGGTGGTGGTGTAGAGAGTGTCGCCGATGTGCGGAAAGCGGCGGAAACGCAGGCCGCGGTAGAAGAGGTTGGCCTTGACGTGGTGCGTGACGAGCGTGGACTGCCCGATCGCGATGTCGGTGACCAAGCCGGCGTGGGCGACCGGGCCGCCCGCGACGGCGGCCGACAGATGCCTGTCGAGCGGAAGGCGCAGGCGGTCGCCGAGAATGCTCTGGTGCGCGGCGGCGAGACCGTCGGTGAGTGTCACGGCGGGGGCGGTGTCGAAGATCTGTCCGACGGTCAGTTCGTCGAAGAAGGGTCCGCCGACGTACGAGGTGGTCATGGTGGTCAGGCTCCGATCTTCGACAGGATGCGGCGGGCGGCGACGGCCTCGTCGAGCATCCGGCCGTCGAGCGTGGCGGTGACGGCGTCCTCGAGGTCGAGGACGATCTCGTCGGTGGTGGAGGCGAGAGCCTTACCGGCTTTGCGTTCGTCGGAGCCGGGCGCGACGAGTACGGCGCGCCGGCGGAGGTGTTGCTCGGAATACACGGAAGAACCTCGCGGAGTTCGGTCGGAATTTGACGGCGCTAAATGTACGGCCATTACGGGTGGCCGGCCACCCATAGATTCCAGTAGTCGTTCGCATCGGCGAAAACTCTTGAATCGCCGCGAGGTGAGCGGGTTCGCGCGTTGACAAGGCTCGAGAATCGTCCACAAAATGGCCGTACAAAGTTCTCCGGGCCCGTGCGGCCCGCCCCGAGCGGAGGAATGCCCCGTGACCCATCTGAGCGACGAAGAGGCTTTTCTCGTCGAGACCGTCCGAAACTTCGTCGATCGAGAGGTCAAGCCCACGGTGCAGGAGGTGGAGCACGCCGACGAGTATCCCGAGAAGTGGATCGAGCAGATGAAGCAGATCGGCATCTACGGGCTCGCCGTGCCGGAAGAATACGGTGGCTCGCCGGTGTCGATGCCGTGCTACGTGCAGGTCACCGAGGAACTCGCCCGAGGCTGGATGTCGCTGTCGGGCGCGATGGGCGGGCACACCGTCGTCGCGAAGTTGCTGACGCTGTTCGGGACCGAGGAGCAGAAGAGCAAGTACCTGCCCAAGCTTGCCACCGGTGAGATCCGCGCGACGATGGCGCTGACCGAGCCCGGCGGCGGCTCCGACCTGCAGGCGATGACCACGACCGCCAAGCGCGACGGCGACGAGCTGGTCATCAACGGGGCGAAGACGTGGATCACGAACGCACGTCGCGCCGGTCTGATCGCGCTGCTGTGCAAGACCGATCCCACCGCGCAGCCGCGGCACAAGGGCATTTCCGTTGTGTTGGTCGAGCACGGTCCGGGCCTGACCGTCTCCCGTGATCTGCCCAAGCTCGGCTACAAGGGCGTCGAGTCGTGTGAGCTGAGCTTCGACAACTACCGCATCTCCGCCGACGCGATCCTCGGCGGTGAGCCGGGCAAGGGCTTCGGGCACATGATGAAGGGGCTGGAGACGGGGCGGCTGCAGGTCGCCGCGCGTGCCCTCGGTGTCGCGGCCGCTGCGCTCGAGGATTCGCTCGCCTACGCACAGCAGCGGGAGAGCTTCGGCGTGCCGATCTGGAAGCACCAGTCGATCGGCAACTACCTCGCGGAGATGGCTACCAAACTCACGGCGGCGCGGCAGCTGGCACGGTATGCGGCGGAAAAGTACGACAGCGGTGAGCGCTGCGACATGGAAGCCGGCATGGCCAAGCTGTACTGCTCGGAGGTCGCGATGGAGATCGCACTGAACGCGGTGCGCATCCACGGAGGCTACGGCTATTCCACCGAGTACGACGTCGAGCGGTACTTCCGCGACGCGCCGCTGATGATCGTCGGTGAGGGCACCAACGAGATCCAGCGCAACGTCATCGCAAGTCAGCTCGTAGCACGCGGTGGCCTGTGACGACCGGCAGCTAGGATCGGTCCGTCATGGACAACAAGGTGCGGGAGACCGAACCGGCCTACGCGCAACTCGCGCGCCTGCTTCGCGAGGCCGTGGAAGCGGGGCAGTACAGCGACGGCACACGGCTGCCCACAGAAGCCGAACTCGCCGAAGAACACGGCGTGAGCCGGCAGACGGTGCGTCGCGCGTTCCAGGACCTCGTGGCCGATGGCATCGTCTACCGCGTTCCCGGACGCGGTACCTTCGCGAACGAGTCGGGGCGGCGCTACCGGCGACAGCTCGGTTCCATCGAGGATCTGCTGGCACTGTCGGCCGACACGGTCATGCAGATCGTTTCGCCGCTGCGACGCGGAGTCGACATCGACGCCGCAAGCCGGCTCCGCCTCGACACCGACGTGCTGTACACGGCGGTGTTCAAGCGTCTGCACGACGGAATACCCTTCGTGCTCACAACTGTTCACCTGCCCGAGCGCGTCGCGGCTCACGTGCTCGACGCGCCGGAGCTTCAAGCGGGCGCATCGAGCAGGAACACCATGATCGGTCTGCTCGAACCGCATCTCGACAGCCCCATCGTCGAAGCTGCACAGTCCATCACGGTCGCGCTCGCCGACGAACGGGCAGCACGGGAACTGAACTGCGCCGTGGGGCATCCTCTGCTGCGCGTCGACCGACTGTACTCGAACGACGCAGGGGTGCCCACCGAGCTTTCGGTGAGTTACTTTCTGCCCGAGCACTACACCTATCGCGTCACCCTCCGGCGGGCCGGTCACTGACCGCCGTCCACATCGACAGGAGTAAACATGCGGGTCATCAACGGAATCGACGAGGTCGAGAAGGCTGTAGGAGAACACCTCGGTTACAGCGACTGGCTCGAGATCGACCAGAAACGTATCGACCTGTTCGCCGAAGCCACCGGCGACCACCAGTGGATCCACGTCGATCCGGAGCGCGCGAAGGACGGCCCCTACGGCGCGACCATCGCCCACGGCTACCTGACGCTGTCGCTGCTGCCCGTGCTGGCCACCGAAATCTTCTCCCTCGAAGGTCTGAAGATGAAGGTCAACTACGGCAGCAACAAGGTCCGGTTCCCGGCACCGGTGGTCGTCGGCTCGCGGATCCGTGCCGGCGCGGAATTCAAGTCGCTCGAGCGCACCGCCAAGGGCGCGAACCTTGTGGTGGGCTACACCATCGAGATCGAGGGTTCGGAGCGTCCGGCGCTCGTCGCCGAGACGGTGGTCGTGCTCGTGCCCTGATCGTCAGGCGATCTCTGTGCGGAGGATGCGATCGTCGTCGTCGGCCGGGCTGCCGCGACCGTCCCGGTTGGACGTCGTCAGCCACAGTGAGCCGTCCGGCGCGGCGACGACGGTTCGCAACCTCCCGTACTCACCGACGAGGAAGTCTGTCGCGGTTGCGGCGATGGCCTCCCCGTCGGTGCCGTCGATGTTCGAATCATCGATGTCGATGCGCCACAGTCGTTCTCCTCGAAGTCCCGCCATCCACAGACTGCCCTCGAACCATGCAAGTCCGGACGGGGATGCCTCCGAGACCGGCCAGGTGAGTACCGGATCGACGAATTCGTCCGGCCCTCCTGCACCTTCGACCTCGGGCCAGCCGTAGTTCGTGCCGGGTGTCACGAGATTCAACTCGTCGACGTCGTTCTGCCCGAACTCCGACGCCCACAATCGCCCTCGGTCGTCGAAGGCGAGTCCCTGCACATTGCGGTGGCCCAGTGAGAAGACCGGCGAGTCCGGGTCCGGATTACCGGGTGCGGGTTCGCCCTCACCGTCGATACGGAGAATCTTGCCGCCGAGCGAATCCGGATCCTGGGCGAGTTCGCGTTCGCCCGCTTCACCGGTGGCGACGTACAGCATCCCATCGGGGCCGAACAGCATCCGTCCACCGTCGTGGATCCGCCCGGCGGGAATGCCGTCGAGTATCACCTCGGGTCGGGCGATGGCGGCGCCGTCGAAGGTGGCGCGCAGTATCCGGTTGTCGTGCTCGGTGGTGACGTAGAGGTACACGAGGCGGTCGGTGTCGAAGGCCGGTGAGACCGCGATCCCCAGCAATCCCGATTCGCCCTGTACGCGGGTGTCGTCGATGCGGCCGACCTCGCGGGTCGTGCCGTCGGTGATCTCGAGGATCCGGCCGGTGTTGCGTTCGGTGAACAGCGCCGACCCGTCGGGAAGGAAAGCGATGCCCCACGGCGTGTCGAGGCCGGACGCGACGGTGCCGGTGACGCGCGGAGCGCCCGGCTCTGACGACGGGGATTCGGTGGCAGACCGGCTCATCCCGGCAGGGCCCTCGTCGGCGGAGGGATTCGACGGGGAAGCGCATGCCCCGAGGAGCACCGCTGCTGCGGCGACGAAGCTCGCGAAAGATCTACGGGACATGGGTCGATCTTGCCGTGTCGAAGCCCGTTCCGTCGCTCGACGGCGTTTCGGCGGTGAAGACAGCAAAGTCCGGGCCGCGTCAGGAAGGTAGCGCGAGCCGGACGTGGGTCTTGCCGAGTACCCGCTGGTCGCCGGCGGAGACCGTGAGATCGATGCGTGCGGTGCGTTCCGTCCTGTCGAGCTGCCCGATCTTCGCGGATATCGACAGTTCGGTGCCGTGCACCGAGTCGACCACTACGGGTCGCGTGAAACGGGTTTCGTAGGACAGGACTGCGGTGGGATCTCCGAGCCATTCGGTAACGGTTTGCAGGGCGAGGGCGACGGTGAGCATGCCCTGGCAGAGAACGCCGGGGAGTCCTTCGCCGGCCGCGACGGTGTCGTCGAAATGGATCGGGTTGAAATCGCCCGAGGCCCCGGCGTACCGCACCAGATCCTCCCGAGTCACCCTCAGCTCCGTCTTCGTGATGATCGCACCGACCTCGAGGTCGTCGAATTCGGTCGCGGCGCCGAGCGTCATGTGTCGTCCCCCCTGTGAATGAACTTCGAAGTGACCGATGCGACGAGATTTCCTGCGCTGTCCCGGATCTCGCAGATCGTAGACAGAATGTGGCCGCCGGCGCGTTCGATGACGTCCGTGATGGTCAGCGTGGTCGTGAGATCGTCACCGGCGACGATCGGCCGCCGGTACTCGACCTTCTCCGAGCCGTGCACCACTCGGTGCAGTTCGATACCGGTACCCGGCGTCTGTAGAAATTGCGTCACCGACGGGCTCTGGACGACCGTGGTGAAGGTCGCCGGAGCTACGACATCGGCGAATCCGGCGGCTCGGGATGCTTCGACATCGAGGTGAATCGGGTCGCTCGCGCGAACGGCGCGCGCGAACTCCCGAACCTTCTCCCGGCCGACGAGATAGGGCGTCGGCGGGAAGGTGCGTCCGGCGAGGTCGGGGTTGAGGGGCACCACCGCAGCGTAACGGCGGACGGGCGGCTCTCGCGTCGTGTTCGTGATCTACACGCCGAATTCGATGCGGTCGTGCAGAAGCCGTCTCGACCTCACGTGTTGCATCCTCTCGCCGCGACCTCCCATCGCTCCACCACCACGTTGCCGGAGACCGCCACCAGTTCGTTCGCGAGGTTCACGGCGTTGCACGCGTGGTTGGGAATCACCTGCACCCTGGCCCCGAGGTCCGGGCGGGTCGTCGGGTTCGGCCACTGCACTGTCGCGTGATGCTCCGACAGTGCAGTGATCCGCGCGGCGGGTTCGCCGAGGATGCGTCCGTACCCCGTGGCCCAGGTGGCCCGGTCGGCGCCGAGAACCTTGGATCCGGCGTCCAGGACGACAGTCTCGTCTCGGGCCGAGACGACCGTGGCGAGCACCGTCAGGGCGATATCGGCTTCGGTCACGACTCCGAGTTCGAGCTGTTGGGCATCACCGAAGACGTACACACCCGGACGCAGTTCGGTTGCGGGGGTGGGTAGATCGACAAGCGCGGTGGGTGATGATCCGCCGCTGATCACGGCCGGCTCGATCCCCGCAGTGCGGAGTGAATCGGCAGCGGCGGTAAGGGCGTCGGCCTCGTCCCGGGCAGCACGGTGTGGACCGTCGGGCGCGTACGAGTGGCCGGGGAAGGTGAAGACACCTCTCACCTCGAGACCGGCGTCGTGGGCAGCCGACGCCACAGTTCCCGCCTGTTCGGGCCGAACTCCGGTGCGGTGATGCCCGCTGTCGATCTCGACGAGGACGCCGATCGCAGTGCCGGCATGTTCGACGAGTTGCCGAGCTCCGGACGGGGAGTCGATCCCGACGGTGAGGCGACAACGGTCGGCCAGAGTGCGCAGCCGGGCGCCGCGGGCTGCGTCCACCCACAGCGGATATGCCACGAACAGATCCTCGAATCCGGCTTCGGCGAAGACCTCGGCTTCGGAGACGGTCGCGACCGTCAAGCCGCAGGCTCCCGCGTCGAGTTGGTGACGAGCGATCTCGAGGCACTTGTGCGTCTTCGCGTGCGGCCGCAGCGACAGGCTCCTCGACTGCGCCGACTGTGCCAGCCGCGCGATGTTGTGGTCGAGGACGTCGCGGTCGACGAGCAGTGCAGGGGTCGTGTCGAGCTCCATGGCCGAACCGTAGACGGTCACGCATCGCACGCGCACCATGCCCGCCGGAGCGATCGGAGGGGCTGTCCGAGTCCCCGAGCGCACGCCGAAATTTAGAGAGTGTGCAACCTCTTTTTCGTGCTACGCTCGCCCCATGAGTGGCGTGGATCACAGTGATCGGGATTTCGATGTCGTCGTCCAGGGCGGGCTCTGGTTCGACGGGACGGGTGCACCCGGAGTCGTCCGCAATCTCGGAATACGCGACGGGGTGCTCGTCACCGCGACCCCCGAGGAACTCCCGGCAGGGCCGGAGACCGAGGTCGTCGACGCCCGCGGCCGCTGGGTGATGCCCGGCTTCGTCGACACCCACACCCATTACGACGCCGAGGTGCTCGTGGGTCCGGGCTTGCCCGAATCGGTGCGACACGGCGTGACCACCGTGCTCATGGGCAACTGTTCGATCTCGACGGTGTTCGTGCCGCCCGTCGATGCCGCCGACCTGTTCAGCCGCGTCGAAGCGCTCCCGCGCGAGCATGTGCTCACGGCACTGGAGAAGTCGAAGACCTGGACCACGCCACGCGAATACATCGACGCGTTGAACAAGCTGCCGCTCGGTCCGAACGTGACCGCCTTCGTCGGCCATTCGGATGTACGTGCCTCGGTGATGGGGCTCGGTCGCTCCACCGAATCTGCGAACCGGCCGACCCGCGCCGAACTCGCCGACATCGACGCGCGGGTCGAAGACGCGCTCGACGCCGGATTTCTCGGTGTGTCGACCATGACGAACCCGTGGGACAAGATGGACGGCGACCGTTACCGCTCGCGCACGCTTCCGTCGACCCACGCGTCGTGGTCGGAATTCCGTCGTCTCCACAAGATTCTGCGCCGACGGGGTCGCACCCTCCAGGCGGTGCCGAATCTGAACACCAAATACGACGTCGCGTTCTTCGCGCTCGCCAGCACCGGCATCGGACGCAAGCCGATGAAGGCGTCCGTGCTCGCGGCGGCCGACACCAAGGCCGAACGCTGGGTGAACCGCATCTTCGGTCCGATCGCGTTCGCCGCGAACCGGATCGGCAAGGGTTCCTTCCGTTGGCAGCACCTGCCCACGACGTTCGAGGTGTACTCCGACGGCATCGACCTCGTCGTCTTCGAGGAGTTCGGCTCGGGCCGTGCTGCTCTGCACTTACAGGACGAGATCGCCCGCAACGACCTGCTGCGCGACGAAGCGTACCGTCGCTGGTTCCGGCAGGACTTCGAGAAGAAGTTCTCGCCTCGTGTGTGGCACCGCGACTTCGACGACACCCGGATCGTCGAATGCCCCGACGCTTCGCTCGTCGGCCGCTCGATCGGCGACGTCGCGCGCGAGAGGAATCTGCACCCGGTCGACACCTTCCTCGACCTGGTCGTCGAGTACGGCCGGAAGTTCCGTTGGCACACCGTCATCGCCAACGACCGGTCGAAGGTTGCGGACCGGCTCGTCCGTACACCCGGTATCACCGTCGGGTTCTCGGATGCCGGTGCCCATCTGCGGAACATGGCCTTCTACAACTTCGCTGTCTGCCTGCTCCGACGTGTCCACGAAGCCGAGAACGAGCGCAAGCCCTTCCTGACCTTGCCCGAGGCCGTCCGGAAGCTCACCGGCGAACTCGGCGACTTCTACGGGATCGACGCCGGATATCTACGGGTGGGCGATCGGGCCGACTTCGTCGTCGTCGACCCGGCCGGGCTGAACGAGGATGTCGACGCGTATCACGAGGCGCCGCTCGAGGAGTTCGGAGGACTGCGCCGGATGGTCAACCGCAACGATCGCGCGGTGACCGCGACGGCGGTCGCCGGCCGGGTGGTCTTCCGCGACGGCGAGTTCGTGCCCGGCTTCGGCCGGACCGTGGGTACGGGCAGGTTCCTGCGTGCCGGGATCGAGGAACGCGGACCCGCTCCGGCTCGTACGCCGGCACGTACGCCGGCAGGTGAGCCCGTCGCGTGAGCGCGCCCGCGGCACGTCGCACCCAGCAGGAGCGTAGGGAAGAGACGATCGGCCGTATCCTCGACGCGACCATCACCTCCCTCGCCGAGCTCGGCTACACCGCGACCACGATCGGCGAGGTGTGCCGCCGCTCGGGAGTCTCGTCCGGCGGGGTGTTCAGGCACTTCCCGACGCGACTCGAGCTGATGATCGCGGCCGCCGACGCCGTACGTGAACGGCAGTTCGCGAACTTCGAAGTGGGACTTGCGGCGCTGGGTGAGGACCGGGAGGACGTCGGCGAGTCGCTGCGGGTCTGCCTCGAGCTGTTGCGTACCGCCTGCCGGGCACCGATGAACGCCGCCTGGTACGAACTGCTCGGCGCGGCGCGCACCGATCCGGTCCTGCGCGAACACCTCGTGCCGATGGCGGAGCGGTACCACGCCCAGATCGTGGAGTTCGGGAGGTCGCTGCCGGTCGCGACCCGGTTTCCGCCCGAGATCTTCGACAACGTTCTGCTCTCGCTCGTCCACATGTTCGACGGTGAAGCGCTGTCGTGGACAGTGCATCCGCAGCCCGAACTCGAGGTACAGCGGATCGAAGTGGTGGCCCGGATGTTGTTCGGCGTCACATCTGACATAAGTTCGAGTAATGAGCACTGACGGGTCTGCTCCCAGGTGGTTCGTAGACGCACTCGCCGCGCCGGTCGAGACCGGGAAGGTAGAGGTGGCGGGCGCGACCATCGCCTACCGGGCGTGGGGTGAGGCCGGCGCGGAAGGCGTCGTCCTCATCCACGGAGGTATGGCGCACTCGGGCTGGTGGGACCACATCGGTCCGCAGATCGCAGTCGGTCGCCGTGTGGTCGCGCTCGACCTGAGCGGTCACGGCGACAGCGACCATCGCGAGCATTACACCCTGGACGCCTGGTCCGAGGAGGTTCTGGCTTCGGCCGAAGCCGGCGGTATCAGTGGCCCGCCCATCCTCATCGGCCACAGCATGGGCGGCATCGTGGCGTTCGCGGCGTCGCATCTGTACGGCGACAAACTTGCCGGCGTGGTGATCATCGACTCTCCGGTTCGCGACATGACACCCGAGGAAGTCGAACTGCGTGCGAAGGCCGTCGCGAACGCCGGACCGCCGAAGGTATATCCCTCGGTAGAGGCAGCCGTTGCTCGATTCCGGCTCGTACCGCCGCAGGACGACGCGGAACCCTACGTGCTCGAACACATTGCGCGCGGGGCGCTGAAACAGGTGAGCGGGGGATGGTCGTGGAAATTCGACAATATGCGCATGGGACGCGAAGGACGCCGTAGCCTCGAGGTGATGAGTCCGGGATGTCCTGTTGCGTACTTCCGCTGCGAACGCGGCATCATCGACGATGCGCTGTTCGAGCGGATCGCCGACACTCTGGGGCCGGATGCGCTTCTGATCGAACTTCCGTCCTCGGGCCATCATCCGATGATCGATCAACCGCTTGCCGTCGTCGCTGCAGCGCGCACGCTGCTGGGAGCCTGGGGGAAATAGACGCATGAATCTGCTCCGGCCGGTCGCTGTCCGTATCGGAGCATTGCCGTGGCTGCCACGGTATTCGCGCCCGATCATCGCAGTGGACAAGGCCATCCAGCTCGTCACGCGCGGCAAACTGACCTTGCTGGCGCTCGCGAGGCTTCCCTCTCTCGTACTCACCGTGAAAGGCCGCAAGACCGGCGAGCCCCGGTCCACGCCGCTGCTGTGTGTGCCGCACGACGGGGGATGGCTTGTGGTGGGGTCGAACTGGGGCCACCCGAAACCGCCGTCGTGGGCCGTCAACCTGCGCTCGGCCGACCGCGCCGAGGTCCTCTACGACGGGTCGGCTCATACGGTGTCGGTGCGGGTCGTGGAGGGTGAGGAGCGTGAGCGAATGTGGCAGGTCCTGCTGCGGACGTGGCCCAACTACGCGCTCTACGCCCAGCGCACCGACCGTGAGCTCCCCGTATTCGTGCTGACGCCCTTCGACTCCTGATCAGGGGCCGAGGGGCCGGTCGGCTTCCTCCACGCTCACCGCTTTGCGACGTTCGCGCAGCAGATGCCGAGCCGCCCAGTCGAGCCAGAAACCGAGGAAGCCGATCACGACGATGACAGCCATCACCTGGTCGTAGGAGAGCTGATCGCGGGCGTTGAGGATCTGATAGCCGAGACCGGAACGCACACCCAGCATCTCGGCGGGGACGAGCACGACCCACGCGATACCGAGACCGACCCGCAGACCCGTCTGCACCTGCGCACGGATTGCCGGCAGCACGACGGTGGTGAGTATTTCCAGGCGGGTCGCGCCGAAGGAGCGTGCCACCATCAGGTAACCCTGGTCGATGCCGTGCACACCGGCAGCGGTGTTGATGACGATCGGCCATATCGCCGCCGCGGCGATCAGGAAGAACACCGGCTGGTGTCCGATGCCGAACAGTGCCACTGCGATCGGAGCCCAGGAAAGGGGCGAGATCATCCGCAGGAACTGCATGACGGGCATCGTCGCGCGTTCGACAAGCGGGTTGAGGCCGATCAGCAACCCGAGCGGGATGCCGAGAGTCGCGGCGATCAACAACCCCACCAGCAACCGCCACAGGCTCGCAAGGGTGTCGGGTAGCAGCACGCCGCGCGCGAACAGGTCGACGATCGCCGGGAAGACGTACTGCGGGGCGAAATCCCGCACGAGCGAATCCGGAGCGACGAGCACGGTCGTGACGAGCCACCACAAGGCGACGGCGATGACGATGGCGACGGCCTGAGGGACGAACGGCAGGCGCACGCCGGTGCGGGCCGGAGCGGGAGCCGTGCTGGTCGGGGCGCTCACGAGGGATCGACCTCCTCTGTGCGGGTGAGATCGGTGGGCAGGCCGAAGGCGTCGGTGCCGTCGACACGAGTGAGGGACGTGCGGACGAACCGGTCGTCGACGAGATCGTCGTGCACGGTCGCCGGATCGAGGCGCGACAGAAATCGCGTGTCGCCGTCGACGACGGTGTCGTGCATCGCCTCGATCAGTGCCGCGGTGAAACTCGGGAACGGAAACGGCTGATAACCGATGCGCTGAGGTTGCCACTGCGGGTGCACCGTTCCGGCCTCGCGGCCCGGATAGGTGAGTGCTTTCGTGATGGCGGGCAGCGGCTGCGGCAGATAGCCGGAGGACAGCAACCCGGCGGCAGCCTGGCGGTCGGCGCCGATCTGCAGTTGGGCGGCGACAACCGAGTCGGTGAGAGCCTGCACGGCCACCGGATCGCGTGCGATCAGTTCCTCGTGAACGAGCAGTGCACAGCACGCATGGTCGCGCCAGACGTCGCCGAGGAACCGGTGGATCCGCCCGACCCCGCGGACTTCCGCAGCGGCATTGAACGGATCGGCCACCGTGAAACCGGCGATCGAACCGTTTGCCAGGGCCGGAATCATGTCGGACGGCCCCATCACGACGAGCCCGACCGTGCGGGCGGACTTCGACGGCGCCTCCCGCACGACCGGTGTCAGCCCGCGGGCACGCAGCAGTTGCTGCAGCGCGATGTTGTGGATCGACCACCAGAACGGGATCGCCACCTGCTGCCCGGCGAGGTCGTCGAGGTCGGTGATGTGCGGTGCGACCGTCAACGCCGAACCGTTGGTGTGGTTCCAGCCGAGGATGCGCACGGAACTGCCCAGGCTGTAACGCAACTGGACGGCCATGGGCATGAGCAGATGCACGACGTCGACGCGGCGGCTGACGAAGGCCTCGGCGAGCGACGCCCAGCTACGGAAGAGCACCGGCTCGGCCGGATCGACCACACCGGACGGGTACAGACCCGATCCGTGCGCGACGAGCAACGGCGCGGCGTCGGTGATGGGCAGATAACCGATGCGCAACCGTCCCGTCCGATTGGTGCGATCGGCGGTGGCGGTACGCGCGAGATCGACCACTCCGGCGACACCGCCCGCAGCCGCGAGACCCAGTGCGCCGCGCATCAAGGTACGGCGGCCGAACAGACCCGGTTCGGTCATGTCGCGGACAAGGAGGAGTCGCGGTAGTGCGCCAGGATCTCCGTGCGCAGGGTGTCGCGCTCGACCACCGACGTGTCGCCGAGAGACCACTCGTGCCGAACGACACCGTTGTGCCCGAACAACGCGATGCGGTCGGCCAGCTCGAGGGCTTCGTCGATGTCGTGCGTGACGAGGACCGTCGTGAACCCGAGATCGCGCGCGAGTTCCCCGAGCCACGCACGCAGGTCGGAACGGGTGGCCGGGTCGAGAGCGCTGAACGGCTCGTCGAGCAGCAGCAGCCGCGGACGCACCGCCACCGCGCGGATCACCGCGATGCGCTGCGCCTGCCCTCCGGACAACTGGTCGGGGTAGTAGCCGGCGAGCGCGGAGAGTCCGAATCGCTCGAGGAGCGAGTCGGCGTAGGCGCTGTCGAACCGCTCCCGATGCGCTGCGAAACGTCCACCGAAGGCTATGTTCTGGCGAACCGTCAGCCACGGCATCAGGAACGGTTGCTGGAAGACCATTCCGGTGTGCGGACGGTTGTCGCCCTCGGTGTCGGGCCAATCGACGGAGCCCCGGTCGAGATGATCGAGGCCTGCGACGATCCGGAGCAGCGTCGACTTGCCGCTACCACTGCTGCCGAGGACCACGAGGAACTCGCCGGTCGCGATGTCGAGGTCCACGCCCTGCAGGACGGGCGCCTTGCGTCCGGTGAAGCTCTTGTATCCGTTGGTTATTCGTACTGCGACAGTTCCCACCGAAGCTGTCCTTCCGACGGCGACTGAATGGGCAGGAAGGCCGCTTCGCGGAACCTGCGGTTGGTGGCGCTCGCCGACGCGTAGCCGGCGCCCCCGCGCAGTGTGGCCTCGAGGCGGGTCGCAGCGACCGCGACGACCGAACCGTCGAGTCGCAGGCGGATGAACTCCGCCGGCGGGACGACAGATGGGTCGGCCGCGAAGCGGTAGAGGCGCTCACGCAGGGAGTCGTACTGTGCCGACACGTCTTCGAACTCGCTCGAGAACTGTGCACCGAGACCGTCCAGGCGCGTCGACGCTTCGGAGAGCGACGCTCGCGTGATGCCCGAGCAGAAGGAGGTCTGCAGGAGCATGAACGTCGGGCGAATCATGCCGCAGAATCCGGCGAGGTTCTCGGTCAGGATGTGCGACTGCGGAATTCGTACTCCGTCGAATCTCAGCGAAGTCGACGACGTGGCGCCCAGCGCGAGCAGTTCCGGCGGGTTCGCGATCGTGATGCCCTCGGCATCGGCACGCACCACGGCGACGAGGCGTTCCCCGTCGGCCGTGCGCGCAGGGAAGACGATGAGGGAGTCGGGAAAGACGTTGGACGCCCAGTGGATCGGTCCGGTCACCGTGATGCCGTCGTCGGTGCGCTCTGCAAGCAGTGGAAGCTCGCCGAGGCCGGCGAGGTGCTTGAGGGCGGCGGCCATCGCCGTCACGCCGATCGTGCGCCCCGAAGCCAGATCGTCGCGATAGAGGTCGCGCAGGAATTGCGGTGCGCGATCTATGTATTCGAGCGCCATACGCTGCGCCCACAGCGAGAATCCGACCGTCAGCGACTCTGCGGCGACCTCGTCGACGACCGCGACCATCTCGTCGAGACACTCTCCGCTGAGGCCTTTGCGGAGCAGGCCCGCCTCGCCGATGTGCGCGAGGTCGATGCGGATGTCGGTCTCACCCCGATCGAGGGCAGCGGCGCGGTCGCGCACGAAAGCCGCGATCGCAGCGCGCTGCTCGTAGGTTCGTTCGATGGCCGCGGTCATCTATCTATCCTTCGAGGGAGTGGAGCCGGTCGATGGGCGTGCTGACGACCTCGCGAGCGCGGACGACCGCGGCCTCGTCGGGGGCGTTGTAGAAGCACAGGCACTTGTCCATGTCCTCGCGGACGTAGGTGCGCAGGAAGCTCACCTCGGGGACGTCGGCGTACTTCGGCGAATTGGCCTTCTTGCGGGCGAGATAGGTGTCCATGTCGATGGTGTCCGGGATGTCCCACTCGACGAGATAGCCGGCCTCGGGCCGGGTGGCCTTGATCTGCGCGAGATCGGCGCCGACGAGGCGAACCTCGTTCGGACCCACGATCTCTGCGACATCCAGGGTGGTGGACTCGAGCTGGGCCGGGCGGCACGCGTCGAACTCGGCGATCGCGAATACACGCTTGCCGCCGGTGGTGACCTGCGATTCGATGAGTTCGCCGCCGGCGGCGACGACGGCTTCGTCGAAAGCCTTGATCGCGGCCTCGGCCTGGCCTTCGTTGGGGACGAGTTCGTAGAGATACAGCGACATGGGGTCACCTTCCGGGGAATGTGGATCGGAAACTGTGACCGGCCTGGGCGCGGCGGGCGCCGTTTCGCGTCGGCGACGGCGCAGCCATGACAGGCGGCGCGCAGACAGGGGCCGGTCAGCGGTGGGAACGACGACACGCAGCAGTCGCGACCCGCACGAGATCCACGTGCAGGCGGCGAGTCAGAAGGCTGCGTGTCACGGTCGTCACCGTACATGTGAATAGACCGGTCTGTCTATCCGGGATCTCGGTTACCCTGGGGTCCGTGCGTACGCTCGCCGAGACCTCAGCAGCAGGCATTCCCGAGTCTCCGAAGAACCCCGAGCCCTCGAAGAACGCGGCGAAGCCTGCACCCGCCCGTCGTCTGCTCGACACCGCGAGCGCGCTCTTCGCCGAACACGGCATTCGCGCTGTGGGAATCGACCGCATCCTCGCGGAGGCCGGGGTGGCCCGCGCGAGCCTGTACTCGTCGTACGGATCGAAGGACGCACTGGTACTCGCGTATCTCGACGAACTCGACAAGCACGATCGGCAGCGGTGGCACGCAGCCGTCGAAACGCTGGACGAACCGGTCGCGAAGATCCTCGCCTTCTTCGATCTCGCTATGCAGTCGGCGCCGAAGAAGAACTTCCGGGGGTGCCAGTACGCGAATGCCGCGACCGAATTCCCACGGGAACCGATCGAGCCGGTGGTCGCGCACCGGCGATGGTTGCTTTCGACACTCGTCGAACTGCTCGACCTCGCCGGCGCGACCGAACCGGACAGTGTGGCCCGGCGGGTGCAACTGATCTACGACGGCGCGCTCGCCGGCAGCAAGTTCGAGCATTCCGTCGAGTCCATCACGCTCGGCCGGGAGATGGCCGCGGCGATCATCGAGGCGCACCTTCCGCACTGACCGGTGTGCTCAGGCGGTGGGCATACGCCGCGGCGCGGTCTTCGCCGTGCCGACGGTGGTCGCCGGCCGGGGCACGAGTGCGCGGAAGCCCACGCTCGCGAGGACGAAGGTGCCGAGCGCGCCCAGTGCTGCGGCCACGCCCGTCGAGCCGGGACGTCCGGCGATCGTGTAATCCGCGAGCGCACTGTCCGCGAGTCGATGTTCCTCGACGCCCCGCGCCATGCATTCACCCGTGAGCTCGTCGGCGGACTGCACGTCGATCTCGCACCCCCGTGCGGTGGCGACCTCGAGAGCACCGGGAGTGTCCACGGCGAGAGGACCGAGGAGCCCTGCGATGGCCAGTGAGGCAACCGCCAGCCCCACGAACAGCGTCCCGCGAGCACGTGGGCGCGGGGGCGGAGCAGGGGAGGTATCCGCGTCGAGTGGGTTGGGCGGGAGTCGCGTGAGATAGACGGACTCCGGGGACACCCGTGCGACGGCGAGTACGACGGCGACCGTCACCAGCCCTTCGACCACCCCGATCGGGATGTGTGTCGCGTAGAGGAACCCGATGTTCGACATCGGCACCGTGGAGGTGCCGCCGAGCGCGAACTCGACGACGAATCCCGTCACGGCCGCGAGGACCGAGACGAATCCGCCGACGAAGGAGGCCAGGCCGAGGGAGGCGAAGGGGCGCATCCCGCGGTGCTCGCACAATGCGCGCAGCGCCGTCGCGGCGAGGAAGCCGGCCGCGACGGCGACGAGCACCATGTTGGTGACGTTCGCGCCCACTGCGGACAGGCCTCCGTCCGCGAAGACGAAAGCCTGCACCACGAGGACGATGGTCAATGCCACGGCACCCACGAACGGGCCGAGCACGATCGCAGCCAGTGCACCGCCGACGACGTGTCCGCTGACATCCGGCAGTACCGGCACATCGACCACCTGCAAGGCGAAGACCAGGGCGCAGACGGCCGCCGCGGTGGGTACAGCCTGCTTGTTCAGGTCGCTGCGCGCGTACCAGGCGGCGATGCCGACTCCGATCACGGCGATGACGAAGAACCACGCGGACGCCCGGTCGGCGATCAGACCGTCGCCCATGTGCAGGGCAAGGATGTTCGTGTCCGCGAAGCCGCTCGTTTCGGCCATCTCCGATGTCCCTCTCGCCGACGGAGTGCTCTGCGGCGAAGGCTAATACCGGCACCCGGTATGCGGAGCGTTTTCCGAGTGCCGAATGAGACGAAAGCCTGGGCAGGAAACGCCACCTGTTCTATGTTCGCTGCATGTACGAGTGGTCCGACACAGACCTCATGTTCCGCGACGCTCTACGCGGATTCATCGAGAAGGAAATCCGTCCGCACGTCGACAGTCTCGAGTCGGGAGAGTTGCCGCCGTACGACATCATCCGGAAGTTGTATGCGACGTTCGGCATCGACGAGATGGCCCGCGAGTCGCTCGAACGTGCCCTCGCGAAAGAAGAACGCGGAGAAAAGAGTTCGGGATCGGCCGGCGGAACGGGCGGGTCGCCGGGAATGGGGGCTCTGCTCAACATCGAGATCGCGGGGGTGAGCCTCGGCCTCATCGCGTCCCTGGGAGTGAGCCTGGGACTGACCGCGGGCACGATCCGCAGCCGCGGGACGCTCGCGCAGAAGAAGCGCTGGTTGCCGGAACTGGTGACCTTCGAGAAGGTCGGAGCATGGGCCATCACCGAGCCCGATTCGGGGTCGGACGCCTTCGGCGGGATGAAGACCACCGTGCGCCGCGACGGGGAGGACTACATCCTCAACGGCCAGAAGACGTTCATCACCAACGGTCCGTACGCCGACGTGATCATCGTGTACGCGAAACTCGACGAGGGCGATACCGCCGTGGATCGCCGCGACCGCAAGGTGCTCGCGTTCGTCCTGGACAAGGGCATGGAGGGGCTCACGCAGAGCCCGCCGTTCAAGAAGATGGGCATGAACTCGTCGCCCACGGGTGAGCTGTTCTTCGACAACGTGCGCCTGACCCCCGACCGGTTGCTCGGCGAGACCGAGGACGGCGGCCGCGGCGACGGCAAGGACAGCGCCCGGGAATCGTTCGCGGCAGAGCGAATCGGCATTGCCTATCTCTCACTCGGCATCATCGAGCAGTGCCTGACGCTGTGCACCGAGTACGCGAAGTCGCGGAAGTTGTGGGGTAAGGAGATCGCACAATTCCAGTTGATCCAGCTCAAGCTCGCCGAGATGGAGATCGCCCGGGTGAACGTGCGCAACATGGTCTTCAGCGCGATCGAGCGGGCAGAGGCGGGGAAGCCGGTGAGCCTCTCCGAGGCCTCCGCGATGAAGCTGTACTCGTCGAGGGCCGCGACCGAGGTGGCGATGGAAGCTGTGCAGTTGTTCGGCGGAAACGGATACATGGCGGAATATCGCGTGGAACAACTCGCACGCGACGCGAAATCGTTGATGATCTATGCAGGGAGTAACGAAATTCAGGTAACACATATCGCGAAGGGCTTGCTCGCACAGTAAACGCCCTGCATCCAGCCCTTCGAAATGCGCAAATGGGACAACTGTCGGACGGGGATGACAATTCGTCCGGTGTGTCGACTATTCTTCGCCATGAGAAAAGTTATGCCGGTCACCGACGAGGGGAGTGACCGGTTCCATAGGGGAATCGAGCGGAAATCGGGGGAGCGATGTACGCGGAACGAAGGGGCGGCGAACAGTCGTCGACAACGGCAACGACGGACGGCCGGAGCGCTCGTGCAGAGCGCACTCGTCAGGCCGTCATAGAGGCCCATATCGCGCTCATCCGGGCGGGGGAACTCAAACCCACAGGGGCGCAGATCGCTTCGCGCGCCGGAGTGTCGCTCCGGTCGTTGTGGGGGCATTTCGGAGATCTGGAAACACTGTTCGCCGCCACCGGCGCCGAATTGATGCGACGGCAGGACGACGCCTACGAACCGGTCGATCCGTCGCTGCCGCTTGCCGAACGGATCGATGCCTACTGCCGCCAGCGGGCGGAATTGCTCGAGTTCATCGCGCCGTTCGCGCGTTCGTCCGAGATCCGCGCACCGTTCTCGCGCGAATTGCAGCGCAATCGCCTGCGCTATCTCGATCGGGCGCGATACGAGATCAGGGCATTGTTCTCCGACCAGTTCGAAGGTGTCGACGACACCGTCCGGACGCACATCGAGAATCTGCTGGGAGTCTCGACGACGTGGCCGATGTGGGTGTCGCTGCGGGATGTGCTGCGACTGTCCGTGCCCGAAGCGGTCGAAGTCATGAAGCGGTCGGTGTCGGCCCTGCTGGCGGAAGTATCCGCTGCCGGAAGGCCGCAGGCGATCACGCGCGTCGATGAGGAACAGGACGCGGTGGCGTCGCGTCGAACATATCCGCACTCTCAGCCGAATGCGGCGCTGGGACCGCGCGAGCAGGTCGTCGTTCCGGTGTGAGCAGTGGAGCGCGCCCGTCAACTCCGGCGGGCGCGTGCGGCGAGAAAGGTCTCGACCGCAGGAAGTGCGGCCGCCACCGTCTCGGCGTGGTCCACCCCGCGCAGAATCGCGAGTCGCGCACCGGACACGGTGCGTGACAACGCGCGAGTGTCCTCCACGCGGAGGTGGTCCTCGGATCCGGCGACGGCGAGCACGGGCAGGGCGAGGCTCTCGAGCGTCTCGTCGTCGATGCCCGGTTCCCGGTCCGAGCGACGGAAGTAGGCGGCCAGAGCGCGCGCGTCGTTCTCCAGGAAAGCCGAGCGTGTCGCCTGATCGACCGGGCTGCGACGCTGCTTCTCCCATGCCCGGACGAAGCCGTCCATGCCCTCGCGTTCGAGCACGTCGGCGGAGTCCGGGAAGAACATCGCGTCCATCGCTCCGCGCTGGGGCCGGGCACTGCCCCCGAGCAGTGACAGGCTCGACAGTCGCTCGGGGGCGGTGACGGCGAGTGCAAGACCGGCACGGGCACCGAACGAATACCCCACGTAGTGCGCTCGGTGCACCTTCACCGCATCGAGGACGGCGAGCAGGTCTCCGACGATCGCGTCCATGGCGTATGCGTCCTCGCCGTGGGGAGTGTCGCTGCGGCCGTGGCCGCGCAGGTCGGGCATGACGAGGTGGAAGTCCCTGCTCAGGGTCTTGACGTACCCGAATCCACGCCACACCGCCGACGACAGTGCGCTGCCGTGAACGAGCAGGACGCACGGTCGATCCTCGCTGCCTGCCGTGGTGAACCGGATCCGGGTACCGTCGGCGGGATTCGTCGCGTGGTTCATCCCTGCAGTATGTCCGCTCGGTTGATCACCGCAGCGCGATGGACCGACGCACCCCCACTTCCTGCAGGAAACGCTTGTCGTGCGAAACCACGACGAGCGCCCCACCGTATCCCCGCAGCGCCTGCGTCAGGTGTGCGAGGCCGGCCAGATCCAGGTTGTTCGTCGGTTCGTCGAGCAGCAGTAGTTGCGGAGGAGGATCGGCCGCCAGGACGATCGCGAGGGCAGCGCGCAGTCGCTCACCGCCGGACAACGCACCCACGGGTACCTCGGCTCGGTGGCCGCGGAACAGGAAGCGAGCCAACCGCGCACGTACCTGCTGCGAGGTCAGGTGTGGCGCGCGATCCTCGGCATTCTCCGCGACCGAGCGATCGTCGTCGAAGATGTCGAGACGCTGCGGAAGCAGCGCGAAGGGGACGAGGGGGCCGGCCTCGGCGATGTCGTGGAGCAGGGTCGTCTTCCCCGATCCGTTCGGTCCGCGCAGTGCGATCCGTTCCGGCCCGACGATCTCGACCGGTGTGTCCGCCACCCGCCGGCCGGGTGGGACGGTGCTTCCTGGCAGATCGATGCGGATCTCCAGGTCGTCGCGCACCAGATCCTGCGCACGATCGAGATTCTCCCGCGCCGCGGCAAGATCTTGTTCGTGCTCGCGGCGATAGCGTCCGGCCGAGTCCTGCGCCTGCCGCTTGCGTGCGCCCATCACGATCTTGGGCTCGCGTTTCTGCTCGTACATCTTCTGCCCGTATCGCTGTCGCCGGGCGAGTGCGACCTGCGCGGTCGTGAGTTCGCGTGCCTGTCGCCGCACGTCGTTGCGGGCCTCCCGTACAGCAGCCTGCGCGGCCTGCTGTTCTTGCGCGACGATCCTCTCGTACTCGTCGAATGCACCGCCGAACAGACGCAACGAGCCCTCGCGCAGTTCGGCGATCGAATCCGCCCCCTCGAGAAGTTCGCGGTCGTGAGTAGCGACGACCACCGTGCCGGTGAACCGCTCGAGCGCGTCCTGCAGGCGCGCGCGGCCGTCGGCGTCGAGGTTGTTGGTCGGTTCGTCGAGCAGCAGCACGTCGGGTTCGTCGAGCAACCGTGCGGTGAAGGCGAGCAGTACGGTCTCGCCCCCGGAGAGTTGCCCGACGGTGCGATCGAAGTCGGCAGGCTCGTGCAGTATCCGGTCGAGACCGACACGGTGCACGAGTGCGAGGGCGCGGTCCTCGATGTCCCAGCGGTCACCGACGATCTCGAAATCCCGATCGGAGAATGTTCCGGATTCGATGCGGTGCAGCGATTTACGAACCTCGTAGATCCCGAGAACGCGGTCGACCGGCACCGTGGGGTCGAGGGTGACGTCCTGGGGTAGACAGGCGAGTCGTCCGCGTACGGCCACCGAACCGGAGGTGGGGCGGAGTTCACCCGCGATCAGGCGCAGCAGAGTGCTCTTACCGCTCCCGTTGCGCCCCACCAGCCCCGTGCGCCCGGCCGGGATGACGGCATCGATGCCCTGCAGGGCGCGGGTGCCGTCGGGGTGGACGTAGGAGAGTGCGGACAAGTTGATACCGGACGAAGACATGGTGGCTCCCGAAAGGTGAGGGTCGGCGGCGCGAGTGCGCGGGACGGGACTCACAGGAGCAACGAATTTCTCCGATCGACGGGTACCTGATCCGAACACGATGATGGATCCGATCCGTCCCGGACGCAACGGAATATTTCACCCCGCCGCCTACCTGCGGTAACAGGCACGGGATGGAAAGAGCAGGCATGATCGGGATCGTGCGTATCCGACTGCTGAGCCTCGGCGTCGCGGCAGCGACGGTGTTGTCGCTGCCCGCGTGCGCGATCGGTCCCGATCAGCCGGAGACGGTCGCGGAGGACTTCGCCGCCGCTCTCGACGCCGGCGACGTACCCGCGGCAGCGGCACTGACCACCGATCCGGCGGGGGCGGAAGCAGCCATCGACGCTCTCTTCGAAGGGCTCGGCAACAGCGATCCCACCGTGACCGTCGCGGGAACGGGTGACGGCGACACGTTCGACCTCGACGTTTCCTGGAACTTCGGGGAGGGCCGGGATTGGTCGTACCGGACCGCCGGTAGCGCCGCGGAAGACCCGGCAGCCGACGCCTGGCGGGTGCGGTGGGATCCGGCGGTGCTCGCCCCGGAACTTGCAGGTGGGGCATCGCTGCAGTACCTGACGACGGCCGGCGCCCCGCCGACGATCTTCGACCGGGCCGGGCGGCCGCTGATGGGCGAGCAGGCCGTCACCGTCGTGAACGTCGATACCACCGCCGATCCCGCCGCGGTCGCGCCTCTGCTGGCGACTGTCGTCCCGACCATCACGGCCGAGAGCCTCGCCACGCAGGTCGCAGGGGCCGACGGCGGCGCCGCAGGGGTGATCACTCTGCGGGAGGATGACCTCGCCCCCATCCGGGAGCAGCTCACCGCGCTGCCCGGCGTGACGCTCTCACCGCAGGCTCGATTGCTCACCGTCGATCGTGCCCTCGCCTCACCCGTGTGGGCCGGTCTCGCCGAGCTCTGGCAGGAGGGGCAGGACGCCTCGGCCGGCTGGGTGGTACGGCAGGTCGCGTCCGACGGGACGACCGCACAGGTCGCCGGCGAATCAGGCCCGGAGGCTCCCGACCTGACCAGCACGATCGACCTCGACCTGCAACGACGAGCCGAAGACGCGCTCGCCGCGATCGATACGCCGGCGGTGATCGTCGGGATCGAACCTGCGACCGGTGCGATCCGCACGATGGCCCAGAATGCGGCGGCCGATGCCGAAGGACCGGTGGCGGCCACCGGCCTGTATCCGCCGGGTTCGACATTCAAGGTCGTGACGACGTCCGCGGCACTGCAGGCCGGGCTCGCCGAACCCGACACCGTACTGCCCTGTCCGGGCGTCGCCTCCATCGGTTCGCGCACGATCCCCAACGACGAGAGTTTCGATCTTGGGCAGGTGCCTCTGCACACCGCGTTCGCATTCTCGTGCAATACGACGATGGGCCGGCTCGCCCTCGATCTTCCCCCGGATGCGTTGCGTGCAACGGCCGAGAAGTTCGGGCTCGGCATCGACTACGTAACGCCCGGTCTCGTCACGGTCACCGGCAGCGTGCCGGTCGCCGACACCGACGCGGCCCGCGTGGAAGCAGCCATCGGGCAGGGGCAGGTGACGGCGTCCCCGTTCGGTATGGCACTGGTCGCCGCGTCTGTCGCGAACGGCCGGACGCCTGCTCCCATGCTCGTCGAGGGGCAGCCCGCCACAGCGGACCGAGACGTCGAACCGATCCCGGAGAATGTCCTTGCCGCAGTACGAGAGATGATGCGCGAGACGGTGATCGAGGGTACAGCCGGTACGTTGCGTGACATCCCCGATCTCGTCGGGAAGACAGGGACGGCGGAGTACGGTGACAACGTCGGGGCACACGGATGGTTTATCGGTTCACAGGATAATCTTGCCTTCGCGGTGTTCGTGGCAGGGGCGGACGGCTCGGCTCCCGCAGTGGAGGCAGCGGGCCGATGGCTGAGGGGGTAAGGCAGTGGACCAATCGTGATCTGTTCGTGTGCAACGTGTGCTGGTATCTCGTGTGGCTGAAGTGAAGGTTCTTGCATATGAGATTTCGTGAGTGGCGGGGGAAGTGGTGGCGCATCGGCGCGCTCGCTGTCGTCCTCGTCGTGGCTGTCGTGACTCTGACGACGGTCGTCTTCGCGGATTCTCGCAGTGAGGCACAACGCCTCGTCGACGACTTCGTCGCCGCCCTGGACGATCGCGACGCCGCTGCGGCGGCGGCGCTGACCTCCTACCCGAACGCGGCCGAGGGAACCATCGCTCAGATGTACGACGGTCTGTCCGAGGGCACCGTCGACTACGAGCTCACTCAGCTCGTCGAACTCAACGAGGAATCGGGGTATTTCACCCTCTCCGCAGCATGGAACTTCGGTGAGGGCAAGGACTGGTCGTATCAGGTCAACGGTGCGGTGCGGAAGCTCGCAGTCGGCTGGCGCGTGTCCTGGGATCCGGAGGTCGTCGTGCCCGACCTGTCCGGTGGACGCACAGTCCATCACGTGCGCACCGATGCCGCACCCCCCAAGATCTTCGACCGCACCGGGCGTCTGCTCATGGAGGAACAGACCATCAACGCCGTGGTGCTCGACCCTGCGGCGATGCCCGATCCCGTCGACACCACCAATCGCCTCGCTGCGGTGCTCGCGCCTGTCGCGCCCGTCATCACCGCGCAACTGATGCAGGAACGGATGCAGGACGACCCCGGCAACCGGGTCACCGCCGTCAAGCTCCGTGACGAGGACTATCAGTTCCTCGCGGACGCTATCGCGTCGATCCCCGGGGTCGAGGTTCTGACGACACCGACCCTGATCAGCGCCGACCGTCGGATCTCCACGCCTCTGCTCGATTCGCTGCGTTCGGCCTGGCAGCTCGAGCGCGACCGCACGGCGGGCTGGGCGGTCACGCTCGAAGACCCCGAGAGCGATCCGATCCAGGTGGCCGGTTTCCAGGGTCCGCCCCCGCCCGATCTTCACTCCACCTTCGATTCACAGGTGCAACTCGCCGCGAAGGAAGCGGTCGTCACGGCGGGCACTCCGGCCGCGCTGGTCGCCATCCAGCCGTCGACCGGCGGGATCCTCGGCGCCGACGTCAACAACTGGGCGATGGAACTCGGTCCCGTCCTCACCCACGGCCTCTACCCTGCCGGGGGGGTTCTCGACCCGGTTCGGCTGGCGGCCGCACTCCAGCGCGGTGTCGATCCCAAGGACGTGAGCTCGGAGGATATCGGCGAGACCGCCCGTAGTCTCGGGCTCGGCGCGAACTACGAGGTGCCCGGATTCGACTTCGAGACGGCACAGATCGGCAACACCCGATCCGGTGTGGTCCAGTTCGCCGGCTCGGATTCGGACGAAGATCTCGTCAGTCCCCTCGGTGCCGCGGTGCTGGCGGCATCGGTCGCACGGGGCAGCGCCGCTGCGCCGATGATCGTGCAGGGACAGGAAGCGACCGTCCACGACGCTCCGGAACAGTTGCCGGGCCCGGTGATCGATGCTCTGCGCGGCATGATGATCGACAACGTCCAGAACGGTCCTGCTTCCTTCCTCCGCGGACATGCCGGCCTCGCAGGTATCGCTGCGGGTAGTGGCGACGATCGGTGGTTCTTCGGTTACACCGGCGATCTTGCCTTCGCGGTGTTCGTCGCCGATGCGGACGGCGGCGACCGGGCGATCAAGATGGCCGATACCTTCCTGCGCAAGCTCGGCGAACCGTTGGTCGGCGACTGACCTATCCCACACGGTACGTTGGGCGACCGTGACGGTCCTCGACGTGACGCTCCTGGTGGTCGCCGGATTTTTCGCAGGTGTTGTCGGGTTCGTCACCGGGCTCGCGTCCCTCGTCTCCTATCCGGCGCTGCTCGCTGCCGGTCTCTCGCCGGTCGCTGCGAACGTCACCAACACCGTCGCAATGGTGGGTGTAGGTGCCGGCGCACTGACCAACTCGGCGCGGGAGGTCGTGGATACCGGCCCCCGGGTGTGGTGGTGGACGCTCTATGCCGCACTCGGCGGAGCGACCGGGGCGGTCGTCCTGCTCGTCGCCCCACCGGGTTCGTTCGAGGCGGTCGTGCCCGGGCTCGTTGCGCTGGCTGCGCTGGCCCTGTTGCTCCAGCCGCGCATCCGCAGGTCGGCGGGCGGCCGCGACCTTCCGAAGGTGTTCGCGGTGTCGGTGTTCGTCGTCGCGGTCTACGGGGGCTATTTCGGTGCCGGAGCCGGCGTGGTCTTCCTCGCCCTCGTGCTGATCTGCACCTCCGAGCAGATCTGGCGCGCGAGCATCCTCAAGAGCTACCTGCTCGGCGTCGCGAACCTGGTCGCCGCGATCGGCTTCGCGATCTTCGGCCCCGTGCACTGGGTCGCGGCGGCCGCGATGGCGCTCGGAGCATTCGCCGGCGGGTGGTGCGGCCCGCCCCTGGTCCGGCGGATACCGCCGGACCTGTTGCGGGTGACGATCGCGTTCGCAGGGTTCGGACTGGCGTTGTGGCTCGCGCTCCGCTGAATCTCGCCGGTCACTGCACGCCGTGCATGAGCGTCTTGATACGCGGAGCGAACAGCGCGAGCACGACGCCCACCGCGATGGAGGCTCCGCCGATCCACAGGTAGTACGGCACTTCGTTGTTCTCGTCGTAGAACCCGGCGAGAGTACCGGCCATGGCAGTGCCGCAGGCGACCGACAGGTAGAACAACGCGACCATCTGCGTGTGGAAGTTCTTCGGTGCCAGCTTCGTCGACAACGACAATCCGACAGGGGAGAGGAACAATTCGGCGAAGGTGAACAGCAGGAGGATGCCGACCAGCCCGAGCAGCGGGGCGCTGTTGGCGCCGCCGCCGGACATCGGGATGAAGCACAGGAAGGCGATGCCCATGATGATCGTGCCCGCTGCGAACTTCACGGGCGAGGACGGCTGGCGATCCCCGAGCTTGGTCCAGGCAGTAGCGAAGACACCTGCGAACAGGATGATGAAGACCGGATTGATCGACTGCACCCACGACGGCGGGAACTCCCACCCGAACAGATCTCGATTCAGACGAGTATCGGCGTACACGGCGACCATCGTGAACTGCTGCTGGAAAAGTGACCAGAACACGGCACTTGCGATGAACATCGGGATGAACGAGAGCACCCGGCTGCGCTCGATCGACGTGATGTGCTTGCTCGACAACATGATGACGAAGTAGGTGACGGTCGCGACGATCGTGAGGATGACGACGATGTCGGACAGGTTGCCGGTCGTGATGAGTCCGGTGAGCGCGAAGACCGCGATGAGAACGATCGCTGCCACACCGACTGCGGCCACGCGCGGGCGTGCATGCGCGGGCAGTGGGTGCGGCGGCACCTTGCCGATCTCGCCCAGATGCTTGCGATAGATGGTGTACTGCAGCAGGCCGAGGAACATGCCCACCGCGGCGAGGGCGAAGCCCCAGTGGAAGCCGTAGCGCGACTGCAGGAAGCCGGTGAGCAGCGGTCCGACGAGCGCACCGATGTTCACTCCCATGTAGAAGATGGAGAAACCTGCGTCGCGGCGGGTGTCGTGTTCGTCGTAGAGATCGCCGACGATCGATGTTGCTGTGGCCTTGAGGCCACCGCTACCGACTGCGATGAGGACCAAGCCTACGCCGACGCCGGCGAATCCGGGCAGGACCGCGAGCGCGATGTGGCCGAACATGATGAGCACAGCGCTGTAGAACAGGGTGCGTTCGGAGCCGAGCAACCGGTCGGCGATCCACGCGCCGAGGATCGTCGACAGGTACACCGTGCCGCCGTAAGCGCCGACGATGGAGGTTGCGGCAGCCTGACTGATCCCCAGTCCACCCTCGGATACCGAGTAGTAGAGGTAATAGATCAGGATGCCCTGCATGCCGTAGAAGGAGAATCGCTCCCACATCTCGACACCGAACAGATTGGCCAGGGGCAGGGGTTGGCCGAAGAATCGATGGTCGGATCGGGAGCCGGGCAGGGTGGGCGGCTCGATCGTGGACATATTTTCCACTGTGACACTGTGTGGGCGGCACGCGCGACGCAATCAGGAGAGATCACATCGCGGGTGCTCGTGTGACTCTCTACGTCATACGAGAAGCCTGGTCAGCGGGATGAGCCGACGTGCACCTTGCGGCGCTGCACTGCGCGGGCCACGAGGCGCCATCCCACGAGAAATACGCCCAGGAAGATCGTGGCCACGATGATGAATGGGGTAGCGGTGCCTTGGCCGGTGATGGCGCGCAGCAGCATTCCGGCCACGAGCGTGCTCACCCACACCAGCAGGCCGGTGGGAACGGCCGCGAAGGCGTCGAACTTGTCGCGGTAGAGCCCCGCGGTGAGGAACCATCCGACGGTGAGTCCACCGAGGAACGGCCATGCCGTCCCTGCGAGTCCCACCAGGTCGAGCACTTCGTTGTGACTGGAACGACCGAGAACGGCGAATACGACGACGAGAACGACGTCGAGCACCAACGCCGGGGTGTACTTCTTCACGGGTCCAGGGTACCGGCGGCGTCAGGCGAGCCGGATCGCCGATGGGTATCTCCGAGCACGGAACGTGGCTACAGTGCACGGAACGCCTCCCCCGTAGGAGAGGCGTTCCGTGTGGGAGGGGTCAGGCCTGCAGACCGGCCTCGATTTCGAGGGTGATCGTGATCTTGTCGCCGACGACGGCGCCGCCGCCTTCGAGCGGCATCTCGATGCTGATGCCGAAGTCCTTGCGGTTGATGACGGTGGTGGCTTCGAAGCCCGCGACCGGGCCTTGGCCCATGCCGGGGTTGACACCGTTGTACTCGAGCTTCAGTTCGACCGGTCGGGTGACGCCGTGCAGGGTGAAGTCGCCCGTGACGACGTAGTCGTCACCGTCGGCGCGGATGCCGGTGGAGGCGAAGGTGGCGACGGGGAACTGCTCGGCATCGAAGAAGTCGGCCGAGCGGACGTGCGCGTCGCGGTCGGCGTTCTTGGTGTTGATCGAATCGACGTGGATCTCGGCGTTCACCGAGGCGGTGCCGTCCTCGGCGACGGTGATGGCTCCCGAGAAGTTCTCGAAGGTGCCCCGGACCTTGCTGACCACGAGGTGGCGGACGGTGAAGCCCACGTTCGAGTGGACAGGGTCGATGACCCAGGTGCCGGTGGTCAGGCCCGGGAAGGTGGCTGTGGCGGTGGTCATGATGACTCCTCGATTGATTCAACTTTCAACTTCTTGCCTGCAACCCTGCCACCGAATAGTTGCGTGCGCAACTAGAGTGTGGTGTGTATCACACCGGGTCTGGGTTCTCGACGGGACGGCGACGCCGCTCGAGGGCGCTGCGCTCGTGCTCCGCCCGCTCGGCGATCGGATCGATCTCGTCGCTGCCGTTGCCCCGGTACATCGCGCCGACCGTGCTCCAGCCCGCCAGTGCCACGAAGGCGAAACTCACCATCCGGTACACGAAGACCGAAGCCAGCGACTGTGAGGCGCTCAAGCCGGCAGCGGTGAGGGTCGCGATCAGAGTGCCGTCCACGAAGCCCAGGCCGCCCGGTGCGAGCGGCACGCTGCCGACGGCCTTCGCTGCCGCGAAGGCGATGAACAGGCCGGCCACCGAAGGGGAGCCACCCACAGCCCAGCATGCGAGCCCGAGGCAGGCGACGTCGGCCGATCGGTGCACGGCCGACCATGCGACCGCGGCCAACGCGTCGCGACGCGCGAGGTCGACGGCCTCGAGCTGGGCGAGGGTGCGCTCGAAGAGGTCGAAACCGGTGTCCTTCGGCTTTCTCGTGATCCGGTTGATCCGCCTGAGAATCCATGTCCCCGCCGATTCGATCGACGACGGATTCTTCGAGACATACCGGAGTCCGTAGATCAGCGCGACGGCCCCGGCGAGCGACAGCACGAGGGTGACGGGACTGATCCGGCTGCCGACTGCGAACGCGCCGATCATGCCCACCGACGCCAGCGTCACCGCTGCGATGACCCCCGAGACGGCGAGCTGCCACGAGGCGACCACAGGGGTCGCGCCCCACTTGCGTGTCTGCTTGTAGGTGAAGGCGGTGGAGAAGACCGGCCCCGCCGGCAGGGTGACGGCCATGGCCGTGCTGCCGTAGATCACCGACGCCGACCGCCAGTGCCCGACGTGCACCCCACCCGCGTGGAGTAAGCGTTGCTGCACCCCGGCGAACCCGCTGAGGGAGATCATCTGGGCCAGCACACACGCGGCGAACCAGCCCCAGTTCATCTCGGAGACCGCGCGCCACGAATCGCTCATCGTCGGCCACAGATAGATCGCCTCGACGGTCAGCAGGGCGACGAGCGCGACTGCCGACACCCACTTGACCCACCGGAACGAGCCCCGGCGCGGCGTGGCGTCGGGGCATGGAGGATCGTCGTGCGGCTGCGCCACGCTGTTCACCGTAACCGACGGCAGAGGCGCGGAGAGGGGACTCTCGATGTGCGGACCCGCAGGCCGGTGCGGACGAAAGGGCTGTCGGTCGTCGGAGAATGTGTCCGATCAGTCCGATTCGTTCGATTCTCCGGAGGCTTCGGGATAGCGCACCGGCCACGCGAGATGCGTCATCCGTCGCCTCCCGCGCAGCTGCACCTCGTCGCCGAGTTCCCAGTGGCCACGCTCCTCGTCGTCCGCGAAATACAGGGCACTCGACGAAGCAAGAACCCTGCTCGGACGCAGTTTTGCGAGTTCGGTCAGGCGTGATGCCTCGTTCACCGGGTCGCCGATGACCGTGTATTCGAACCGCTCCGCAGCGCCGATGTTGCCGGCGACCGCGAGGCCCGCGGAGACGCCGATTCCGACGTCGAGATCGGTGATCTCGTCGAGAGCAAATCGCAGTTCGCGTGCGGCCGCGAGAGCCGCCGTAGGGGCGTCCGGGCGGTCGAGAGGAGCGCCGAAAATCACGAGTGCGGCATCGCCCATGAACTTGTTGACGAAACCGTTGTGCCGATCCACCACTTCGACGACGACACGGAAGAACTCGTTCAGCAGTTCGACGACCTCGTTCGGCGGTCGCTCGGCCGCCGTCGCCGTGGACCCCACCATGTCGACGAACAACACCGCGACGTACCGCGTCTCGCCGCCGAGTTCGGTGCCGTACTGCAGGGCCCGGCGAGCGACGTCCTCGCCGACATGCTGACCGAACAGCTCCCGCAGACGTCTGCGCTCGTCGGACTCGGTCATCATCCGGTTGAAGCCGACCTGCAGGCGCCCGATCTCGCTGCCGTCGAACACCTCGACCTGCACTCCCGACGCGCCGCGCTGCACCCTTTCGATCGCCCAGCGCAGCTGCTTGATCGGGTCGGAGATCTGCGCAGACGTGAGCAGCGACAACACCAGCGCCAATCCGATCGACGTCACCGCCAGCGCGAGCACGGACAGTGCGAGCGCATCGGCGTCGAAATCGGTGTTCGCACTGAGCTGGGTCACGCACAGCAGCACGATGCCGGCGACCGGCATCAAAGTGCCCAGTCCCCAGGTCATGGCCAGGCGCGTGCCCACACCGGGAGCCATCGTCCGGTCGAAGTTCCCTTCGCTCAGCGCGCGTGCGGCGACCGGACGCAGGATGCGTTCGCCGAGCATGTACGTGAAGCCGAACGTGCTGGTCGCGGCCATCGCGACGGTGACCGAGACCGCCACCGCGAGCGAGGGCATCTCTTCGGCGGTGAGGAAGACGAACAGCACACCCCCGAGCAACCACAGGCCGAGATGGACGATCGCCTGCCGGAGTGGGGCGTGCAGTGCCGCCATCTGCTCCGCGCGGGTGGGTGGCCCGCCGCGCAGCTGCCACCGCACGACCGCACGCAACATGATCGCTGCGGCGCTCAGGCTCACGATGCCGGCGAAGGCCAGGTACACCGCGAAAACCGCGAAGTTGCGGACGCGATCGGCCACGATCGCCTCCGTCTCGGAGATCGGGATCCCGTAGCGGACGAAGGCGAACACCAGCAGCGCACCGAAGAGATTCGAGGCGCCCATCGAGACCATGTAGAGCGGCCACCGACTCCGGAGAGTGGCGGCGACAGCTCGGTACGACCTCAGCACGACTTCAGATCAAACCATTGTGCGGACGGTCACAGGATGGGGCGGTCACCGTACACGCCCCCGGAGTGGTTGGATTCACTCGCCATGCCCAGCGTGACGAAAGGTACGAAAAGTACAGATGAGGCCGTCCCGGACCGGTCCCGACGCGGACGCACCGCTCTGGCGGGCCGCTCAGGTCTTCCGGCTGGTAACCGTCGTATACGCGGTGGGCTCCCAATTCGCGATGGTCGTGAACTACACCCGGCCGAACCTGTCGTGGTTCTTCACCGGGGTGCTCGTGGCGTGGTCGCTCGTATCGGCGGTGCTGCTCTCCCGTGAGGGACGGTCGCGCCGCACGGTCGCTGCGGTAGACCAGATCGTTGCCGTGGCGCTGATGGCAGCCACCAGGCTGGTCGCCGACCACGACTGGTACAGCAACCACCAGACCATGCCGACCACCTTGTGGGTGGCCAATGCCGTCCTGTCGGCCGCGATCTTCGGCGGGCCTCCGGCCGGTATCGGATCGGCGATCCTGATGTCGGTGGTCAGTGCGGTCGTACGCGATCAGATCAACCTCGACCTGTGGCGGGACGCCACGGCACCGGTGCTCGCCGCGTGTGGCGTGGCGATGGGCTTCGCCACGACGACCGCCCGCCGTGCGCATCGGCAGCTCGAGGAGGCTGTCCGCGTAGCAGCAGCGATGGAGGAACGCGAACGACTCGGCCGACAGGTACACGACGGCGTATTGCAGGTGCTCGCGCTCGTGCAGCGGCGGGGTCTCGAGCTGGGCGGAGACGCGGCGGAACTCGCCGCGATGGCACGCGAACAGGAGGCCGCGCTGCGGCAGTTGATCTCCGAGCAGAACACCGATGTCGATCGCGGTGGCGAGAACACCGACCTCACGGCGATGGTGCGTGCCTTTGTCGGTGCAGCCGCGACCGTGTCGGCGCCTGCCGATCCGATCATGATCGCCCGAGCGCGCGCGGAAGAACTCACTGCGCTCGTCTCCGCAGCACTGTCGAACACCGAACTGCATGCCGGTGCCGACGCTGCCGTGTACGTCCTCGTCGAGGATCTCGGTGACGAGATCGTGCTCAGCATCCGCGACGACGGTGTCGGGATCGAACCGGGCAGACTCGACGAAGCTCGCAGGCAGGGGCGTATGGGGGTGTCCAAGTCGATCGTCGGCCGCGCGGAATGGCTCGGCGGGGTCGCACTGCTCGACAGCACCGCGGGAGAGGGAACCGAATGGGAGATCCGGGTGCCGAAGGGAAATGAGTGACCGAGACCAACGCGGAAGCACACGGGAACACCACACGGAAACCGGCGACAGTCACTGTGATGGTGGTCGACGACCACCCGATCTGGCGTCACGCGGTCGGTCGTGACCTCGAAGACGCCGGATTCACCGTGGTCGCCGAGGCCGACGGGGTCGCGAGTGCCGCACGTCGTGCCGCGGTCGTCCGCCCCGACGTCGTGCTCATGGACATGGCGATGCCCGACGGCACCGGCACCGAGGCGACCCGTGCCGTCCTCGATGTCTCCCCCGACAGTCGAGTGCTCGTACTGTCCGCCTCGTGCGAACGCGCCGATGTTCTCGGTGCGGTGAAGGCCGGGGCGTCCGGTTACCTCGTCAAGAGCGCGTCGGTGCACGAACTCGTCGACGCGGTCCTCGCAACCGCGCGTGGGCAGGCGGTCTTCACTCCCGGATTGGCCGGACTCGTGCTCGGTGAGTATCGCCGCATGTCGAACGATGTCGTCGATCGCCGGTCTTCCCCGACTCTCACCGGCCGTGAGACCGAAGTACTGCGATTGGTCGCGAAAGGACTGTCTGCGAAGCAGATCGCCGCGCGGCTGACCCTCAGCCACCGCACGGTCGAGAATCATGTGCAGGCGACGCTGCGCAAACTGCAACTCGCCAACCGGGTCGAACTCACCCGCTACGTCATCGAGCAGGGACTGGAGTGACGGGAGAGAGCCGACCCGCGACTCCCATTAAGCTGACGCGCATGGAATCGAAGGATCTGCGGGTGTCGGACGCCGAACGCGAGCACGTCGGGGAACTTCTGCAGCGTGCGGTAGGGCAGGGAATGCTCTCGCTCGGTGAGTTCACAGAACGGATGGACACCGTGCTCGCCGCCAAGACTCGCGGCGATCTGAATCAGGTCCTCGTCGACCTTCCGGGTATCCAGATCCGTCCCGAATTCCAGGATCAGTACCTGCCCGGAATGCCGCAGCAGCACTATCCTGCGCCGACCACAGGTGCGTTCCCGGCAACCGGTCAGGGCGCTCCTGCCCTCATCAAGGGTCGTGTCTCCAGCGTCGAGCGGAAGGGCCCCTGGCACGTGCCGCCCGCCATCGCCTTGGACACCGTCGCATCCTCGGTCACCCTCGACTTCACCGAGGCGGTGATGCAGACGCAGGTGGTGCGGATCGACGTGAACGACTACCTCAGTTCGATCACGATCCTGCTGCCCGCGGAGGCGACGGCCGACGTCAACGGCGTGGAGAATGTCGCGTCGAGCGTGTCGTCCAAGGTGCGCGGCGGGCCGCCGTACGGACCGCTTCATCTCATCGTGACCGGCAAGGTCCGCTGCGGAAGTGTCAACGTCACGCACCCGCTGTCCACGCGCATGCGGAAGTTCTTCAACGGCAACTGACCGATAACCCGAGGCGACCCGCGAGCGAGTCGCCTCGGGTTCGTGATCCGTCAGTCGCGGCGCTGCCGAGCGATCAGTTCGTTCACGCTGATGGAGTGGCCGCTCTCGGGCCCGTGCCGTCCCGGGCCCCGGGGATCCGATCTGCTCGGGTCGGGCTGGGACTCGTCCGGGCGCTGTTCCGGCCGGTCGGAACCGCCCGGTCGAGGCGGCCCTTCGGCAGCCCGGGGGCGTGGTGGCAATGGCGGACGAGGTGTGCCCTGCGCCGGTGGCCGCTGCGGTGCGCCCTGCGGGTGCGGTGGCTGGGGTGCGCCCTGCGCCGGTGGCCGCTGCGGTGCGCCCTGCGGAGGCGGTGGCTGCGGTGCGCCCTGCGCGGGCAGTCGCTGCGGTCCACGCGGTGCGGGCGGCCGCTGCGGCGCACCTTGCGCGGGTGGCCGCTGCGGTGCGCCCTGCGCGGGTGGACGGACCTGCCCAGGTGCGGGTGGCCGCTGTGTTTCCGGTGCGGGTGGCCGCTGTGTTTCCGATGTGGGTCGCGGACGCTGGGCGGAATGGTCTCCACCCGGCGAGGTGCGCCGCAGTTGCGACAGCCAGTTCTCGATCGGCTGTGGATCTCGTCCCCTGCCGGTGTCCGGGTCGTTCGGCCGTGCCGGTCCGCCCGGCGCCCCCGATTCGTCAGGACCGACAGTGGGCCGCACGAAGGATTGCGGCAACGGAGGCGGCACATCTCCACGCCGGCGGCGGGGTAGCGGCGGTGCGGACGAGGTCGGAGACGCTTCCGGAGCGCGCCGCTCGGGAGTTTCGGGTGCACCGTGCCGTGGCTCTTCGGCTGTATGCGGGGGAATGGACATATTGTTCTGCTCGTCTCCCTGAGCCCGGTCGTCCGGGCGGTGCCGCGGATCCGGGATCGGCGGCGAGGTGGTGGAGGGACGTCCCGGGCCTGCGGACGGCGTCGGGCGGCCGGTACCCGGCGGTACCCGTTCACCGTTCCGCGGTGCGGGTGGGCGACCGGCGGCCGGCGGACGGACACCGGCCCGGCCGGGAACCTGGCGCCGTGCCGACGGCGGTGTGAGATCGCGGAGCTTGCGTTGTTCTGCGGCCGGCCGCGGCGGGGCGATCTTGGGCAGCGGCTGTGTCAGATCCGAGCCGCCGTCGAACGTACCCGCAGGGAAGCGATGCCCACCTGTGGCCGAGACCGTTGCGGGACCGAACATGCCGACGGTGATGAGTTCGGGAACATCCTCGGGCATGAGTTCGTCGGCGAGGATCGGTTCACCCAGACCGATCTTCTCCTGGATCCGCTTCATCCACGCGGGCGCCCACCAGCAGTCGTCACCGAGCAGCTTCATCACAGCGGGCACAAGGAACATGCGGATGACAGTCGCGTCGATGATGAGAGCGGCGATCATGCCGAACGCGATGTACTTCATCATCACCAGTTCGGAGAACCCGAAGGCGCCGGTGACGACGATGAGGATCAGAGCAGCCGCGGTGATGATGCGGCCGGTGTGGGCGGTACCGATACGGATCGACTCGGTGGTGCTCGCCCCCATCGATCTCGCCTCCACCATTCTGGAGAGCAGGAACACCTCGTAGTCGGTCGACAGGCCGTACACGATCGCGATGATCAGCACGAGCACCGGGGACATGATCGGTCCCGGGGTGAAGTTGAGCAGGTCCGCGCCGTTGCCGTCGATGAAGATCCAGGTGAGGATGCCCAGGGTCGACCCGAGACCCAGGGCGCTCATCAACACGGCCTTGATCGGGAGCACGAGCGATCCGAAGGCCAGGAACATGAGCAGGGTCGTCAGCAGGACGACCACCACGACCATCAACGGCAGCGTCTCGAGCAGGGCCGCGATCGAGTCCTGTTCGATCGCCGGGGTGCCGCCGACGAGCACTTCGACGCCTTCCGGCCATTCGGCCGCGTGCAGATATTCGATGGTGGCGGCGGACTCGTTGCGGTCGGTCAGGCCGGCTTTGAGGACGCGCACGCCGTCCTTCGCGGGGCCGGTGATCGTGAACTTCTCGACGAGACCCGGAGCCTCACTGGCCGTTGTGATGATCTTGTTGAGATCGCCGCCCTCGGCGCCGCGGACGACGAGTTTGACCGGCTCGGCACGCTGACCGGGGAACAGTTCGTCGAAGGTCTCCTGCGCGACACGCGTGGGGTGCTCGGGTGGCAGGTAGGTCTCGTTGATGCCGCCGAACTTGATGCCGGTCAGCGGCATGATGAGCAGCAACAGACCGATGACCGTGGGGATCGTCACCTTCATCGGGTTGACCATCACCCACCGGCACAGGCGGCCGAGGAAGCTGTTCTCGACCTGCTCGTTCGACTGGATCTGGCCGAAGCGCTTCATGCCGAACTTGTCGATGCGCTTGCCGAGGATGCTCAGGATCGCAGGCAGGATCGTGATGGACAGCAAAGCCGCCAGCGAGACCGCGGAGATCGCGCCGTATGCGACCGACTTGAGGAAGCCCTGGGGGAACAACACAAGACCACCGAGGCTCGTGACCACCATGGTCGCCGAGAACACCACGGTGCGACCTGCTGTGATGACGGTACGTCGCACCGCTGCCGCGGTGTCGTAGCCTTCGGCGAGTTCTTCACGGAATCGCGACACCATGAACAGGCCGTAGTCGATCGCCAGACCCAGGCCGATGAGCGAGACGACCGGTGCGACGAACGAGTTCACCTCGGTGAAGTTGGTGATCAAACGGACGATACCGTTCGCGGCGATGATCGTCAGGCCACCGGTGATCAGCGGCAGCGCCGCCGCGACCACGCCACCGAAGACGAAGAACAGAAGGATGCCGACTGCGGGGATCGCGAGGATCTCCATGCGCTTGATGTCGTTGGCCATCGTGTCGTTCAGCGCGCCGGAGATCGGTTGCAGACCGGCGAGTTGCACGTCGACACCGTCGATGTAGAACTCGTCCTTGACGTCGCGGAAGTTGCCGGTCAGTTCTGTGTCGTTCTCACCGGCGATGGCGACCGACGCGATGGCGTGCTGTCGCGACGGATCGGCCAGCGTCGGCAGCGACGGCGCGTTGTCGGTGGGCCAGTACGCGCCGTTGATCTTGAGAATTTCCTCGGGATGGTCGGTGACCAGCGAGTTCAGGCTGTCCTTGACCTTCGCGGCGAATTCCGGGTCGTCGACCGTCTTGCCCTCGGGTGCCGTGTAGAGCACCAGCACGTCGCCCATGGTGTCGCGGCCGAAGGTGCCGTCGGCGAGCTTGGCAGCGGCCACGGACTCGGAACCGGGATCGTCCCAGCCGCTCTGACTGAGGTGATCGTTCAAGCTCAGGCCGTACCCGGCGAGCCCGAGCAGCGCCGCGACCATCACCGCGATGACGGTGAAGCGCGCACGGTAGACGAGCTCTCCCCAACGGTCGAACACGTAAGTCTCCTATTCGGCGACGCTCTTGCGCCCCACGAGGAGAGCAGAAAGCGGTCGGAACGGCTGCAGCCAGGCACCCTCGTCGGGCAGCGATTCCAGGCTGACGCGGGGCAGCGGTTCGCGGAAGACACCGGGAATGTCCTCGAGGTCGAGGAACTCGATGATCTCCGAGGTCACCGCCCAGCTGGCGTGCTCGCGGAATCCGAGCACCGTGGTGGCGACACCGTCCTGCGCGAGCAACTCGAGGGGTTCGCGGAAGGCCTGGCCGTCGGCGGAGGCCACCATCACACCGGCGAGACCCTCGCGGTGCCTCAGCTCGATGTGGCGCAGCATGTCGGAATCGACGTCGCTGTCCTCGTCGATCTTCGGCTTGGCGAACACCGCGAAGCCCACATTACGCAGCGCCTCGACCCAGGGGCGGACGACATCGGCGCTGCCCGGTGCGATGTTGGTGAAGACCGTGGCCTCGGCTTCGAGCGGGGCGGAATGCTGACGCGACAGTTCGGCGGTGCGCCCGAGCAGCCACCGGCCGAGAGCGTCGAAGCGCGGGCGGTATGCCGCCGTCGGCCGGCCGCCGAGGATCGCGCCGAGGCCCATATCGAGATTGGGGGCGTCCCAGACGAGCAGGACCTTACGAGCCGGCTCGACGCCGTCGATCGCGGGGGAGTCGGTCACGCCGGAGAGCTCTTCGTGGACACTCATGCTCCGATCTTCCCCCAAACGAACTCGTTGATCGCGCTACCCACCTGATGTGCCTTGTCCTCGAACTTCGTGACGGGCCGCTCGAGACTGATGGGTGCGGTGCCGGAGAACCGGGCGAGCCGCGGCTCGGCGTCGCCCACCTCGGCGATGGCTTCGGCGTAGTCGGCGTGGTCGGTGGCCACGTGCAGTATTCCGCCGGGCTTCAACCGGTCGGCGATCAGGGCGAAGGTGGGGGCTTGCAGGAGCCGGCGCTTGTGGTGACGAGCCT
This sequence comes from Rhodococcus sp. NPDC047139, assembly GCF_040643435.1. Lineage (NCBI taxonomy): Bacteria > Bacillati > Actinomycetota > Actinomycetes > Mycobacteriales > Nocardiaceae > Rhodococcus > Rhodococcus sp. NPDC047139. Next base: position 157,474 of record NZ_JBEYUH010000006.1, read on the forward strand.
TCGGCCACGGATCGGGGAAGAACACGCGCACGCCGGTGAGCGACTCGACGGTCAGCATCTTCTCGAGCACCTCGACGGCATCGCCGCGCAGGATACGCAGATTTGTGACCGGGGCGTCGCTGTCATAGGTGCGCTCGATGCTCTGCAGGGTCTGCGCGATGCCCGGCTTGTAGACCTCCACCGCGATGAGATTCACTTCCGGCTCGGCCTGGGCCATCGCCACCGCAGCAGTTCCCGTTCCGGATCCGATCTCGAGAACGAGCGGTGCCGACCGGCCGAACCACGCTTCGACGTCGAGTGGCTCGTCGCCGACCTCCTTGCCGAGTTCGGGCCAACGACGGTCCCAGCACTGCTGCTGGGGATCGGTCAGCGATCCACGGCGGGACCGGAAACTCGTCACCCTGGGGTACAGGCGATTCCCGCGGGTCGGGCGCTCGTCGAGCGTCTCGGTGGTGTGCTGATCGGCTTCGTTCACGCGTCCATTGTCGCGTATCTCCGGAGTGTGTGGCAGGAGTGACCGAAGTGACCACAGTGTTTTCTCAGGAAGTCTGCGTTCGCCCTCTCACACGCGGTCTCTCTGTCACAATCTCGGCGACGATCGGGGGATCATGACGGGGGACCTGTGGTATGGCCTCGCTGCGGAGGTGGAGCAAGTCGACGTGCAGGCCGGGCGCGCCCTGCGCAAAGCATTGGCCGGGCACGCGGCTCCGATGAGGGTGCAGGTTGCCGGGCGCGCGGGTACCGGTCGGGCAGTGGTCGAGGCACGAGTGCGAGAGGCGCTGTCCACCGAGGCGGACGCCGGCCCGCTCGTCGTCAGGGTGACGGTCGATGCACCCGACGCTCCCGACCCGGTGCTCGACGCCGATCTCGTCGTCTACGTCGTGCCCCGCCGCCTGGAACCGGCAGTTGCGCACCCTGCCGACCGTGCCGCGCTCGCTGCCGTCGATCCTCGACGGGTCGTCCTCGTGGTGTCCGGTGAGGGTGATGTCGCCGAGTATGCGACCGTCGTCGACGCGATGGGGATAGCGCGGGAACAGGCGGTCGCGCTCGGCGACGATCCGCTTCTCGGGGAGCGGATCGCCGCGCGCACGGCTCTCGCCCGCGACCTGCGCGACGAGGAACTCGCCCGGGTCGCCGCCGGAATCCCGGCCTCGCCGCGCGTACGGGAACTCGTCGAACAGGTCTTGGACCTCGTGAACCCCGCATGCGCCCCGGGGCAATGGTGAACGCAGCCGACGATGTAATACGCCGATGGAACCCGCGCGGATGGATACAGCTGCACGAGCCACCCGCGACCGGTGTTCGGGTCGTCGGAGTGCCGGGCTCCGGGGCGGGCACATTGGCGTCGGAACTGCGGCAACTGGGCGGGATCGACATCGTGAACGGCGGACGTGCGGCCGTCACGCTCGTCGTGCTCGAACCGTCGGCCGTGATCGGGCGAACCGAGATCGAACTCGTGCGTATCGCAGCCACCGAGTCGACCGAAGTGGTGTGCGCCCTCACGGGGATCGACCGCGTTCCCGGCCGGCGTGCGATTCGCGACGCCGACATCGAGATCCTGCATCGGCACGCACCGTGGCTGATGCGAGTCGTAGTGCTGTCCCTGTCTGCGGACGCGGCGCGGCGCGCACGGGAGCCGCTCGGCCGCGACGAGGCAGGAATCGCCGATCTGCGGGACGTCCTGATCGCAGCCGTCCGGGCCACGCACGACCCGCGACGCGCACGTTCTGCGGTCGTCGCGGCCACACGGCTGATGATCGACGAGGAGATCGAACGTCTGGCCGCGGAGGACGACGAAGCGGACCTGCGTGCGGAACGCGCACGTCTCGCCACCGCTGCCCCTCCTTCGACACCCGGTCCCGACGTGCGCAGGCTGCAGGTGATGCTGTTGCAGAACCTCGCGATCGGAGTGCGGGCCGCGTCCACCGCGACTCTCGAAGTACTCGAGACCGCAGGCGTGGACGAGGCGGTCCGGATGATCGACTCCCGTGTCGATGACCTGCGCGCGAGGCTCGTCCACGAGATGGGACGGCTCGCGCCGGGCATCGAGGCGCCGGAGATCACGCGGACGCCACGCCCGGCCGATGCCGCACGTTCGCTGGAGGACACGCTGACGCTGGTGTTCGGAGCTTCGGCGGGTGCGGGTCTCGGGAGGTTGCTCGTCACCCCCTTCGGGAACCTGCCGGGCTGGATGTCGCTGGTGGTCGCGCTGGTATGTGCGGTCCCGGCCGCGGGCTGGCTGATGCGGATCCGGCGGCGCATCGCGTACCGGGAACGGATGCGCCGTTGGATCACCGACGAGTTCGCCACCGTGCGCGCGGAGCTCGACACCTGGGTCCGCACCAGCATTCACGAGGCCGAAGTGCAGTTCGCCGCCGGCTCGGCCGCCGCCCGCGACCGATGTGCGACCCGCGTGCGCGAGCGGGTCGCTGCCCTCGATGGGGAGATCGCTCGTCGCCGCGGAGAACGGCGTGCGCGCGTCGCGGCGTGTGAACGCGACTCGAGGGCGCTCGGGCACGCGCCGGAACCGCGTGGCGTCGCTGCGCGTCCAACCGCATAGGGCGACCCGGCGAGCGCCGGGGCCGGAAAGGAAACGATGGCCGAACTCGCTGATGGATCGGGCGGGGCGCCCGTTCCGTCCGACGATCCGTTCGACCCCTCCGCACTCGATCCGGCAGAGGTGGCGGCGTGGGCCGATCTCTTCGGCGCGACCACCGACCTCGACGGTGACGGTGTCGCCGAGACAGTTGTCGTCGACAGCGAAAGCTGGGGCGTCGGCGACGAATGGGGTGAGGGCCTCGTCGTCGCCACCGACAGCGATCTCGACGGCAGCTGCGACCGGCTCTCGGTGTTTGCGGACGACGGCCGTTACGGCGTCTGGGAATACCGTCGCGAGCTCGAAGGATCGGGTCGCTGGAGTCGTCTCGACACAGGTAACCTGGAATACGACATACAACACGGAGAGGCGTCGAAGTGATCCATCTCCGGCTGCGCAAGTGGGGGAGGGGGCGGTATTGTGCGCGGGCTCTGAATCGTTCTTGTGATATTTCCGACCGGCCCCGAGTGACGCTGGTCGGCCTCCCGACGCTAACCTCTATGAAAAGGACATCCGGCGCCTACTTCGACTGTTCGGCCACGGACGATGTAGGTGGTACCCCTGCCGAGAGGGGAAAGCCCGGATCTACCACTGTCTGCGCCGCAAAGTGCAGGTCGGAGGTGGGATCCGGTTCCGGGCACACCCCAGGAGAGTTTTGATGACCTCAGCGACCATTCCCGGTTTGAACGGTACCGACGACAAGATTCCGACCAAGCATGCCGAGTTGCTTGCCTGGGTCCAGGAGATTGCCGAGCTCACCCAGCCCGATCGCGTCGTATGGGCCGACGGCTCCGATGAGGAATGGGACCGTCTGACCTCTCTGCTGGTGGAAGCCGGCACCTTCACGCGTCTGAACGACGATAAGAAGCCGAACTCGTTCCTCGCGCACTCGGATCCGTCCGATGTTGCCCGCGTCGAGTCGCGCACCTTCATCTGCTCGAAGAACGAGATCGACGCGGGCCCGACCAACAACTGGGTCGACCCCGACGAGATGCGCGCCACGATGACCGAGCTGTACCGCGGCAGCATGCGGGGACGCACCTTGTACGTGGTGCCGTTCTGCATGGGCCCGCTCGGTGCCGACGACCCGAAGCTCGGCGTCGAACTGACCGACTCGGAGTACGTCGTCGTCTCGATGCGCATCATGACCCGGATGGGCACCGCAGCGCTCGAGAAGCTCGGCACCGACCGTCCGTTCGTCAAGGCGCTGCACTCGGTGGGTGCTCCGCTCGCGCCCGGCCAGCAGGACGTTCCGTGGCCGTGCAACGACACGAAGTACATCACCCACTTCCCCGAGACCCGTGAGATCTGGAGCTTCGGCTCGGGCTACGGCGGCAACGCCCTGCTCGGCAAGAAGTGCTACTCGCTGCGGATCGCGTCGGCAATGGCTCACGACGAGGGCTGGCTCGCCGAGCACATGCTCATCCTCAAGCTCATCTCCCCCGAGGACAAGGCGTACTACGTCGCCGCGGCATTCCCGTCGGCGTGTGGCAAGACCAACCTCGCGATGATCCAGCCGACCATCCCCGGCTGGCGTGCCGAGACCCTCGGTGACGACATCGCGTGGATGCGTTTCGGCAAGGACGGCCGGCTGTACGCCGTGAACCCCGAGTTCGGCTTCTTCGGCGTTGCACCGGGCACCAGCACGGATTCGAACCCGAACGCGATGGCCACCATCGAAGCCGGCAACACCATCTACACCAACGTCGCCAAGACCGACGACGGCGACATCTGGTGGGAGGGCATCGGCGGCGAGACCCCGGCGCACCTCACCGACTGGCTGGGCAACGACTGGACCCCCGAGTCCGGCACCAATGCCGCGCACCCGAACTCGCGGTACTGCACCCCGATGTCGCAGTGCCCGATCCTCGCCCCCGAGTGGGACGATCCGCAGGGCGTGCCCATCTCGGCGATCCTGTTCGGCGGACGTCGTAAGACCACGGTGCCGCTCGTCAGCCAGTCCTTCGACTGGCAGCACGGCACCTTCCTCGGTGCGACGCTGTCGTCCGAGCAGACGGCCGCGGCCGAGGGCAAGGTCGGCAATGTCCGTCGTGACCCGATGGCTATGCTGCCGTTCCTCGGTTACAACGCCGGCGACTACCTGAACCACTGGATCACGCTCGGCAAGAACGCCGACGAGGACAAGTTGCCGAAGATCTTCTACGTCAACTGGTTCCGTCGTGGCGATGACGGCCGCTTCCTGTGGCCGGGCTTCGGCGAGAACTCGCGCGTGCTCAAGTGGATCGTCGACCGTATCGAGCACAAGGCCGGCGCCCAGTCCACGCCGATCGGGTACGTGCCCACGGCCGCCGACCTGACGCTCGACGGTCTCGACGTCGATCCGGCCGACGTCGACGAGGCTCTGAAGGTCGACGTCGAGGACTGGAAGGCCGAGATCGACGGCATCGCAGAGTGGTTCGAATTCCTCGGCGAGAAGGTGCCGTCCGGCATCCGCGACGAGTTCGAGGCCCTGAAGCAGCGCCTGGGCTGAACTGTCCCGTAACGACGAATGCCGCTTCCGGCTCGACCGGAGGCGGCATTCGTGCATTCAGGGGACGGCTCTAATTCCCATATTGTGAAGCTGATCGGCTGATTCGTGCCACATTGCGATTGTTTGTAACAATCGCTTCACACTATGGATTCACGATTCCCGCAATATGGTTCCTGAGCATCGCGCTCGGACAGCCACAAATGCGAGGAAATCATGACCGTCGATTGGAACGAAGAAGTAGCCGGCATCCGCGCCCTGCGCGCGTCGAGGACTCGGATCGGGGCGGGCGAGAACCCGGCCGTCGTCGTGGTGGACTTCCAGAAGGCGTTCACTCAACACGAGAAGTGCGGATCCACCGCACTCGACGCCGTGACCCACACTGCCGAACTCCTCGACGCCGCACGTGCCGCGCAGGTGCCTGTGGTCTTCCTCGTCGTGATTCTCGACTCCCTCGACGACCGGATGCTCGCGCAGCGCGTGCGATCGAGCCTGACCGAGGTCTGTGAGCGCGGAAATCCCTGGACGGAGATGCACCCGCTCCTCCCGGTCGCCGACACCGACCACGTCGTGGAGAAGACGGTGGCGAGCGGCTTCTACGAGACCAGGCTGCACGAGCTGCTGCAGTCGCTCGAGGTCGACGAGATCATCATGACCGGAACCAGTACGAGCGGTTGCGTCCGCGCCACCGTCGTCGATGCCGCCTACCGCAACTACCGGGTGAGCGTCGTCGAGGAGTGCGTGGACGACTTCCGGACACTGTCCGGAGAAGTCGCGCTGTGGGACATGCAGGACCGCTACGCCGATGTCGTCACCAAGGACGAGACGATGGAGCGACTTGCCGCGCTGGCGCGGGAACGCTCCGCGCATGGCGTCGCCGCGGGGCGGCCGTCGTGATCTCCCCGGAAGAGCGCCTCGTCTACAGTCCCATCACTGATCGGCCGCGGGTCACATGGCCCGACGGTAAGACCGTTGCCGTCTGGCACGCTCCGAACGTCGAGCACTACGACTTCGTCGCGCCCGGGGGCGGTGGACCCACCGGCCGTGCACCCAGCCCGGACCCTCAGCACTATTTCCACCGCGAGTTCGGAAACCGCGTGGGCTTCTGGCGGATGCTCCGCGCGATCGACGCATACGAGATCCCGTCCACCGTTTCGCTCTCACTGGTCGTTCTCGAGGAGTTCCCCGAGATCCGTGATGCGATGGCAGAGCGGAACTGGGAGATCATGAGTCACGGCATCTCCAACCTGCGACCGCTGTTCGGGCTCACGCCCGAGCAGGAGAACGAGTTCTATCGCCTCAATCAGGCTCTCGCGCAGAAGTATTGGGGAAAGCCGATCAAGGGCATGCTCGGGCCGCGAGTGTCCGGGACCGATGCCACCTGCGACCTCATGGCCGAACACGGGATGATCTACCACGCGGACTGGATCCACGACGAACAACCGCGACCGCTCCGCACCACCGGCGAGAGCAAGCTGGTGTCGATCCCGTACAGCTTCATGCTCAACGACTTTCCGATCGTCACCACCCGCAACCACACCGGGCGGTTCTTCGCCGATCAGGCAAAGGCGCAGGTGAGTCGCCTGCTGCAGGATGCCGAGGAGGACGGTCAGGCTCGCGTGACATGCGTGGCCACCCATCCGTTCGTCTCGGGACAACCGCACATGATCCGGTACATCGAGGAGATCTTCGACTTCCTGCGCAGCGACCCCCGGATCTGGATCGCCACAGCCGAAGAAATCAGCGAATACTACATCGAACACTTCTACGACGAGCAGGTCGCACACGCTGCCGCTCTCGCAGGTGAGGTCCAGGCATGATAATCGACGCTACCCGCAAGTTGATCGAGAATCCTTCCGATGCAGTAGTTTTTGCTCCGAATGTCACCATCACTCATGACGGGTTGCGGCCACCGCTCGTACTACCCGCCGGCAAGAAGCTGGCGGTGAGCCTGCTGCTCCATGCGCCGCAATATCAGGACACGATCGAGGCGGGTGACTTCGGGCCGGGGTACATCGCCGGCGGTGTCGGGCGAGAGGCCAACCCGCCCAAGGGGCAGGTCGCACGACTGTCCCAGTGGGATTTCGGGCTCACCGTCGGGATCTTCCGTCTGCTGTCCATCGCGGAGAAGCACGGCGTGCCGGCGGCGGTCGCGCTCGACGAGTACGGCGTGACCCGCAAGCCCGGACTCGCGCGCGCCGTCGCACCCCGTGCCGCCGAGATCGTCTGTCGGGGCCGCGCGGCAACGCTCGTGGTGAGTCCGCAGATGTCGGAAGAACAGGAGCGGTCCTACATCCGGGAGTCGAAGGCGTCCGTCGAGACTGCCACCGGTTCCACGGTGGCAGGGTGGTTCTCCCCCGAGAGATGCCAGTCGCAGAGGACTCCGCGCCTGCTCGCCGAGGAGGGCTTCGCGTGGTTCGGCGACTGGCCCGCCGACGAACGTCCGGTTCCGCTCGACGGCGCCGCAAACGGGCTCACGGCAGTGCCTTTCGGTCTGGAAACCGAGGACATGTTCGCGATGTACACGCGCAACCTTCCGTATCTCTCGTACGAGGACCTCGTCGACGAGACGGTGGACCAACTCGTCGCGGATGCAGACATCGTCGGTGGCAGGTTCCTCGGATTGAACTGGTTCGGTTGGGTTCTGGGTCAGGCATGTTACGCCGACGTCGCCGATCGCCTGCTCGGCCGACTGGCCTCCCGTGACGACGTGCTGTTCGTGACGCCGGCACAGGCGGCGGAGCTCTGAGCGCCCCCGCAGCGGGGCGATCGACGAAGCGGCCGGTGGGGCAGGGGGAGTCCCTGCCCCGCTCGTTCGCGTTCGCCCTCGGCTCCGGAACGATTCTGCAGGGTTTCAATTCGGCACTGATCGCGGTCGCGCTGGTGTCGATCGCGCAGCACTTCGGTGATTCATCGTCGTTGCCGTGGTTGATCTCGTCGATGTACATCGCGGCTGCGGTGGGAGCTCCGGTTGCGGGCCGGCTGTGCGACGTCTTCGGTGCACGTCGCATCTATCTCTGGGGCCTGGCGATCGTCGCGGTGGCGACGTTCGCCGGACCCTTCCTGCCATCGACCGGATGGTTGATCGCGGATCGGGTTCTGCTGGGTCTAGGTGCTTCGGCTCAGTTCCCGGCCGCCATGGCATTGATCCGCCGGATCGCGGCGGAGCGGAGCGCCTCTCCGGCCTCCGCGCTCGGCGTGATCGCCGTCTGCGGCCAGACCAGTGCTGCACTCGGACCCGCGCTCGGTGGTCTCGTCGTCGCCGGCATGGGCTGGCAGGGCATCTTCTGGATCAATGTTCCACTGCTGCTCAATTCGGCGTGGTGGGTGTGGCGCGTGGTACCTGCGGACCCGCCGCGCACCGATCGGCCGGGCATACGCCGCACCGTGCGCGACCTCGATCCGCTCGGTATGGCACTGTTCGTCACTACCCTGCTGAGCCTGCTGGTCTTCCTGATCGAATCGACCGAGCGGATGATCTGGCCGTTGCTACTCGTGACGATCGCCGCTGCGGGACTCTTCGTCCTGCGGGAATCCCGCGCCCGCACACCGTTCGTCGACGTCCGGCTGCTCGCGCGGTATCCGGCGCTGTCCCTGACATGCATGAGGGGGATGACGACTTTCACGGCCTTCTACTGCGTGTTCTACGGAATGCCGGTGTGGTTCGAGGCGGGACGGGACCTGGGGCCTGTGATGTCGGGCCTGCTCATGTTCCCGATCTTCGGGGTCGGGGTGCTCGGGACGATGGCCGCCACGAGAATGTCCCGGCGATGCTCACCCCGCTGGCTCCTGCTCATCGGCTCTGCGGCGTTCCTCGTGGCCGGGGCGGTGATGGCGGGCGTCCTGGATGCGTCCAGCCCGATCTGGCTGCTGGTCCTCGTCGGCGTGCTGCTCGGAATACCGAACGGGTTCAACAATCTCGGCAATCAACTCGTGTTGCACGAATCCGTGCCGACCTCGCATGCCGGCAGTGTCAGTGGTGTGTACCGCACTGCACAGTTCGTCGGCGCGAACTTCTCTGCAGTGATCGTCGCGTACACGGTTGGTACAGCCGACAGCGGCGCCGCCGCGCCGTCGTTGACCGCCTTGGGTGTCGTGGTCGGCGCAATCGGCATGGCTCTGTGCCTGGGAAATGTCGTTGCGTTGATCTCCGCTCGGCGCAACTAGTGGAACGCGATGTGACCTGCGCAAAAGCAGTTATTGCGCGGAAGTAAACATTACGTCTCGGATGTTCGTCTCTGCCACATCGTGATGTAGAAATATCCACATAGCGGCAATCAGATCCGCACCATCTCATTCGGATTCGGAGGATCCCGTGGACGTTCGGCTACAGCAAGCCCATCGGGCCGGTCTGGAGTTCCTCGGTGCCACGCAGAAGTTCACCGGCGGTGTCCTGCAGTCGGATGCACGGCGCGAGTACCTGAATGCGGTACCCGAGGCGCCGACCGGGCTCGACGAACGACGGGCGTCGGTAGCGCGGGTGCTCGCGGATTCACCGGCGTGGGCGTTCGATCGCTTCATCACCCGGTGGGTGGCGGAAGAAGTATATGTCCGTGCGCTTCCCGCGGTGGAGAGCATCAGGCCCACTGTCGAGGCATGGCTCGCGTCACCCGAGCAGCAGCTCGAAGTGGATCCCGATGTCGTCCCACCCTCGTACTGGGAGAACGAGTTCCATCTCACGCCCGGCGGATGGAACGGTCACGACCTCATGGGTCCGGCCATCACCGAACTGGTCTTCCACTACGTGCTGGTTCCGGGTGGAGTCGGCGCTGTCCGAACGGGACAGGCGCGCAAGGATCATCGTGCGACCGTCGCCGGCGCCGGCCGACGTGATTCCTATCGACGCATCGTCGAATTCGGTGCCTCCAGCGGCCGATACACCTTCGCCCTAGCGAACACCTACCCCGAGTCGCCCATCACGGCAATCGATCTCGCGGTCAGCTCACTGCGCCACGGTATCGCGACCGCACGAGCGCGGGGAATCGACACGATCGAGTGGCTGCACGCCGACATCGAGCGCACCCAGCTCCCGGACGGCGCAGCGGATCTCGTGACGATGTTCTCGCTGCTCCACGAGGTTCCGGACACCGGCGCCGAGGCCATCCTCGCGGAGGCGTTCCGGTTGCTCGAACCCGGTGGTGAGTTCCTCCTCGGCGAGGTTGCCCCTTACGACCGGCACCCGGCCTTCGACGCCGTGGTACTCGACTGGGAAACCGAGAACCGAGGCGAACCGTACTGGCGGGAAGCGCTCGGCCGAGATCTGGTCGGGATGCTCGAGCGGGTCGGATTCACCGAGGTGACCTCCTACGGTGCCTCGGGGGGAGTCTTCCCGTGGATCACCCACGCCGTCAAACCCACCGAATCGCACCAGGACCGATCGACATGCCAGTGAACCCGACTGCTGCCCGCCCGAACTACCTTTCGGACAACCGCCTCGACGACCTCGCCCGAATGGTCGCGGAACTCACTTCTCAAGTCTGGGTCCTCAAGGACCGCAACATGATTCTGGAGAAACTGCTCGCGGACGCCGGAGTCCTCGAGGCAGCCCGGATCGACGAGTACCTCCCCGACACCGAGACCGCCGCCGCACTCGCTGCCGAGCGCGACGCTTTCGTCTCTCGCGTCTTCGGTGCTGTCCTGGACCACCACGAACGAGTGGACCGTGCTCTCGGCAACGTTGCCGGATGACGACCTGTACCTCTCATACCTCTCAGGATTCGACATGACCACTTTTGCTCCCGCCCCGCTCCGCCGCCGCAAGACCCGCAGGGTCGCGTCCGCCGGAATCGCTTTCGCACTCTCCGCAGCGCTGTTGTCGGCGTGTGCGCCCGGTACCGACTCGGCAGGCGGCTCGGCCGCGGCCGACACCATCGTCGTCGGCTCCACGATCTCGATCCGCGCACTCAACCCCCTCGACATGCAGTATCAGACCGCTCAGTACAACGCCTTCGAATCCCTCGTGCGGATCATCGGCGGCGGTGAACCCGAGCCCGGCCTGGCCACCGACTGGAACCGCGTCGACGACACCACCTGGGACTTCACCATCCGCGAGGGTGTCACCTTCCACGACGGGACACCGCTGACGGTTGACGACGTCGTGTTCTCCTTCAACGAGACCATCGAGGAATCCTTCGTCACCTCGAGCGTGCTCACGGGGATCGACACCGTGACCGCACTCGACGATTCGACGGTGCGCATCACCACCAAGGGGCCGGATGCCCTGCTGCTCAACGCGGTCGGACAGGTGTCGATCGTGCCGAAGGCACTCTACGAACAGCTCGGTCCCGACGGCTTCGCCGCCGCGCCGGTCGGCACCGGTCCGTACACCATCGGTGAGTTCGACCTCAACACCGGCGTCATGTTCCATGCCTACGAGGGGTACTGGGGCGAGGCACCGAAGACTCCGAACATCGACATGCGGTACTTCAGCGATCCGACCTCGCTCGCATCGGCACTCGAATCCGGTCAGGTGGACGTCGCACACCAGCTCGGCATGCCGGCGATCAAGACGGTCGGGACCAATCCGGACTTCGTGCTCTCCAACGAGTTCGGTGGTAGCCAGAACATGATGCAGTTCAACTCGGTCTCGGGCCCGTTCGCAGACGAACGCGTCCGGGAGGCGGCCAACGCGGCAATCAACATCGACGAACTCATCGAGGCTCTCACCTATGGCGCGGGCATGAAGGAGGACGGCCAGCTTCCGCTCGAGGCGATCAACGGTTACACCGACACGATCACCCGCCCCGCATACGACCCGGAGAAGGCGAAGCGTCTGCTCGCCGAGGCGGGTGCCGAGGGAGCCCAGATCAAGATCGCGGGTCTGAGCATGTACAAGTCACTGCTCGAAGCGGTCGGTGCCCAGTTGGCCGCTGTGGGCTTCGAACCCACTGTCGAGACCCTCGAGATTGCCGTGTGGTCGCAGCAGTTGCGCGAAGGCAGCAGCGCCGACATCTTCTACAAGGGTCTGGGTTACGTCGGCATGTACGACGCCGACCGGCCGTTCTCACAGATCGCACGCGGATCCAATGCGATGGTCGCCGACCCCGCCTGGGATGAGCTGTACCAGGCGACGCGCACCGAACTCGACGAGGATGCACGCAGGGAGAAGATCGTCGAGGCGAGCGAGTACATCCTCGACAAGGACTACGTCCTGTGGACCTATTCGAGCCCGAGCGTCGGGGCTACCACCACGTCGATCTCCGGGATCGACTTCAGCTCGGGACTCATGCTGATGTTCGACGACGCCGTCAAGACGTCCTGATCCGACCTGTCGTCCCGATCGAGAAAGGCACTGCGACGATGACCACGGAATCCATCGCCGGCGGCTCGGGAGCCGGATGCGCCCCCACCCGGACCAAGGGCGAACACGTCGACCAACGAGGACGCGCAGAGCTCGAATTCGTCCGAACCATCACCACCGCCTCGTCGGGACTGCGAACGAAGCTGCGGCAGGACATCGAGGGGGCAGGTGTCCTGCCGGCGGTGGTGACCGATATCGCCGCAACCCGCGCGGTGGTCGACCCGGTCGCCGAAGCGTCTGCGCACTACCGGTTTTCGGCAGCAGCTCGTCGATGGACGCGGACCGTGACGACCCCGCGTGCAATGGACGCATTCGAACGTCGGCGCAATGTGCTCGAACCGCTCGCCGTTCCGTCCTCCACGGCGGTCGCCGAGGCGCCGGGGAAGTCGGCACCCCGGTACTGGGATTACGAATTCCACGGCACGACCGGGGGCTGGGACGGGCACGAGCACATGGGATTCATCCACCACGAGCTCGTCTACCACTTCCTGCTCACGAAGGTCTACGGCGGAAACGGTGACATCTTCGCGCAGCGTGCCACTTTCGCTCGAAGCGCTCCCGGTGAAAATTACACGGACATCGTCGATCTCGGATGTGGAACGGGTCAGTACACGCTGAAGCTCGCCGAAGCCTATCCGCAGGCGTCGATCACGGGCGTCGACCTGTCCCGGGCCGAACTCGTCTACGCGGCACGGCGGGCCGAAGAGGCCGGAACGACAGTGGCGTTCCGCCGCGCGCCGGCGGAGGATACGGGTCTTCCCGACGCCTCGGCGGATCTGGTGACCTCGTTCATCCTGCTGCACGAGATTCCGCCGCACGCCGTCAAAGCGGTGTTCGCAGAAGCGTTCCGGCTGCTCCGGCCGGGAGGACACGTCCACTTCGCCGATGTCGGCCGGTACGACCGTCGTCCTCCCTATCAGGCATGGAACGACGACTGGGATGCGGAACACGGCAACGAGCCCTGGTGGCGCACCTCCGCGACCCTCGATCTCGTCGAGGTGGCCCGGCAGGCCGGATTCGTCGACGTCGAGCAGTTCGAACTCGCACCGGGTTTCCATCCCATGGGCACCACGGCGCGCAAACCCTTGATCCAGGAGTAACCATGTCCCCAGTCGCCTTCGCGCCGGTCGGTCCGGCAGCCCCGGCCGAGACCGTCCCCGTGGCACTCTCGCTGCAGGACCTCGAGGTCTATCTTCCGCGTGCCGACGACGAGTTGCAGATTCTGCACGGTGTCTCGTTCGAAGTGCCGAAGGGTTCGGTCGTCGCCCTCGCGGGAGAGTCCGGCTCCGGGAAGTCCACCGCAGCCTTGTCGGCGATGCGGCTGTTGCCGTGGGGTGCGCGGGTGACCGGACGGATTCTCGCCGACGGTCGCGACGTCGCTGCCATGAGCCGCGACGAACTGCGTCGGTTTCGTGCCGGCCATGCCCGGATCGTTCTGCAGGACCCGTGGAGCTCGTTGCATCCCATGCACTCGATCGGCGGCCAGCTCGTCGAGTCGGCGCGTTCTGCGGATCCGTGGCTGTCGAAGCAGCAGGCCCGGGAACTGTCCGTCGAGATGCTGCGACGGGTCGGCCTGCCCGACCCGGAGACGCGCATGACGGCCTATCCACACGAGATGTCGGGTGGGCAGTTGCAGCGGGTGCTGATCGCGATGGCACTCGTCGCGCGGCCGCAACTGCTGCTGTGCGACGAACCGACAACCGCCCTCGACGTCTCCACGCAGGCGCAGATTCTCGAGCTGTTGCTCGAACTGAACCGAGAGATGGGGCTGACGATCGTGATCGCCACCCACGACCTCGACGTCATCGCAGGTATCGCCGACCGTCTCGTCGTGATGTATGCGGGCAGGGTCGTCGAAGAAGGCCCCACGGCCGAGGTGATGGCCGCTCCCCGGCATCCGTACACCTGGGCACTCATGCAGACCGCGCCCAAGCACAACACGGGCACGCGGATGCGCACGATCGACGGCCGTCCGCCGGCCCTCGACGCCCTGCCGCCGGGGTGCGCCTTCGCCGACCGTTGCGAGTTCACCGTCGACGTGTGCCGCACGTCGCGCCCCGAATTGGTCCTCATCGACACTCACACCGTGCACCGCACCGCGTGCACGCGTGTCCAGTCCGAAACGGGCGGTGCCACCGCCGCCATCGATGCTCCGCTGGAGGCCTCATGATCGCCGATGATGTCGTTCTGGATCTTCAGGACGTGGTGCAGACGTTCACCAGCCCCGACGGCCGTAAGGTTCATGCCGTCAACGGCGTGAGCCTGACGGTGCGTCGCGGTGAAACCGTCGGGCTGGTCGGCGAATCCGGCAGCGGCAAGACCACCGTGGGACGAACTGCGCTGCGTCTGTACGACCCGACCGCCGGCCGGATCGTGTTCGAGGGCGACGACGTGACCCGGATCAAGGGCGCGGAGCTTCGCAAGAAGCTGCGCAGCCGCACGGCGATGGTCTTCCAGAACCCCACGACCTCGCTCAACGGCTACATGCGGCTCGGAGACATTCTGCGCGAACCGCTGGATGTGCATCGGATCGGGACGAAGGCGGAACGCGTGGCGAAGGTCGAGCAGATGCTCGATTCGATCGGCCTGGGAGCGGCCTACGCGTATCGCTATCCGCACGAGCTGTCGGGCGGGCAGCGGCAGCGAATCGGCATCGCCCGCGCTCTCATGCTCGACCCCGCACTCATCGTGGCCGACGAACCGACCGCCTCGCTCGACGTCTCCGTCCAGGCACAGATCATCAATCTGCTGGAGGACATCCAGGCGGAGCGCGGGCTGTCCTACCTGTTCATCAGCCACGACCTCGCCCTGGTGCGCCGCATCAGCCACCGGATCGCGGTGATGTATCTCGGTCGTATCGTCGAGATCGGCACGAGCGAGGACATCTTCACGCGGCCCCTCCACCCGTACAGCACCTCGCTCGCATCGATGGAACTCTCGCCCGAGAACCGGATTGTGCCGCAGGGGGAGCTGCCGTCTCCGGCGAATCCGCCGTCGGGATGCGCCTTTCACGGTCGTTGCCCCATCGCGCGCCCCCAGTGCTCCACCGAGCGTCCGCTGCTGACGGTCGTTCCGGGTGGAGGACCGGCGGAGGATCGCGCTGTCGCCTGTCATTTCCCCGGTGAGCTGACGCTGGCGACCGAACTGCACACACGCTCGGTCGTCGCTGCTCCGCTCCCGCTCGCTCCCGCGGCCGCGGCCGCTTCCTAGGAGGTTCTCATGCCCGGATTCGCAGCGGACAACCCGCGATATCTGGCGGCCGACACAGACGTCGAGACCGTCTACCGGATGCTCCTCGAAGTGGCCTCCGAGCTGTGGGTCACCCGCGACCGGTTGCTGCTGCTCGAGGGGACTCTCAGCCGGCGTGGCCTGATGTCGGCGGAGGAACTCGAGGAACTCGCCTTCGACGACGAGCACGCCGCTGTGCTCGAAGAGGAACGGCAGCGTTTCGTCGGACGTCTCTTCGGGTGCGTCGAGGACGTACCCGCGGCGAACGGGCGGTGATCGACGATGAAGATCGCTCGTTTCGTGATGTGGAAACTCCTGCTGCTGGTGACCGTCATCATCGGTGTGACGACGTTGATGTTCACCCTCACGCGACTGTCCGGCGACGCCGCCGTCCTCATGTCGCCGCCCGAGGCCTCCGACGCGGTCGTCGAAGCGACGCGTGAGCGGCTGGGCCTCGATGCTCCGCTGATCGTGCAGTACGTGGACGCTCTCGTCGGTGCCTTCACCTTCGATTTCGGTACGTCGTTCGTGACGAAGGAGGCCGCGAGTACCCTCGCCCTCGAACGCCTCGCGCCGAGCCTGTCGATCGTCCTGCCGGCACTGCTGCTCGCCGCCCTGCTCGCCTTCGCAATCGGTACCTACGCCGCGCTGCACCAGGCAGACATCCGGGGCCGGCTGCTCATGGCCGGAGCCTTCGTGCTCGACGGCATCCCGTACTTCCTGATCGCGCTGGTCCTCGTCCTGATCTTTGCGATCACGCTCGGCTGGTTGCCCGCCACAGGCGGTGGGTCTGCAAGCCTTGTCCTCCCGATCGTCGTCCTCACCATCCAGGGATTCGCGACGCTGTCGCGGTTGACCCGCGGACAGCTCATCGACGCGCTGTCCCAGGGGCCCGTGACGATGGCCAAGTCCAAAGGGCTCTCACCTCGGACGGTGCTGTTCAAACACACGGTTCCGCTGGCAGTGCCCCCGCTGATCTCGTATCTGGGCATCCTGTTCTCGTTCCTGATCGGTTCGCTGCTCATCCTCGAGCCTCTCCTCAACTACGCCGGCATGGGCCAGTTGCTCGTGCGCAGCGTCAACCAGCGCGACTTCCCCGCGGTGCAGGCGTGCGTGTTCATCATCGCCATCCTCATCACCGTGGTGAACATCGTGATGGACACGATCGTGCGGGTCCTCGACCCCCGTCTCCGAACGAAGGTGGCCTGATGACTTCCTCGCTTGCCCCCGCATCACCCACTTCGAGCGAGAAGGTGGTGAAGTCACCCGGTCGGATGCGTGAGATCTTCACGAAGGCGTGGAGGAATCCCACGGGCAAGGTCGGCTTCCTGACGCTCGGCGTGCTCGTGCTCGCAGCGCTCTTCGCTCCACTGATCGCCCCTCACGACCCGACGGTGCAGGCCCTCACCGCGGCCGACCGGGCGCCGGTCTGGCTCGGTGGCGAGGGTGGCTACCTGCTCGGTACCGACTCTCTGGGCCGCGACGTCTTCAGCCGCATCCTCTACGGCCTGCGTCTGTCTCTCGTGATCGGCATCGTGGCCGCGACCATCAGTGCGGCACTGGGTCTGGTGCTGGGGATCATCGCCGGCTGGTACGAGAGGTTCGCCGGTAAGTTCCTCATGCGCATCGCGGACGTGCAGTTCGCCGTCCCGTTCGTCGCCGTCGGCATCGCGCTGACCGCCGTCATCGGCCCCGGGATCACTCCGCTGCTGATCATCCTGTCGGTGTGGGGATGGACGAGTTACGCCCGGACCATCGCGAACTCGGTGTCGCAGGTCAAGCGTCAGGATTTCGTCACGGCGGCACGCACTCTCGGAGCATCCACCCCGAGGCTGATGTTGCGCCACGTCGCACCGAGCGTCCTGGCGCCCGTGGTCGTGCTGTGGTCGACGAGTGCCGGCGTGCTCATTCTCGCCGAATCGGGTCTGAGTCTGCTCGGTCTCGGTGTGCAGGCCCCGGTGTTCTCGCTGGGCAGCATGCTTGCAGACAGTCAGATCGCTCTGCGCCTGTCGTGGTGGGCGGTTCTCTTCCCGGGCCTGGCGCTCCTGCTGATCGTGCTGGCGTTCAACATGATCGGGGACGCGCTTCGCGATGCGTTCAATCCGAGCTCGGCACTCGTTCCACGTAATCCCGAACTGGTCTGAGATCGCACGGACAGACTGCGGGCCCGGCGGCGTTTCGCTGCCGGGCCCGCAGTCGTCTCGTCACGACGAACCGGATCCGTCCAGGGCCGAGGAGATTTCGGACGCCGCCTCGCGGACCAGGGAGACGATCCGAGCGCGTCGTGCGGCGTCGGTGCGGAAGATCGGGGCCGCAGTTCCGATGGAAGCGACGGTGCTGCCGTGCGAGACGATGGCGGCGGCCGTGCCCCAGATACCTTCGTCGATCTCTTCGAAACTCTCCGTCCAGCCGTCGCGGTGGACGATATCGAGTGCCTCGTCGGTGATCTGAGCGGCCAGGCCGGCATCGATCTCGTCGCCGATCGCCGCGACGACCGCCGCCCGCTCCGGTCGGCTCATGGAGGCGAGCAGAACCCGTGACATCGAACCGCGATGCAGTGACATGGCCTGCCCTTTGTCGAACTGCAGCCGGACAGGTCGCCGGGACTCCACCCGGTCGACGCAGTAGGCGGCGCGACCTCCGCGGCGAGCGACGAGTACGGTCTCATCGATCTCGTCGCGGATCCGCGTCATGATCGGCATGGCGATCTCGATGATCGGGGGACGGGCAGCTTCGCAGGCAGCGGCAAGCGACATCACGAGATCGGTTACGCGGTAACCGTTTCCGGACGACGCCTCGAGCAGTCCCACCTCGCGCAGCAGGGCGACATAGCGATATGTGGATGTCACCGACAGATCCAGGCGCTCGGACAAATCCGCGACCGTCCAGGTGGGGCGGTCCTCGGTGAAGCACAGCAGTGCCTTGAGCAGCTTGCGGCTGCTGCCCGCTCCGGATACCTGCTGCTCGGTCTGGGTGGGTGCCATGTCTTGTCGATTCTCCTGTGCCGGTGGAAGTGTCGAGAGCGATCGTGGACGGATGGGTCCGATGAGATCGTCGTTCCTTTCATAATGTGGCAATTGCTATCTCGCGTCGTGCTTGCGGCGGCCATGTTCACATGGTTGTTACCTGGAGTGTTCCCCGTGAGACGCGTACGAAACGTGAGGCGCGCATAGTCGAATTCCACAGTCTGCATGATGGAGTCGCATATTATGGAAACAGTCACGATGCTGGACACGTTCCCGAGGCCGGACGCCGCAGAGGCCACGGTGCGTGTCGGTGCCGCCCAGTTCTTCTCCGGTACCGACGTGGAGGCGAACGCTGCCCTGTGCGTCGAATACCTCCGGACTGCCGCAGCAGCCGGCGTACGACTCGTCGTCTTTCCCGAGAACAGCAATCGCCTCAGGGACTACAGGGACCGGGAACAGTGCTGGGAGCTCTCCGAAGATCTCGACGGAAGCTTCGTCCGCACCCTGCGTGAAGCATGCGCCGAGTTCGGCATGTATGCCGTCGTCGGCGTGGATATCCGCGGCGAACAGAGCCCCGACGTGCACATCGCCTCCATCCTCATCGGTCCGGACGGGGAGATTCTCCACGTTCACCACAAGACCGTCTTCTGGGACTACGAATACACACTGTTCGTCCCGGGAACCAAGCCGCTCGAGGTCGTCGACACTCCCCTCGGGCGCATCGGCCTGCTCATGTGCGCCGACGGGATCGTCCCCGACGTTCCGCGTGTTCTCGGCCAACTCGGCGCCCAGTTGTTCTGCAACTCCCTCAACTCGCGTGGACCCGACGAACTCCGGGTTCACGTCCCGCTCCGTGCGATCGAATCGCACGTCTGGCACGTCGCGGCGAACACCGTCGGCGGCCCGGCCGACGGATGGCCGTGGATGGGTGGCTCGCAGATCGTCACGCCCACCGGCGAATCGCTGGTGTGCGCCGGTGAGGAGCGAGAAGGACTGGTGTGGGCCGACATCGACATCACCGTATCGGACGACAAGCACGTCGAGGGACTCGGCGACATCTTCGAACTGCGGCGGCCCGATCTCTACGGGGACCTGATGGTCGACCACGGAGATCTCCCGGTCGCCGCGATGCTCGGCCCGGTCGACCCCGACATGGCACCGAAACCGCTCGATGTCGCAACTCTGCAGGTGTCGTGGTTCCACAATCGCGAATGGACCGTCACCCGTGCGCTCGCCCAGATCGAGTACGCGGCACGCCGCGGCGCGACTCTCGGAGTCCTGCCGGAGTTCTTCTGCTTCCGGCCCGGCGAACCGGCCACCGACCCCGCGGAGGCTGCCCGCATCTCCGAGACGGTCCTCACCCGCCTGCAGTCCGCGGCGGCCGAGCACCGAATCTGGCTCGTCGCCCACCTCGTCGAGACGGATCCGAGCGCCGATGCTCCGCTCTACTACTCGACTGCCTATCTGATCGACGACACCGGCACGATCGCGCTGCGCTATCGCAAGACCCACCTCGACGAGGTCGATGCGACGTGGGCGACGGCCGGTGCCGACATTCCCGTGGCGCACACGAGGATCGGCGCGATCGGCCTCATGATCGGCAACGAGGTGTGGGTGCCCGAGGTGATGCGTCTGCTCACCCTGCGTGGCGCCGAACTCGTCGCCCACCCCACCAGCTGGGACAGGATCGAAGCAGCGGAGATGGCCGCCACCGAGCGCACCGAGGAGAATCGCGTGCACCTCGTCTCCGTCACCCGGCTCGACAGTCCCGCCCGGATCGGCAGCCAGATCGTCCGCGCCGACGCGTTCATGCCCGGTCAGCCCATCGCCCTCATGCGCTATCCCTCCGCGCAGTGGACCCGGCACGGTTTCGAGGAGCAACTTCTGCAGAGCCTCGACCTGCGTGAATCCCACAGCAAGATGATGGGCTACCACCTCGATCCGGTCGGCTCCCGCCAGCCCGGCCTGTACGGTCCGCTGCTCACCGAAAGGACTCTCGAAAGTGTCCGATAACGCTGCCACCGACGCTTCGTTCCGCGACATGCACACCGTCGCCGTGGCCGGCATGGGGCCGGTCGGAATGGTCGCCGCGCTGCGACTCGCGCAGATGGGCCACGAGGTCCTCGTCTTCGAAGCAGGCGACGAGTTGTCCTCCGAATCCCGTGCCTCGACCTTCCACCCGTCGACTCTCGAGCTCCTCGACCGCCTGGGCGTGGCCGACGCGCTCCACGAGGTCGGCCTGAAGGCACCCGTCTACCAATACCGCGAACGCAGCGGCGCTGTGCTCAGCGAGATGGACATGACGATGCTCGCGGGGGAGACCGCGTACCCCTATCGCTTGCAGAGTGAGCAGAACAACCTCACCCGCATCATCCACGACGTGCTCGTGACGATGCCCAACGTCACGTTGCGGTTCTCGAGCCCCGTCGTCCGCGTGGAGCAGGCCGACCGGCACGTCCGTATCCATCTCGAAGGCGGACACCGCGACCGACCCATCCGCGCACGCTGGTTGATCGCTGCCGACGGTGCACAGTCGGCGATTCGCAAGTCGCTCGGTGTGTCGTTCGAAGGGCGCACCTACGACGAACGATTCCTCGTGGTCTCCACTACGCACGAATTCCGCGACGATTTCCCGGATCTCGCATACGTGTCGTATATTTCCGACCCCGACGAATGGGGCGTGCTGCTGCGAACCCCCAACCACTGGCGGGTGTTGTTCCCCATTCGCGACGGCGAAACCGACGAACACGCGCTCGGTGCCGAGGCGATCGAAGCGAGACTGCAGCGCATCGCCCCGCAACCGACGCCTTACGACGTCGCGCACGCGTCGATCTACGCTGTGAACATGCGTGCCGCCGCGACCTTCGCGGTCGGGCAGATCCTGCTGGCGGGCGATTCGGCGCATGTGAACAATCCGCTCGGCGGCATGGGCATGAACAGTGGCATCCATGACGCGTGGGCCGCCGTGGAGTGCATCGACGCGGCCCTCACCGGAACCGATCCCGGGCATGCGGCGTCCCTCTACAGCGAACTGCGCCGCGACGCCGCACTCAACCACGTGCAGGCACGCGCACAGAACAACTACGACTCGATGCGCCAGGACGATGCGGCAGCGCGGGCGTCCCGCGCCGACACGCTGTCCGCCCTCGACCGGGATCTGTTCGACAAACGCGAACATCAGCGCACCGCAGCGATGTTCACCTCCCTGCGGATCACGCTGGGCAGGCTCGCCCGGGAGCTGCGTTCGGTGCCGGATTCGGTCCGGCCGGCCGGTCGCGTCCTGTCCGAGAAGCTCTGCTACGGGCCGATTCTCGCCCCCGGCGTGTACGACGGGGTGTCGCTGGCCGCGCTCGAGAAGGCCGGCTTCGGTGCCGGCTACGTATCGGGTGCCGCGGTATCCGCGGTCGCGCTCGGCCGGCCCGACCTCGGCTATCTCGGTCTGGCCGATATGGCCGAGCACGTCCGTCGCCTCGCCGCGGTGAGCGATGTCCCCCTCATCGTCGACGGGGACACCGGCTACGGCGGCGTTCTCCAGGTAGGAGATGCGATCGCCCGATTCGAGGCGGCCGGCGCGGCCGCGGTCCAACTCGAGGATCAGGTCGCGCCGAAGCGCTGCGGCCACCTCGGCGGGAAGGAACTCGTCCCGGTGGAGGAGATGGTCGCCAAGATCGTCATGGCTTGTTCTCGTAGAACCTCCATGCTCGTCATCGCCCGCACCGATGCGCTGTCCGTGGCCGGATCGGACGCCGTCCTCGACCGCGCCCGGGCCTACGCCGAGGCCGGCGCCGACCTGATCTTCGCCGAAGGCGTGACGGCCGAGTCGGATCTGCGTGCGCTACGTGAGGCCACCGGCAGAACCCCTCTGGTCGTGAGTATGTCGGAGGCCGGCGATCCATCCGACCTGCCGCCCGAGCGCATTCTGTTCGAATGCGGCGTCGCACTCGTCATCCATCCGGTCGCTCCGGTCCTTGCTGCCGCAGATGCAGTCACGCAGGTCTACGACTCGATCCGGGCCACCGGTGATTCGGGCCGGACCGGCCGGGAGTGGCAGGACTTCACCGAACTGATGGGCCAGACCGAACAACTCTCCCGCGCGGCACTGCTCGCCGCCCCGACCCGAGCAAGGAGCAACGCATGACCATCCTGTCGAAAGGGCGCCGGTTCGCGCTCGTCGTCCCGTCCACGAACACCTCCGTCGAGCGGGAATTCCATCGGGTCCGTCCGCAGGACTGCTCGTGGCACACCGGACGCATCATGATCGACGCTCCCGCTCTGGATTCGGCGGAGGCGTTCGGGCTCTTCCGGGAAGGTCTCAACGCGGCTCTGCCGTCCGCACTCGAGATCGTCATGACCTGCGATCCCGAGTACATCGTGATGGGCATGTCCGCCGAAACCTTCTGGGGTGGAGTCGCAGGCAATGCCGCCTTCGAGGAGAACGTCCGGTCTCTCACCGGGCTCGGGGTCACCACGGGTGCCACGGCCGCGGCCGAAGCATTGAAGGCGTTCGGGGCGAAGAAGATCGGCATCGTCACCCCGTATCAGCCGGTGGGCGACGAGCAGGTCGTGGCCTACTTCACCGAACTCGGGTTCGAGGTGCACGCGATTCACGGCCTGTGTTCGGCATCGGCGACCTCGATCGCCGACGAGACACCCGAGACCCTGCGCGCGGCGTTCCTCGCCGTGGACGGGCCCGACGTCGATGCACTGATCCAGGCCGGGACGAATCTCGAGGCGATCGCCGTCGCGGCGGAACTCGAAGGCGAACTCGGTAAACCGGTCATTGCGATCAACGCCGCAACGATCTGGCATGCGCTGCGTACCAATGGAATCGACGACAAGATTGCCGGTTTCGGATCGCTGCTCGAGCGCTTCTGACCCACGGATCCGAGACCGAAAGAGGAATCATGTTCAACCATGTCGGGCACCTGACCCTCGTCCCCCATGCGACGTCCGCGCATATCGGCGGAATCGTCGACGCGCTGCTCGATCTGCCAGAACACATCGAGGGCCTCGTCTCGGCGCAGGTCGTACGCGATGCCGGGCTGGTGGAGGGCAATGCCACCCTGCGCTTCCACATGCGATTCGGCTCGCGCGACGACTGGGCGGCCTATCGCACCCATCCCGCGCACGTTGCCGTCGTCACCGAACGCATCGGACCGATCCTGGAGTCGAAATCGTTCGTGCAGTACGACGATTCGGAGGTCTGCGAGACCGGATCGGCGTCCGTGTGAACAGCGACCTCACCGACGACTACGAGCGAGCCGGGTTCGGGGGCCGACTCGAACCGGGAGTTCGGCCCGCACTCGTCCTCGTCGACCCCGCTCGTGCCTACACGGAACCGGAGTCGCCCCTGTATGCGGGTGTGGAGGACGCGATCGCAGCGATGCTCGAACTGCGTGAGCTCTCCGCGCTCGCGGATATCCCCGTCTATCTGACCCGGGTTCTCTACGACGATGCCGAGGGGACGCTCGGTGGGCTGTTCTTCCGCAAGGTTCCGGCACTGAGATGCTTCCTCGCGGGGAATCCGCTCGCCGAGTTCGTGCCCGGATTCGAGCCGCGCACAGGGGAAACGGTTCTCACGAAGCATTATCCGAGTGCCTTCGCCGGCACCTCGCTGGCGGCGTCCCTGACGGCTCGGCGGATCGACACGGTGCTCATAGCCGGCCTTTCCACGAGTGGATGCATCCGGGCGACCGCACTCGACGCCCTGCAGCACGGATTCGTGCCTGTCGTCGTTCGTGACGCGGTGGGAGATCGCCACCCGGACCCGCACGAGTCGAACCTGCGCGATATTGCCGCCAAGTGCGGCGAGGTGCGCACCCTCGACGACGTTCGAAATTACCTGGCTCGGCTCTCCGCGACGTCGGCCGAGGGGACGGGCGGAGCCGTCCGGTGATGCCCGTCGACGAGTTCGCCGCCGACCTCGCCCTCGATTACCGGGATCCGGGCTCGTGGCTGCACCACGATTCGGTGCGGGGCAGCTACGACGATCCGGTGGTCTTCTACGTCCATCCGACGACGGCGCAGGGACCGGTGTGGTTCGACGACCTCACGGACCCCGCCACTGCCGCGCAGACACTTCGGATCTCCGACCGGCAGCTCGCTGCGTTTCCGGGGCGGTGGTGGGCGCCGCGTTACCGGCAGGCCACCACGCGAGCCTTCTACGAACGCGGTGGCGAGGGCATCGACGCTTACGACCTGGCGTATCTCGACGTGTCGGCGGCGTTCGCGGCCTTCCTCGAACGCGACGCGGCACATCCGGGCCCGGTGCGCCCGATCGTCCTTGCAGGCCACAGCCAGGGCGCTCGTCACGTCCTGTCGCTCGTGGAGGAATACTTCTCCACGACGGGACTCGCCGAGCGGCTGGTCGCGGTCTACGCCATCGGGATTCCGCTTCCCGCGGACAATCTGGTCCTGTCCATGTTCCCGCCGCCGGCCGATCCGCAAGCTGCCGGTGTGACGATCGGGTGGCGATCCGTACTGCCCGGTTATCCGAGAGCTTCGCCGGACGACCGTATATCCGTGTGCGTCAACCCGCTCACCGGTACGACGACACGTCCCGAGGCCGAAGCGGGCGCGCACGTACCGGTGGACGATCCGTCCTGCGTCCTGCGTGCTGTGCGGGTCGCCGCACGCAGCCGTGGTGGTGTGCTCGAGGTGGAGCCCACCGACGCCGGGGCGCTCGACTGCGTCGTGCTTCCGGAGGGGAACCTCCACCGGGTCGACATCGAGTTGTTCGCGGGCAACATCCGTGACGACCTCCGTCGCAGGACCGCAGCATGGCGTCGCCGCACGGCGGTGTCGCCGACAGAACAGGAAGGTGGGCGATGACGGCAGACGAGACCTGCATGGTCCCGTTGTGGGAGGAGGTCACCGGGCGACGGATTCGCGTTCAGGACGGGTGGCTGCACTACGTGGACCTCGGTGAGCGAGGTGATCCTGCCACCCCCACAGCGACCGTGGTGCTGCTGCACAAGCTCGGCGGCTGGGTGGCGGACTGGCGGCACGTTGCGGAACTGCTGGCAGCGAACTACCGAGTCGTGGCTGTCGACCTGCCCGGGCACGGCGGCTCGACGATGGACGAATCGAGTCCGTGGGCGCATCCTCCGAGCACGAGCGCAAGACGGATAGCGGAACTGCTCGCTGCACTCGGCATCGAGCGAACCCACCTCATGGGCAACTCACTGGGCGGCATCGTGGGTGTGCACCTGGCCGTCGCGCGGCCGGAGCTGGTCGACACGCTTGCCCTGGTCGGTGTGTCTCTCACCGAGCGACACAGTCTCGAACGCACCCTCGACAACGACCGCGCGGTGCGACATCTCTTCGGCCCCGGCTGGGAGCCGCTGCCCCTGGGTTCCGCCGCCGCGGAGCGCGCGGGCACGGACGATCCCCGGATCCTCACCGAGCAGGATCTCTCACGCGCGGCAGCGGGCCGGTGGGTACGGCCCTCCGAACGCGGAGTGGGCCTGACAGGCGTGGCTCACCTGCTTTCCGAAGTGCGGGTGCCGACCCTGGTGGTGAACGGTGTTTGCGCGCCGTATCGCGTCTACGACGAACGTGCCCGCGACAGCCTGGCCGATGTTCGTGTCGTGACTGTCGACGAGGCAGGATCGTTCGTGCATCAGGAGCGGCCTGCGGACGTCGCACGCCATTGGCAGGAGTTCGTGGCGGAACAGAGCAGTGAGGCAACCGCAGGTAGGCCGCGGCGGGAGTGAAGCGGGCCTGCAACTTACACGCGAGAGTTGCGGTCTTTCATGCGTTCTGCTGCGCTGCCCACTCGTCGAGCCGCCGCTTCGAATCCTCTGCCGAGACGTTCTCGACGCGCGTCATCACCGCCCAGCGGTGACCGAACGGATCGAGGATCGAGGCGAACCGGTCACCCGTGACGAAGGTCGTCGGTTCCTCGAACACCCGGGCGCCGAGAGCGACCGCTCGCGCGAACACGGAGTCGACGTCGGTGCAGTAGAAGACGTACGAATGGTCGACGTCATTCGTTCCGTCGGGAGCATGCAGCCCCATCTCGGGAAGGGGATCGCTCAATTGCATTCGGCCGTCGCCGAAGTCGATTTCGGCATGCATCACCGTTCCGTCGGGGCCGTCCATCCGGTCGGCGACGGTCGCGCCGAAGGCTTCACAATAGAACTCGATCGCCCGTCTTCCGCCGTCTACGACGAGATACGGAGTGAGAGAGGTATATCCCTCGGGGATGGGGTTCACCGGATTCGTCATGAATGCAGTGTCGACCGACGACCGTGCGATCGTATTGTAGAAATCCGACTCACGGGCGGAAGACGGCACGCAGGCAGTCGTCCTCCTTGTTCTTGAACATCTCGTAGCCGCGTGCCGATTCGGAGAGCGGAAGTTCGTGGGACATCAACCAACTCGGATCGAGTCTCCCTGCCTGCACGTGCTCGAACAATGCCGGCACGTACCGCTGGCCGTGCTGCTGAGCCGTTCGCAGGGTCAGGCTCTTGTTCGTCAGGGCCGCCATCGGGAACTTGTCGGTGAGACCGTAGATGCCGAGGACCGACACCACCCCGCCCTTGCCGCACGACAGGATCGCCTCCCGCAGGGAAGTCGCGCGGTCGGTTTCCATCCGCAGGGCCTGCTTGACCTTGTCGTACGCCTGCACGACGCCGGTGCCGTGGCCTTCCATGCCCACGGCGTCGATGCACGCGTCCGGGCCTCGTCCACCGGTGCTCTCACGAAGCGTCTCGTAGACGCTGTCGACTGCGGTGTAGTCCACCGTCTCGGCTGCCACCTTCTTCTCGGCGCGGTCGAGGCGGCCGCGGAAACGGTCGATCACGATCACCCGTTCGGCGCCCATGATCCTCGCGCTCGCCGCAGCCATGAGACCGACAGCGCCCGCACCCCACACCGCCACGGTGTCGCCCGGTGAGATGTCGCAGAAGTCGGCACCCATGTATCCCGTAGGGACCGCGTCCGACAGGAACAGGGCCTGCTCGTCGCCGACACTGTCCGGTACCTGGAAACAATTGACGTCGCCGAACGGTACGCGGATGTACTCGGCGTGCGAACCCTGGTATCCACCGAACGGATGGGTGTAGCCGTAGATGCCCCCGGTCGGGTAGCCGAGCAACGGCTGCTGCATCGCGGCGTTCGGATTGGTGGTGTCACACGCGGCATGCAGCCCGTTCTCGCAGTAGGGGCACTTGCCGCAGCCGATGAACGACGGCACCACGACACGGTCACCGACGCGCAGCGAGGTCACCTCCGGACCCGTCTCCACGATCTCACCCATGAACTCGTGGCCGATCACATCACCCTCCCGCATGCCCGGCAGGTATCCGCCGAGGAAATGCAGGTCGGAACCGCATGTCGTGGTGAGACGCACCCGCACGATCACGTCGTGGGGATTGACCAGGCCGGGGTCGTCGACCGTTTCGACCGACAATTCGTTCACGCCCATCCAGCACAGAGCTCGCATCAAAGGTCTCCTTTCGATTCGCGGGCACTCGGACTTCCCTGCAGGGTCGGTATCTCTCCGGTCTGCATGAGGGCCCGCGCACGATAGAGCGCCGTGAAGGTCAGTGCACCGGTGACGAGGTCGGGGCCGGGAACCTCGGCGCGCAGAGTCATCTCGGTGCCACCCCGGGGGGCGTCGGCGACCGCGAGTACCACCCGTGGCCCCGGTGTATCCGCGTCGTCCTCGCCGACGAACGCCAGCCCTTCCGCGGTGACATCGACGCGGGTCTCCCAGATCATCGACCCCCCGGCCGCGTTCCACGTCCAGCGAAGACGGTTCGCCTCCGCCGTCTCGACCCGCACATGGTCGCCGAAGACGCGGCTGAGATTCTCGGGGTTCCGCCAGAACTGCATGACCTGTGCGCGCGGAGCCGTCACGGTCACCGTCTGCGGTCTTCGTGCGTCGAGTGGACGGTCGACCACGCGCCGGACGAATCCGCCCACCGAATGGCCGGCATTGTTCACGGCCTTGCCCGCGTTGTTCACAACTCGGCTCGCGTTGTCCACGACTCTGCTGAAATCGACCACGGTCGTCTCCTCGCTCGGATGGTCGGGTCGGTGTGGGAGACCCGGAGTCAGGGCTTGCCACCTTTCAGGGCCGGTTCGGGCGTCCCCGTGCCGCAGGGGTAGTGGTCGTGGGGGAGTGGGACGGAGCCACCCACGAGCCGCCCGCGGTCGGTGCGGCCGACGGCACATGGCGGGTCATATCGTCGGCTACCCGTGCCCGGTGACCGGGCAAACCCGAACCGGGCGACACGACCGGGAATAACGACGACGGGCGGATACGTTCGTACAGCGATGCCCCACTGCGTCGCCGGATGGCAACAAAATGGTGCAATAGAGCGATCGAGACCGCGACCTGAGCCGCCGTGTGTGGCCATGAGGGAGGATCAAGCATGAGCAGGATCTACGACAACGTGACCGAACTGGTCGGGGGTACCCCGATCGTCAAGCTGAACCGTCTGGCCGAGGGGTCCGACGCCACGGTCGCCGTGAAGCTCGAGTTCTACAACCCGGCGAACAGCGTCAAGGATCGCATCGGTGTGGCCATCATCGACGCCGCCGAGAAGTCCGGTGAGCTGAAGCCCGGCGGCACGATCGTCGAAGGCACCTCCGGCAACACCGGCATCGCGCTCGCCATGGTCGGTGCCGCACGCGGCTACAAGGTCATCCTCACGATGCCCGAGACGATGTCCATCGAGCGTCGCGTCATGCTGCGCGCCTACGGCGCCGAGATCGTGCTCACCCCCGGTTCCGAAGGGATGAAGGGCGCTGTCGCGAAGGCCGAGGAGATCGTCGCGAACACCGAGAACGCCATCCTCGCCCGCCAGTTTGCCAACCCGGCGAACCCGGAGATGCACTACAACACCACCGGTGAGGAGATCTGGAAGGACACCGCCGGCGAGGTCGACATCTTCGTGGCCGGCATCGGTACGGGTGGCACGATCACCGGTGCGGGTCGCAAGCTCAAGGAACACAAGCCGGAGCTGAAGGTCGTCGGTGTAGAGCCGATCGACTCGCCGATCCTCAACGGTGGTGAGCCCGGTCCGCACAAGATCCAGGGCATCGGCGCGAACTTCGTGCCCGACGTGCTCGACCGCGAGATCTACGACGAGATCGTGGACGTGTCGTTCGAGGATTCGGTGCGGGTCGCCCGCGAACTCGGCACGCAGGAGGGCATCCTCGGCGGCATCTCGTCGGGTGCGATCGTCTGGGCGGCCCTCGAGCTGGCCAAGCGCCCCGAGAACGCCGGCAAGCTGATCGTCGCCGTCGTCTGCGACTTCGGCGAGCGGTACATCTCCACCCCGCTGTTCGAACACATCCGGGACTGATCGCGATCGTGGGTATCCTGCACACCCTGCGGGAGGATCTGCAGTCTGCGCGCGGCCACGATCCGGCCGCGCGCAGTGACGCGGAGAACGCCGTCGTCTACTCCGGTTTGCACGCGATCTGGTCGCATCGGATCGCGCACCGGATGTGGCAGGTGCCCGCACTGAAGGGCCCTGCGCGGATTCTCGCGCAGTTCACCAGATTCCTCACCGGCATCGAGATCCATCCCGGCGCGACCATCGGCCGGCGCTTCTTCATCGACCACGGAATGGGTGTGGTCATCGGTGAGACCGCCGAGATCGGCGACGACGTGATGCTCTACCACGGCGTGACCCTCGGCGGCCGGTCGCTGGCGAAGGAGAAGCGTCATCCCACCCTCGGCAATCGGGTGACCGTCGGTGCCGGCGCGAAGGTGCTCGGTCCGGTGGTGATCGGGGACGACAGCGCGATCGGTGCCAACGCCGTGGTCACGCACGATGTGCCGCCGGATTCGATCGCCACGGGTATTCCTGCGACCGTCCGTTCCCGCAAGAAGCACGAGCCGCTCGTCGATCCGACGAGCTACATCGATCCCGCGATGTACATCTGAGATCGCTTCTGTCGCACGACGCGATCGAGGGGGAGGAATGTGCGAGTTCTTCGACGAGAACCCGCATTTCCTCCCCCTCGATCCATGTCCGGGGGCCGGTGGTCCGGACTCAGCCCTCGTAACCCAGCGGGTAGAGCACCGATTTGGTCTCGCAGTACGCCTCGACTCCCTCGGGGCCGTTCTCGCGACCGATGCCGGAGTTCTTGTAACCTCCGAACGGTGATCCGGGATCGAAGGCGTACCAATTGATTCCGTAGGTCCCGGTGCGCACGCGCGAGGCGACCTCGAGACCCTTCTCGATATCGGTGGTGTAGACCGAGCCTGCGAGTCCGTAATCGGAATCGTTGGCGATCTTCACCGCTTCGTCGACGCTGTCGTAGGGGATCACGCAGATGACGGGCCCGAAGATCTCCTCACGGGCGATCGTCATGGAGTTGTCGACATCCGCGAAGATCGTCGGCTCGACGAAATAGCCGGTCTCGATACCCTCCGGGCGGCCACCGCCGAGTACGAGACGCGCGCCTTCTTCCCGGCCCTTGGCGATATAGGATTCCACGCGCTCGCGCTGCTTCGCGGAGATCAGCGGACCCAATTGGGCCCCTTCGGTATCGGGAAGCCCCACCGGGAAGAACGCTGCAGTCGCGGTCATCTTCTCGATCACCTCGTCGTAGCGTGACCGCGGAGCGAGGACCCGGGTCTGACCGACGCAGGCCTGGCCGGTGTTCATCAGGCCGGACATCACCAGCATCGGCATGGTGGAGTCGAGGTCGGCGTCCTCGAGGATGATCGCAGCCGACTTGCCGCCGAGCTCGAGTGAGCACCGCTTGAGGCCGCGGGCAGCGATCTCGCCGATGTGACGGCCGACAGCCGTCGAACCGGTGAAGGTGATCTTGTCGACGTCGGGATGCGACACCAGATACTCGCCGGTCTCGGCTCCACCGGGAACGAGGGAGAGGACACCCTCGGGGAGTCCTGCCTCCGTGAAGATCTCGGCCAGCACGTTGGTCGTCAGCGGCGATTCGGGAGCCGGCTTGAGGACTACGGTGCACCCGGCGAGCAGGGCGGGGCCGAGCTTGTTGATCATCAGGAACAGCGGCACGTTCCAGGCGATGACAGCGGCAACGACACCGACCGGCTCGCGGCTGACGCGGCTGCGGCCGAACAGGCCGGTGCGCTCCTCGACCCAGGGGAAGGAATCGGCAAGCCCGGCATAGTAATTGATGGTGGCCAGACCTGACGTGAGCTGCATCATCTCCACCGACGCCGGCGGCTGGCCCATCTCGGCTGTGAGCGAGGCGCCGATCTCCGCGCGGCGCTCGTCGATGAGCTTGGCCGCCTTGGCGAGAATCTGCGCCCGCTCGTTCGGCGTTGTGCGAGACCACGGTCCCTCGTCGAAGGCGTGGCGTGCGGCGGCGACCGCGGCGTCGATGTCCTGCGGTCCCGCGACGGGGACGGAGCCGACGCGTTCCTCCGTGGCGGGGGAGAACACCTCGAGTCTTTCGTCGGTCGACGGTGCCACCCATCGGCCGCCGATGAACAACTTGTCGTAGTCGGTCATGTCGCTTCCTCACCTGGCTGTACTCGTGTATCGGGCTGTACTCGTGTCCGCTCGCGCGGCCGTCGAGCATGCCGCTGCGCTGTGACCCCGAACACTAGAACACGTTACAGCCTTCGGCCAGAGGGACGACCGGATCCAGCGGGATCGGCCGCTTCCTCCGCCTACGGCCCGGGATTCCGAAAAGTCTCATTCACCGAGGTGACAGCGGGTGGCAGGGGACGACTCGTTCGGTCGGGCAGTAGACGTTCGTGAACTCGGGTGGCGCGAATCGTGCACCGTAACCACACTGGGAAGTGCCCAACGGTCAGGAGACACGACATGGCGGAGAACAACCCGTTCGGTTTCGACCCCGAAGATCTCGACCGCGTGGTGAGAGAAGCCGGCGAGGAACTGCGTGAGCTGAAGGACCGCATCTTCTCGTTCCTCGAGCCGCCGGCGGCGCAGCCGCGGACGCAACCGCGACCCGAGACGACCGGGGAGAAAGGCGACGGGGTCTGGGTCGTCTACACCTCCGACGACGACGGTGTCGCTCACATCGACCAGGTGCACCGCACGGAGCTCGATGCACTGCGCACGCTCAAGGGCAACACCGACCCGCGCCGCTCGGTGCGCTTCCTGCCTTACGGCATGAGCGTGAGCATCCTCGACCGCCCGAGTGCCGACGAGGACACGGCGTCCGATCCCGACGCGACCGCCGAGGACTGATCGGCAGTTCGAGGACGACGAATCAGCCGCCGCCGTGGATGTAGGAGGCGAGCTGGTCCCGTTCGGTCTGCAGTTCGTCGATGCGGCTCTTGACCACGTCGCCGATACTGACGATTCCGACGAGGTCCGCGTCGACCACGACCGGCAGATGCCGGATCCGCTGCTCGGTCATGGTCTCGGCGAGACTGTCGACCGAGTCGGTGGGCAGACAGGTCGTCACCGACGGGGACATCAGGTCGCGTGCCGAGGCGGCGAGGATGGACGGGCCGCTCTCGTGCAGGGCGCGTACGACATCGCGTTCGGTGACGATTCCCACGACGGTCTCGTTCTCGAAGACCACCACCGCCCCGATGTTGAAACGTGCGAAGTCGCCGATGAGCTCGCACACCCTGGTGTCGGTTCGGACCGTGTGGACCGCCGAGCCCTTGTTCCGCAAAATGTCAGCAATCCGCATTCGGTACCGCCGATCCGCTCGCAGGGCATCCCCGCGGACCGCCGCCGGTTTCCGCCGGGACTCCAATGGTCCTCAGGGTAGGCCGGAATCTCCGTCTTGCCCGGTCAGGTTATCCAGTCGTGACCTGCGGCGACGATCGAAGCACCGGTGAGGCTGCCGAGAGCGCCGAGTTCGGCGGGAACGATCCGCAGGCGCTGTATGAAGCGTAGGCGGGCATGGCGCGCCGCCGACGCGAGCATCGGCCGCCACAGATGGCCACCGGATCGTGCGAAGCCCCCACCGACGACCACCCGCTCCACATCCGCGAGTGCCGCTGCGGATGCGATCGCCTGGCCCAGTGCCGTCCCGGCGCGCTCGAGCGCCGCTGCGGCGATGCCGATCCCGGCCTCGGCGTCCGCCGCGAGCGCGACGCCGTCGCGTCCTTCCCACCCGTGGGCACGCGCCCAGCGCACCGACGACGGGCCACTGGATACCGTCTCGACACAGCCGACGCCTCCGCACGCGCACACCGTGGTGCCGTAGGGCGAGACGATGTGCCCGATATGGCCGGCGTTTCCGGTGCGGCCGCTCACGATCCGGCCACCGAGCACGAGACCACCACCGATGCCGGTTCCGACGACGACACCGATCAGGTCGGTGACATCGCGTCCCGCCCCGAAGCGTTGTTCGGCCAGGGTCGCTGCCGCGCCATCGCTCACGAGCTCTGTCCGGGCACCGGGAAAGAGACCGCGCACCGCCTCGACCAGCGCGAAGCCGGCACTCCATTCGGGAATGTTGATAGGGCAGATGGTGCCGGTGATCGTGTCCACCGGTCCGGCCGCGGCGATACCCACGGCGGTCACCGGTCCGGCGCCCATCCCGGCGACCTGCCGTAGCAGCCCGGCGCACGCGCCCCACACATCTTGTCGGGGGACGGGCACGGACCGGGCTTCGAGTGGAGTGCCGTCGTCGGCAACGATGGCCGCAGCGAGCTTCGTACCCCCGACATCCAGGGCCAATACGGTCATGACGACGACAGTAAGCGACCGCACCCGCCAGCGCTGTTGCAGACCGTCAGTGCCGGCGCAGGACCAGCACCAGATTGCTCACCAGGAACTCCCGAACACCGGGGACGTGCACGAGCCACCACGCCCACCGCGGGTGATAGCGAGGGAAGGCGGCGAGCAACTCGCCGTGCGGGGTCGACTGCGCCCAGCGCAGGCCGTCGCTCGCGCCGACATCGAACAACGACACCCCGTACCGGTTCTTCGGTTCCCGGCCGTGCTTGCGGGCGTAGCGTCTGGCCGCGTACTCGCCACCGAAGGCGTGCCACGGACCGGTCTCGTGGCCCCCGAACGGACCCCACCACAGCGTGTACGACAACACCATCAGGCCGCCGGGACGCGTGACCCGCAGCATCTCGTCGGCCATGACCCAGGGGGCCGCGACATGCTCGGCGACATTCGAGGAGAAGCACACGTCGACCGATCCGGTGCGCAGTGGCAGCGCCAGACCGGATCCGCGCACCGCGCCGCCCACCTGCAAGCCCGCCGCGTGCATCTCCGACGGGTCGGGCTCTATCGGCACATACCGGGAACCGGCCTCGGTGAATGCGTCGGCGAAATAGCCGGGACCTCCGCCGACGTCGACAACGGTGGTGCCCGTCAGGTCGGTGCCGGTGAGCCCGGCGTACAGATCTCCGATGAGATCGACGGTGTCGTGCGCGAGACCGTTGTAGAACTTTTCCGGTGCCGTCTGCTCGAACCGGAAGCTGCCGAGCAGGCCCACGGAACGTCGCAATGTCGCGCGGCGGGCGAACAGCCGGGTCACGTCGGTGCGGGATACGGTCGTGGAAGGCACGTGGAATCACAATAGTGCGGAGGTTGAGATCTTCCCTCACCCGTCGCCGACAGCACCCGCTACTGTGTCTCTGTCACCGTTCGAGTCGGATCTGCCCTGCCGGGTGATCGAGTCAATACAGGGGGTCGCCGCGTGCGGGAGGTTCTGCTGCTCTGCTGGCGCGACACCGGTCATCCTCAGGGTGGCGGCAGCGAGCGGTATCTCGAGCAGGTCGGGGCGCAGCTCGCGGCGCGTGGTGTCCGGGTCGTCCTGCGGACGGCGGCATATCCCGGGGCTCCGAAGCGCGAATTCATCGACGGCATCACCGTCAGCCGAGGTGGTGGACGGCTCACCGTCTATCCGCGAGCGCTCGCCGCGATCCTCGGGGGCAGGTTGGGTGTCGGTCCGCTCGCCGGCATCCGTCCCGACGCCGTCATCGACACCCAGAACGGGATTCCCTTCTTCGCCAGGCTGGTTGCCGGTGCACCCGTCACGGTGCTCGTGCACCACTGCCACCGCGAGCAGTGGCCGGTCGCGGGGCGGGTGATGGCCAAACTCGGTTGGTGGATCGAGTCGTCGCTGTCGCCGCGGGTCCATCGCCGCAACCAGTACCTCACGGTCTCGCTTCCGTCCGCCGAGGAGCTACGTGCTCTCGGTGTCGACCGGGAGCGGATCGCCGTGGTCCGCAACGGCGTCGACGCCGTTCCTGCGGGCGTCCCGGCGGGTGGGGACGACACCCGGACGGTTCACCCGAGTGTGTGCGTGCTCTCCCGGTTGGTGCCGCACAAGCAGATCGAGGACGCCCTCGCGGCAGTGGCGGCGCTGCGCGGCACGGTCCCGGGGCTGCATCTGGATGTCATCGGTGGCGGCTGGTGGGAACAGAACCTCCGTGATGCGGCCGCCGAACTCGGGATCGGCGACGCAGTCACCTTCCACGGCCATGTCGACGAGCAGCGCAAACACGAGTTGCTCTCTCGGGCATGGGTGCACCTGATGCCGTCGCGTAAGGAAGGCTGGGGTCTGGCGGTCGTCGAGGCCGCCCAGCACGGCGTGCCCACCATCGGCTACCGCAGTTCCAAGGGGCTGACCGATTCGATCATCGACGGCGTGACCGGTGTGCTCGTGGATTCGCCTGCCCAGCTCACTGCCGCCGTCGCCGAGCTGCTCGCCGACGCCGACCGCCGCCGTCAGCTCGGCAGCAAGGCCCGCATCCGCGCCGGTGAGTTCTCGTGGGAGGCGACGGGGGAAGGCGTCCACGAGGTCCTGTCCGTCACGACCTTCGGGCACACCGTCTCAGGACTGTTCCCGCGTGCCGACGAGGCGTCGCCTTTCGCCGGCACGCCGGGCGACCGCACACCCAGCGCCGCCGGCCAGTACCAGTAGCCACACCACGTGTGCCCCTACCGCGACCTGCCGGTGGGGTGACGGGCTCGAAGTGACCCCGTCGACCCGATACAGGCTCAGATCGCCGTCCTGATAGGCGAGGCGGAGGGCATCTAGGGTCCGTTGTGCGTCCCCGAGGTCGCCGGGCGTGCCGTGTTCGACGAGTACCCAGCCCACACCCTGCGCGGCGAGGTCGTCCGGATCGGCTCCGGACAGCAGCAGCGCTTCGACGTCCTCCGCGCGGCGACCCTCCCCGGCGACGTCGTCGTCCGCAACGACGAGCGTGCCGGTCTGCAGGACATCGGCTCGCAGCATGCGCGGGGCGGGGTCGAGCACCGGCACGGGGCCGGAGAATTCGAAGACCCGGAACATGCCTGCCGGTAGTACCGCCACGTCGCCCTGGCCGGCCGGCACGGTCTGCGTCACTCGTTGCCATCCCGCCGGATACCGCACGGGTTGCAGTTGCCCCCCGACGCCCCACACCAGGTCGGGGAGCGCGACGAGCACGGTGATGACGGCAGCTACCGCCCACACAGGCTCGGGCGCCGCGAAGCGCCGAGCAAGGGCTCCGGTGCCCGCCGCCGCGGCCAGCGCGTAGGCAGGCATCGCCCACGCGACCCACTTCTGCGTGTCGCGCAGCAGGCCCGCACCGGGAACATGCACCATCGCCCATTCGCCCACGACGAGTCCCGGACCGGTCGCGGCCGCGGCGATTGCGACCACCGCGAGGACGGCAGGAATCACCAATGCGACGACGACGGGATTCCTCCGGCGGCGCCACAGTGCCGGCACACCGCACGCCACCACCGTGAGCAACAACAGGGTGCCGGCCAGCGCCCACCCCGTGGTCCGCGAGGCGGGGACGGCTTCGGCGTTCCAGATCCCGCCCAGTCCGGCTACGGAACCGATCGTGCCGAGCAGCGGTTCGGCCCTGGCAGCGAACGCGCGCACTCCGGCGGGGTCCGCCTCGGTGCCGCCACCCGCCACCGCCGTCGCGACCAGCCACGGCAGCGACACCGCGACACCCGTCACGAGCGCGGTGACCACCCGCGGCAGCACCCGCGTGCGCCCGCCGGGCACCGCGAGGACGGCACAGGCGGTCACGACCGCCAGCAGGGCACCGGTCGGGGTCAGGCCGGCGGCGGCCAGGCAGACCACCAGTGACGGCCACCCGCCGCGCTGTCGGCGCCGCACTGCAACGGCTGCGCAGACCGCCCACGGCAGGGCGGCATATCCGGCGAGCAGGCTCCAATGACCCTGCAGGAGCCGCTCGGCCACATAGGGGTTCCAGATCGCCACCGTCACCGCGACGAGCCGCGCGCCCGTGCCACTGCCCGGCAGTGTCACCGCGACCATCCGTGCCGCACCCCAACCCGCTGCCCACAACGACGCGACAAGCAGCGCCGTGACCGCGACACCCCCGTCGATCGAGGTGCTCACCCAGGCGAGCAGGGCGTCCTGTGGAACGGCGCGGGCAGCGGCGTCGGACAAGCCGAGGGCAGAATCGGTGGGGTACGACCGGGGAGTGCTCACGGCATCGCGGAAGAGCAGATAGCCGGGGGAGACGAGGAACGGGCCGAGCACCGCGATCGTCAGGACGAGTGCCCATACCGCCGGGAAGGCCGCCTTCGGGGACATGCGGGGCGACTCCGGGCGGGGCATGGCGGCAGAATACGGTGTCGTTCCGGATGGGAGGATGGGCGGATGCCGCGAACACCCCGACCCGAGTCGGTGGGCTCCGAAACCACGGGTAGTGCGGCAACGGGGACCGCCGTCGCGGGGATGACGCTGGTGACGGTCGGTGCGATGACCGCGAATCTCGCGTCCTATCTGCTGCACCTGCCCGCCGGGCGATGGCTCGGCCCCGCCGGCTACGGGGAGTTCGCGAGTCTGCTCGCCGCGCAGCTCGTCCTCGCGGTGCCGGCGCTGGCGCTGCAGACCGTCGTCGCCCGGGAAGCTGTCCACGGCACCGGCGCCGCAGCGTTGCGTCGCCTCGGCTACCGGTGTGCCGCACTCGCCTTCGTCGTCGCGATGATTCTGGTGCCCGTCGTGGCGTGGGCGCTCGATACGAGTGTCGGGGGAGCCTTCGGATCGCTCGTCACCGCCCCGCTGCTCGTGCTGCTCGCCGCCGAACAGGGCCTGTTGCAGGGCAGGGGCAGGTTCGCGGCGCTCAGCGTCGTTCTGGCCGCCGCAGGCATCGCGAAGGTGGTTCCGGCCGTCGCGGTGCTCGCCGTCGGAGGCGGTCCCGGAGCGGCGTTGTTCGCCGGTGCGATCGGGACGGGGGCGATCGCGCTGGCAGCGGGCGCGCTGGTCGGTCGTGCGACCGGTGGCAGACAGGATCCGGTCCCGAGCGCGGGATCGGTGCTGCGCGCCTCCCAGGTGCAGTTGGCTCTGATCGCGCTCACCTCACTCGACCTGCTGCTTGCACGCATGCTTCTCGACCCCGATTCCGCCGGTCTCTACGCACTGGGGGCGGTGGCGACGAAGGTCGCCTTCTGGTTGCCTCAGGCGGTCGGTGTGGTGCTCTATCCGCGAATGGCGAATCCGGCCCAGTCGGCGGCTGCGGTGCGTGCTGCCCTCACCGTCCTCGTCGCGATCGGGGTGGTGCTCGTGGGCGGGGCGGCGGTGTGTGCGCCGATCGTGCCGAGACTGGTCGGCGACGCGTACGAGCCGGTGCAGTCGCTGCTGTGGCTGTTCGCCCTGCAGGGCGCGTGCCTCGCCGTGCTCCAGGGCGCATTGCTGTCGGCTATCGCCGGAGAGCGCACTCATCTCGCTCTCGTCGCGTGGGTGGGTCTCTGTGTCGAGGCAGTGCTGATGTTCACGGTGGCGTCGACGCTGCGGCAGTTCGTCGCCGTTGCTGTCTGCGTGGCCGCCGTGACGGCCGCGGTGGTCGCGATACTCGCGGTACGGGGCGCTTCCGCAACGGTCCCGTCCACAGACGGAACCGCCCCCCACCGGGATCGGTGAGGGGCGGTGCGGGCGTCTACCGGACGATCACTCCTGTGTAGGAGGCTTCCGTAGATCGGTGCGGGGAATCTCCTGCGTCCGATCGGTCGTCCAGTCGCGCTGCTGCTCGTTCGGATCCGTCTGACGGGGGATGACCTCGGTGCGATCGTCGGTGTAGTCGTGCTGCGTTTCGGCGGAATGAGCCGGGCCGACGGTGGTCGTGGCCGGGCCTTCCGGAGCCGGGCCGTCCGACGCCGTGGCCGGGCGGCGGGTGCCGCCACCGCGCAGACCGAGCACGAAGCCGGCGATCAGCAGGATGGCTCCGAGGATGCCAAGGATGATCGGCAGGGTGCGGCCGAACAGGGCGAGGGTGTCCTGGCCGTCCTTGGCCTGGCCGATCTGGTACTCGATGGTTTCCTCGTCGAAGGGGAGCGTCACGTTCAGGACCGTCACTTCGGGCCTGTCGGCCTGGCGTGCGTAGTACTGGTCCTGCTGCTCCTGGCCCTTGACGACGACACCTGTGATCGGGTCGACCCACAGGTCGCGGGTGTTGTTGTACCAGCGGGTCATGGTGATGGGCTCGTCGCCCTCACCGACACCCCACGTGGAGGCGGGCAGGCTCAGCTTGTAGGTCGGGACCTCACGGTCGGCCTTCGACAGGTCGATCGGGCCGATCTCCTGACGGAAGTGATAGACCGCCATGCCGTTGATCTCTTCCTCGCCGACGAAGTCGATGGGGAAGGTCTGGCGCGCATTGATGTCGTAGTAGGGGTACGACTCCTGCTTGACGTCGAAGGGGAACTTGTACTGGAGGCCCTCACGGACCTCGATCTCCACCGGCGGCGCGTCGGCGTTCACCTGGACGGTGCTCACCCGGTCGGGATTGTCGTCCTTCGAGATGGGCATGGACGTCTCGCGGTCGATCGTGACCCGGTCGATGATGGCCGATACGAGGCCCGTATCACCCTGCATGTCGAGTCGTCGCACGGTCTGGCCGGCCTGCAGCGTCATGGTGTCCGCGTCCGACGGATCCTCGACGGTGACGAAGCGCTGGGCGACGATCGGGACGTCGCGATCGACCTGCGCGTTACCGGCGAGGAGCTGGCGAGAATTGAGGATGTCGCCCGTGCCCTCGGCGACCGTCGTCACCTCGAGATCGAGCGGCGTCTTCTTCAGCTGCCCCACCGTGTACGTCGGTACGAGGATTGCGATCACCAGGAGGAAGGCCCCGAGGCCCACCAGAATCATTGCCAGTATCCGGCCGGAGCTCGAACGCTCAGCCATGCTTTCTCCTCACTCAACGGTCGTCATCGAGTACCCCCACCGGCAGCAGGGCGGCTGCACGGATCGTCTGGCATCCGGCCCGCGAACACCACGTGAGCTCAGACACTAACAGCCCGGTATGGCGATATGCGCGCCCGCTCACCGCTGGGAAGGATCCGAAGTCGATCTTCATTACCTGCCGGGATCGTCTTCTTCGACGTGATCCTGCTCTGTCCGCGGCGGCGGTGACACGGCACACTGGTTGCCGATGACCACCAGCACCGACCGGAACCACCGCGTGAGCGGATTCCTTCCGGCCCTCGAGGGAATGCGCGGCTTTGCCGCGATGGGCGTGGTGATCACCCACGTCGCGTTCCAGACCGGAGCAGTTCACGACCCGCTGATCGGACGGGTGTGGGCGCGATTCGACCTCGCCGTCGCTCTGTTCTTCGCCCTGTCGGGTTTCCTGTTGTGGCGCCCGCACGCCGCAGCGGCCCGCGGACTCGGTCCGAGCCCGTCGACGGCCCGCTATTTCCTCTCCCGCGCGACCCGCATCCTGCCCGCCTACTGGACCGTTGTGATCCTGGTGTTGTGGCTGCTCCCCGGTGCAGGGGGAGGCGCCACGGTGTGGTGGGCCAATCTCACGCTCGTGCAGGTCTTCATCCCACTCACTCTCACCGACGGTCTCACCCAGATGTGGAGTCTGTCGGTGGAGGTCGCGTTCTATCTCGTGCTGCCGTTGCTCGCGGTGGCGGTGAGCGGTCTGCGCGGCGGCGCGGCGCGCTTCCGCATCCCGCTCATGCTCGCGGTGAGCGGCTTGTCGCTGCTGTGGGCGTGGGTTCCGGTGGACACGCCGGAGCACATCAACCACACCAACTGGCTTCCGGGTTTCCTGCCGTGGTTCGCGGCGGGCATGATCCTCGCCGAACTCGCCACCGGACCCGAGATCTGGGTGCACAGGCTCGCGAGGCGACGTGTGGCGATGGGAACGGTCGCCGTCGTCGCTTTCGCGGCTGCGGCGACCCCGCTGGGGGGATCCGAAACTCTCACCGATCTCGCGCCGGCGGAGTACTTCGCCAAGATCGCACTGGGCGCGATCATGAGCTTCGCGCTGCTCGCTCCCCTGACCCTCGCGCCACGCGAGAATCACCGCATTCTGGCGAGCCCGGTCGCGCTGGCGATCGGGCGCTGGTCGTACGGCCTGTTCATCTGGCATCTCGCGGTGCTGTCGATCATCTTTCCCGTGTTCGGGATCCCGGCGTTCGCAGGTCACTTCTGGTTCGTGCTCGCGGTGACGACCGTGCTGAGCCTGGCTGTGGCCTCGGTCAGCTACGCGCTCGTCGAGGAACCGTCGCGGGCGGCCTTCCATCGCTGGGAGAGGGCCCGGCGCGGCACCGCCGCCAGGCCGACCGCGACCACCCCGACGAGCGCCGCGAACTGAATCAGCGCCGAATGCCCGATATATCCCTCGGGTGACCGCCACGGCCCGGTGGACAACAGCGCCATCGCCAGCATGGTCGCGCCGCCTGCGATGACGACGAGGATGCGTGATGCGAGCGCCGGATTGCGACGTAGCGCGATCGCGCCGATCCCCGCCGCGCCGACGGCAACGACGACCGCGCCGACCACCCCTGCGAGGACCACCGCGGCGACCAGCACACCGGCCAGCGCGATCGTCGGCGAACGCCAGGTGCGCGGCATCGGTCCGGGGTCCGCATCGTCGCGACGACGTTGCGGCCACAGCGCCGCAGCGAACAACGGGAGCAGCAACAGCAGCCCACCGAAGATTCCGAGCCGATACCAGCGGTCGGTCGCGAACTCGAGCGTCAGCACCTGTTCCGGACCGGCCGGCACGATCCAGCCCTGCTGCCAGCCGTCCACGACGACGGGTGTGGCCTCGGCGCCGTCGGGAGTGCGTGCGACCCAGCCGACGTTGGTGCTCTCGGGCACCACCACGAGCCGATCCTCGTCTCCTTCCGGAACCGTCACTTCCCGGAGGTTCTCCGTCCAGCGGCCCTTTTGCAGTTCGGTGGGTTCCGGGGTGGGTGCCTCGGAACCCGGCACCGCGAGTTGCAGGCTCGAGACGACGAAGGCCGGGCCGGGACGAATGTCGATGTCGACCCGTCCCGGGTCGATTCCGACGACATCGCTGTCGCACAGCGTCGCGGGAACTTCCCTCCCCGCTGCGAGGTCGGCGACGCTCGCGGTGACGGAGGTGCGGTAGTTCCGCCCGCCGATGTCGACGACCGGCCCGGTTTCGCAGCCGACCGTCACCGTCTCGTCGTAGACGGATCGCTGTGTTCCGACGGGCCCGTCGTCGCCGAGCACGGTGACCTCCGCGAGTCCGGGCGGCGTCAGCTTCGAGAAGCCGAGCACGGTGCGGTCGAGGGTGTCGCGCCAGCGGACGACCGTGAGTTCGATTCGATCCGTGACGTGCGGGGCCAGATCTACGACCGTGTCGTCGCCGTCGAGTTCACGTACCTGCGGTCCGTTGCCCAGATTCACCGCGACCGCCGCCGGCGCGACCGGCAGTGCCCCCAGGGCCGTCTCGATGTCCAGTCCGGTCACTCGCCGGGCAGTGGGCAGTTCCAGCGTGAGCGACGGCCGGGGGGCACCGGGTTCGAGCGAGTCCTCCGTGGCCGTCCAGGACGTCCGCGGGTCGCCGTCGGTGAGGGCGAACGCCGATCCTTGCAGGTCCACGACATGGGCGTCGCCGCGTGCCACCACCCGGTCGGAGCGGTCCACGAGGTTCTCGAGGGCCGGCCCCGGCCGCGCACGCAGGTACAGCTGAGGCCGGACCCGGGTCTCCTCCGGCACGGTCAGGGTGCGGGTGAACGCGCCGGGCTCTTCTGCGGAGATGGCCAGCCCACGCGCGCAACGCACACGGTCGCCGGTGTCGACGCAGCTGCCGCGGCCCGGGAACTCCTGCCCGAGTTGCCAGCCGTGCACCGGCACGTTCCCGTCCGGGCCGGGCACCACGATGCGGCGGCGGATGTCGATCGGCCGCGGGTTGTTCCGGTCGGTGAAATCGTCGACGGACACCTCGGTGAGACCGAACTGGTTGCCGACGGTGCCTCGTTCGGTGTGCACGGACGTGATGCGGATCCACGAGGTACTGCCGAGCGGCAGCGCGACGGTCTGTTCGCGTCCCGGCTCGTCGACGCGCACGGCCGTGCTGCCGCGCTCGGTGCTCACCTCGAGCCACTCGACGGGATCGCCGAGGGCCCCGG
The DNA here is from genome assembly GCF_040643435.1 of Rhodococcus sp. NPDC047139. NCBI lineage: Bacteria > Bacillati > Actinomycetota > Actinomycetes > Mycobacteriales > Nocardiaceae > Rhodococcus > Rhodococcus sp. NPDC047139. Next base: position 201,314 of record NZ_JBEYUH010000006.1, read on the forward strand.
GACTCGTCGTCAGGTGCAGCAGACCCGCTTCGATCGGCCGATCGAGGTCGAGTTGCAGCCACTGTCCGATCGCCGATTCGAGACCGTTGCTGTGCCAGCCGGTCGTCGGGTCGCCGTCGATCACCGCAGCCGGACTGCTCGTCACCGACGTACCGCCGAGCTGGGTGGCATCCGACGCTGCACTCGACACGCTGATGCGGGCGCCCTCCCATTCGGCACGGACCAGTTCGGTGTCCGGCACCGGATAGTCGGCGACCGAATTGTGGGTCCGGCGCGGATCGTCGGCCGCGCGGATCGCCGACGAATGGTGATCGACCTGCCCGTAGTCGGTCTCGCGATCTGTCGGGGTGTCGGTGATCGTCACCGCGTCGACGGGAACACCGGCGCGCGCCGCGTCGGCTGCGAGCAGGGTGGGACCGATGAAAGCGGGCTGCGAGGTGTTACGAGGCAGCAGCGACTCCGGGCCACCCTGCACGACCGGCACGTCGGCGACATCCACCGCATAGGGGCCGACGGGCGCCGCGGTGGGCTCGGTGACCCGGTAGATCTCCACGGCAGGATAGACCGGCCGCAGGTCGGCGTCGGTGACGAAGTCCTCGGGGTTCTCGAAGACGATGTCGTCGCCGAATTCGGCGACCTTCTCGATGCCCGGCGACCCGTCGAGCGCGCGATGGACGAGGGCGGGTCGCGTGGCCGGAGAGGTGTCGGGGTCGAGGTCGTTGCGTACCACCAGGTAGCCGATGCCCTGGCCGCGCAGGGTCGCGGCGAGACCGTCCGAGGGACGGCCGTCGGCGATGTCGCGTTGCACGGCGTCGAGCGCTCGGATCGCGCCGGGCGGGACGAGCGGCACCGCATCGCGTACAGCCCACGGCGTCGATGCGAGAGCCTGCAGCGGTTCGTCGCGGGTGAGCCCCCACAGTTGGCTGCCGAAAGGTGCTCCCGGAACGATCAGGGCCCGTTCGCCGCGCTCGCTCGTGTTGTCTTCGAGCCAGGCCGCCGCGGCGTGCCAGTGGCCGGGTACCTCGTCGTACGCGCCGCGCGGGGCGAGCCGGCCTGTCCACGCGAGCGACGTCGCGAGCGTCGCAGCGACGACGATCAGCGTCGTTACCGCGACCATCGGGTCACGCTCGGGGTGGGCGAAGGCGTTCCGGGCCCGCGACCACGGCACCGAGCCGGGCAGGGGCACGGCGCGGAGCAGGTGGGCGAGTCCGAGCACGAGCGGCAGACGCACGAGCGGCTCGAGCTTGTGCACATTGCGCAGTGGCGCACCGGTGGAGTCGAGGAACAACCGGACCTGCTCGGCGAACGGCGAGTCGAGCCCGCCGACGTAGCCGACTCCCATACCCACGAGACCCACCATCAGGATCAGGGTGAGGCGACCGCGTCCGGGCATCGACCGCATCGCGAGCCCGGCGAGCCCGGCGGCGGCGAGGGCACCTGTGACGAGGACCGCAGCCGGTTGCGTGACGAGGACGGCACCCGCGATTCGTTCGGGCGAGACGAAGGGAGTCCAGCTACTGGTGCCGCGCAGGACCTCGGCGAGTGAGGTCCACTCGGTGGTCACGCCGGAGGATTCGATGAAGTCGAGGAACGGGGGGCTGACGCGGCCGAGCAGCAGCAGGGGCACCATCCACCAGGTGACCGCCACGATGCACAGCGGAAGCCACCACAGGGTGAACTGCCACCAGCGGCGATTCGGACGGTGCGCCGCCCACCACAGGGCCGCGACCAGGCACGCGGACGCGGTCGCGACGGCGTTGATCGCACCCATGAGGGCCACCGCGGCGGCGGACCGTGCGGCGAGCCGGCGCGGTGAGCCGGGGTTCGGTGTGCCCAGATACCGCACGAGCGGGAGCAGCACCCACGGCGCCAGAAGCATCGGATGGGCTTCCGACGAGATGGAACCGAGTGTCGTGAGTACGCGCGGAGACAGTGCGAACACCGTCGCCGCGATCAGGCGGGAGCCGCGGTTTCCGACTCCGAGCGCTTCGGCGAGCCGGACGATGCCCCAGAATCCGGCGACGAGCAGCAGCACCCACCACACCCGCTGGGTGATCCACGGGGGAATGTGCAGTAGTTGTCCCACGGCGAAGAACGAGCCGTGCGGGAAGAAGTAGCCGTACGCCTGGTTCTGTACCTGCCCGAGCGGCGCCACACTGCTCCATTGGTGAGCGGCGCGTGTGAGGAAGCCGATCGGGTTCTGGGTCAGGTCGTACTTGGTGTCGGCGACGACCAGGCCGGGAACCTGGGCGAACGACAGGACCACTGCCACTGCGGTGACTGCGTACAGCCACCGCCGGGACAGTGGTTCGGCGGACGGGAGGTCCGTCCCGCCTCGGTACGTGCGTGAACTCGAAGCGTTGCGGCCGCCGTCAGCGGCTGCCGTACTCAACCTGGTTCAGGAGGGACGAATCGGCGTTGCCACTGCGATCGATCTGAGGGCGCGAGTCCTCCTGCACGGCGGCCGTCACGCCGAAGACCGCTACGGCGCCGAGCACGGCACCGACGACCACGCTACCCAGGCCCGGTCCCAGGAACTTCCCCATTCCGTCTCCCCATCTCCAGTGACGCACGTCGTCATCTCCGGACGCCACGCTGTCTATCGGTCCGCGCCAAACTATCACCCCGGGAGTGCCCGGCGGACGGCACGAGCCCTCGGCCCGATCTCCGCGCACACCGAGGTGGTCTACACGGACAGTGCGCCGAGCAGCGTCCGTAGTTTCGCGCTCGTCTCGTCCAGTTCGGTGAGGGGGTCGGAGTCGGCCACGATGCCACCTCCGGCCCACGCGACCGCACGCCGGCCGTCGGAGCTCAGCTCCGCGCACCGGATGGCGACGAACCAGTCGCCGTCCCCCGCCTCGTCGCACCAGCCCACCGCGCCACCGTAGAAGCGCCGGTCGCCCTCGACCCTGGAGATCAGGTCGAGCGCGGCCTCGGTGGGAGTACCGGCCACTGCCGGTGTGGGGTGGAGGAGGTGCGCGAGAGTCAGGGCATCGGTGTCGGGGTCGCGCAGTGTGCCGGTGATCGGGGTGGCGAGGTGCCAGACATCGGGCGTCTTGGTGAGCTCGGGTTTCTCGGGGATCTCGAGCTCGCTGCACAACGGCGCCAGACGTGAGCGGATCCAATCGACGACGTAGACGTGCTCGGCGAGGTTCTTGCTCGACGCCAGCAATTCCTCACCTGCACGGCGATCCTCCTCCGGATCGGCACGGCGTGCTGCCGTGCCGGCGAGGGGGCAGCACGTGACGGTGCTGCCGTGGCGGCTGACGAGCCGTTCGGGACTCGCGCCGACCAGCGTGTGACCCCAGTAGCGTTCACCGGCCGCACTCAGGTCCAGCGCGTACGTCGCCGCCTCGGGGTGACGTTCGATCATGCGGGCTGCGAGGGCGAGAGGGTCGAGAGGCTCGTCGGCCTCGAGCGCGATCCGCCGCGCAGCGACTACCTTCTCCATCTCTCCGAGAGACAGTTGCTCGACGAGTCGTCGCACCCGCTCGACATGCACGCGGGGCAGCGGCAGTTCGGCGGACAGGCGCACCGAGGGAAGACTCGGCAGGCCGGGCGGGATCTGCCACGGCCCGTCGGTGATCTCGACCTTCTCGGGCTGCGCGAGGGCCATCGGACGGTGCGGTGAGAACGGCAGTGCACCGACGACGAGCGTCGCCTTGCCGCTGCGGAGGGCTCGTGTGGCGGAGTGGACGTCGTCGAAGAACCGGCGGGTGCCGGTGGCGTGAACCGTACGTTCGGCGCGCGAGAGCAGGAATCCGTCCATGGTGGATCGACAATATCCCTGCTTGCCCCCGCCCTTGCCGAAGACCGGGGTGACCGGGGGTGGGCCTCAGCGCCCGGGAGGCACGATCAGGACCGGCCGGTGACTGTGCCGGAGCACATGGTCGGCCACGGACGACTGCAGCAGCGAGCGCAGGCCGGTCGTGCCGCGGGTACCGGTGACGATGATGTCGACGTCCAGCTCGTCGGCCGCCTCGATGATCGCCGACCACACCGCGTTCACGACCTCGACGGTGCGGCCCTCGGCGGACAGGCCCACCGAGCGAGCCAGTTCGAGTCCTTCGTCGTTGGTCGTCCGGGCGTCGGACAACGCGACGTCCTCGCTGTCCTCGTCGGGCACCCAGTCGGGTTGCATGACACCGGACAGACCGGACATACGGGCAGCCTGCCGAACCATCGGTTCCCAGGCGGTGACGACGACGGCGCGGCAGGATTCGAGGAAGCGGCCCGCGTACCGCACGGCACGCTTGGAGTTCTCGGAACCGTCGTATGCGATGAGGATCAGATCTGCGCCCACCGCGCACCCCCTGGATCGGATTCGGATGTTCGGGTGCACCTTAACCTGCCAGGACGCCTGTCGGGGAGGTTCGAACTGTGGGTGGTCGCGGCCCGTCCGCTACCGTCGGCGGCATGCGGATCCGTCATTCTGTCGCTGCCGTGCTCACGGTCGTCCTCGCCACCGCGGGGTGCGCCTCCTCGGACTCGGGGAGCGGCGATACGACGACCCCGGCGAGTTCGACCCCCGGCTCGTCCACTGCCACCGCGACCACCACGACCACGACGGATGCGACTGCGACCGCGACCTCGGGCATCTGCGGCGACGATCTGCTCGCCCGGCTGACCCTGCGACAGAAGCTCGCTCAGCTGCTCAATGTGGGGGTCACCGGTGCCGCCGATGCGCAGGCGATCATCGAGGCCGAGCAGATCGGCGGGATCTTCATCGGCAGCTGGACCGACGCTTCGATGCTCACAGACCGTCTCGTGCCGCAGGTCGCGGCGAAGAGTGAGTTGCCGTTGATGGTCACCATCGACGAGGAGGGCGGGCGTGTGTCCCGCGTGGGTGCGCTGTTCGGGCCCGATCCGTCCGCGCGGGTGACGGCGCAGACGATGACGGTCGACGAGACCTACCGGATGGCGTTCGAGCGCGGGCAGGAACTGAAGTCGCTGGGCATCACGGTCGACTTCGCTCCGGATGTGGACGTGAGCAGCCAGCCCGACGACTCGGTCATCGGCGACCGCTCGTTCTCCGACGATCCCGCGATCGTCACCGAGTACGCCGGGGCGTACGCGCGGGGACTGCTCGACGCGGGGATCATGCCCGTGCTCAAGCACTTTCCGGGGCACGGTTCGGCATCGGGGGATTCGCACACCGGTGCGGTGACCACCCCGCCGATCGGGCAACTCCAGCAGATCGACCTCGTGCCCTATCGCAGTCTGGTCTCGCCCGAGGTGGGCGTCATGCTCGGTCACCTCGACGTGCCGGGACTGACCGGCGGACTTCCGGCGAGTATCAGCCCGGCAGCGGTGGACCTGCTCCGCTCGGGTGCTTACGGCGGCCCTGCCTTCGACGGCGTGATCTTCACCGACGACCTGTCGGGGATGCGGGCGATCACCGACACCTACGACATCACCGAGGCTGTGGAGGCGGCGATGGTGGCTGGCGTGAACCAGGCGCTGTGGCTGACCACGGCCGAGGTTCCCGCTGTGCTCGACCATCTCGAGCAGGTCGTCGCGGAAGGCACCCTCTCGGCCGAATGGGTCGACGAGTCGGTGCGGACGGTGACACGCGCGAAGGGTGGCCTGGACTGCTGAATTCGTGGCAGTGCCTCGGCGACGGGTTTCCTACCGTAGAGTAAGAACTCGATTCGAGAATGCCGGGAGGAGTCATGGCGGGCGGAACCAAGCGATTGCCGCGTGCGGTGCGCGAGCAACAGATGCTGGACGCCGCCGTCGACGTGTTCTCCGAGAACGGCTTTCACAACACGTCCATGGATGCGATCGCGGCGCGGGCGTCGATTTCGAAACCGATGCTCTATCTGTACTACGGCTCGAAGGACGAACTGTTCGCCGCATGCATCGCCCGCGAGGGTCAGCGCTTCGTCGAAGCGTTGACACCGGCCGGGGCCCCGAATCTTGCGCCGCGCGAGCAACTGCGTGTCGCGCTGGAGTCGTTCCTCGGTTTCGTCGACCAGCACCGGCCTTCGTGGATGGTCCTCTACCGTCAGGCGCTGTCTCAACAGGCCTTCGCGCCTCAGGTGCAGGGCAGCCGCGACCGCCTGATCGAACTCACCGCGCATCTGCTCGAATCGAGTACGCGCGATCCCGAACCCGGTACGAACTTCACCATCATGGCTGTCGCGCTCGTCGGCGCCGGTGAGGCTGTCGCCGACCGCATCGCCGGTGGTGAGATCGACGTACAGCAGGCCGCGGATCTGCTCGAGAATCTTGCGTGGCGCGGACTCGCCGGTCGCAAGCGCTCCGAACAGCCGCACTGATCGCCCCTGCCCGCCAGAGCGATTCGGGCGGGGCGGAACGCCCCCATCGCGTCCCGCCCCGCCCGAAGTTCCGGAGTTCCCCGTTCTAACGCAGCGTGGCCGTCAGATGTGGGTACTGCTTTTTCGGGTGCCGCAGCGCGAGATCCCAGCCGTCCGCGACGTGCTTCGCGTAGAGGTTCAGCGACGACGGCAACAGCACCGGCTTACCGAAGCGCACCGCATAGGTGACCTTGCCGGGGATGCGGCCTTCGACGGCAGACAGTGTCGCCGCCGCACTCCACATGCCGTGGGCGATGGTCTTCGGGAATCCGAATGCCTTGGCGCCCAATGTCGAGACGTGGATCGGGTTGCGGTCACCGGAGACCGCGGCGTAGCGGTCGATGACTTTCTGATCCACTCGCAGGGTGGAGGTGGGGACCGCTGGGATCTCCTCTTCCTTCGGTTCCTTCCTGGGCTCTCCCGACAGCGACGTGCGCTGCTGGTGCAGGAAGGTCGATGTCTGCCGCCACACGAGTTCGCGCCCGACGTTGACCTCGCTGACGAGATCGACGAGCAGACCCTTGCGGTGTTCGCGCATGTTCTCCGCGTGCACCACGAGGTCGAGCGGTTCGGTGACCGAGATGGGCCGGAACTGCTCGATCACGTTCTCGGCGTGGACGGACCCCACGGCGGCGAACGGAAAGCCCTTGGACACCATCAGTTTCATCACGAGCGGGAAGGTGAGGATGAACGGATAGGTCAGCGGCAGAGTGTCGCCGAAACGCAGACCGCACACCTTGGTGTACTCGGCAAGATTGTCGGGATCGACCTTCAGTGACCGCAGTACGAGAGTGTCGTCGGGCAGTTCGTCGCCCGAGGCGCCGACCACCGGCAGCGCCCCGAGCACGGCGCGGCTGTAGATGTCGAAGGTCGACGGCAGCGAGGGCAGTTCGATCCGTGCCATCTAGGCCCCCAGCATGGACTGGCCGCACACACGCACGACCTGCCCGGTCACGGCGCTCGACGCGGGGTTCGCGAACCATGCGACGGTCTCGGCCACATCGACGGTCTCGCCGCCCTGCTGCAGCGAGCTCATCAGCCGGCCGGCCTCACGGGTGCCGACAGGGATCGCGGCCGTCATGGCGGTCTCGATGAACCCGGGAGCGACGGCGTTGACGGTGATCTTCTTGTCGGCGAGCACCTCGCTGGTCGCCTGGACGAGGCCGATGACGCCGGCCTTGGACGCACCGTAGTTGGTCTGGCCGCGGTTACCGGCAATGCCCGCGATCGACGACACGTCGATCACACGGCCGCCTTCCTTCAGCGCGCCCTTCTCGACCAGTACCTCGGTGATCTTCTGCGGGGCGATGAGGTTGACGGCCATCACTGCGTTCCAGCGAGCGGCGTCCATGTTCACGAGCAGCTTGTCGCGGGTGATGCCGGCGTTGTGGACGATGATGTCGGCCCCACCGTGACGCTCGAGCAGGTGGGCGGCGAGCTTGTCGCCGGCGTCGGGTGCCGTCACGTCGAGGGCGAATGCCGTGCCGCCGACCTTGTTGGCCGTCTCGGCCAGGGCGTCGCCGGCTGCGGGCACATCGGCTGCGACGACCGTCGCGCCGTCGCGTGCGAGCACCTCGGCGATCGTCGCGCCGATGCCTCGGGCCGCGCCGGTGACGACCGCGACCTTCCCGGCGAGCGGACGGTCCCAGGATTCGGGGGCGGTGGCGTCACCCTCACCGATACGGATCACCTGGGCGTCGACGAAGGCGGACTTCGCCGAGAGCAGGAAGCGCAGGGTCGACTCGACGCCGGACAGGCCGGTAGCAGCCTTGGGGGAGACGTAGACGAGCTGGACCGTGGCGCCGCGACGCAGTTCCTTGCCGACACTGCGGGTGAAGCCTTCGAGAGCGCGCTGGGCGATGCGCTCGTCGACGGATCCGGCCTCTTCGGGTGTGGTGCCCAACACGACGACGCGGCCGCTCGGGGCGAGATTGCGCAGGGCGGGCTGGAAGAAAGTGAAGAGCTGTTCGAGGCCCGCGGGCTCGGTGATACCGGTAGCGTCGAACACGAGAGCGCCGAACTTCGTGTCGGACGGCTCGGCGAACGTGTAGTCGCTCAGGAGGTTGCGGATCGGTTCGATCAGGCGGCCGTTACCGCCGAGAAGTACGGGGCCGGGGAGCGCAGGCTCGCCGGGCTGGTAGCGGCGGAGCTTCTCGGGCTGCGGCAGGCCGAACTGCTTGGCGAGGAACGCTCCGGGTGCGGACGAGATGAGCTGGGCGTAGAGCTTGGGTGCGCCCTTGGCTTCGGCCACGATTCCACCTTCTTCGATTCGGTCGTCGGTGCAGTGTTCGACAGCACGCGTGTTCGACAACAACTTACCCGTGAGTAAGAATAGTAGCCAGAATTCGAATCCGTCCGAAAACCGGGAGACACCAGTGACCACCAAAGCCCGTTCCACGCAGCAGCGACGTGTCGCAGTTCTCGGAGGCAACCGGATCCCCTTCGCCCGCTCCGACCGCAAGTACGCGCGTGCCTCGAACCAGGACATGTTCACCGCGACCCTCGACGGCCTGGTCGGTCGCTTCAACCTCCAGGGTGAGCGGCTCGGCGCCGTGGTCGGCGGTGCGGTTCTCAAACACAGTCGCGACTTCAACCTCATGCGGGAGTGCGTGCTCGGCAGCGCACTGAGCCCCTACACCCCGGCCTGGGACCTCCAGCAGGCATGTGGCACGGGCCTGCAGTCGATCATCGCGGTCGGCGACGCCATCGCCGCCGGACGGATCGAAGCGGGCATCGGCGGCGGCGTCGACACCACCTCGGACGCCCCGATAGCGGTGAGCAACCAGCTGCGCGAGTTCCTGCTGTCCCTGAACCGAGCCCGGTCCACCGCCGATCGGGTCAAGCTGCTCGGCAACGTCCGCCCCTCGATGCTGGGCATCGAGATCCCCCGCAATGGCGAACCGCGCACCGGTCTGTCGATGGGCGAGCACGCCGCGATCACCGCGAAGGAATTCGGTATCGCTCGCGAGGCCCAGGACGAACTGGCTGTCGCGAGCCATCACAATATGGCCGCGGCCTACGACCGCGGATTCTTCGACGACCTGGTCACCCCGTTCCTTGGCCTGACCCGCGACGACAACCTGCGGCCCGATTCGTCGGTCGAGAAGCTGGCGACGCTGAAGCCGGTCTTCGGAAACAAGCTCGGCGAGGCCACCATGACCGCGGGCAACTCCACGCCGCTCACCGACGGCGCGTCGGCTGCTCTGCTGTCGAGCGAGGAGTGGGCTGCCGATCGCAAGCTGCCCGTGCTCGCCTATCTCGTGGATTCGGAGACGGCTGCGGTCGATTACATCCACGGAGGCGACGGGCTGCTCATGGCCCCCACCTACGCCATTCCGCGCCTGCTGAAGCGTAACGGCCTGACCCTGCAGGATTTCGACTTCTACGAGATCCACGAGGCGTTCGCGTCCGTGGTGCTCGCAACTCTCCAGGCGTTCGAGTCGGAGGAGTACTGCAAGGGCAAGCTCGGTCTCGACGCACCGCTGGGATCGATCGATCGCAGCAAGCTCAACGTCAACGGCTCGTCGCTGGCCGCCGGTCATCCGTTCGCCGCGACCGGTGGGCGAATCGTCGCATCACTGGCGAAGATGCTGCATGAGAAGAAGCAGGAGACCGGCAAGCCGGTGCGCGGCCTGATCTCCATCTGCGCCGCGGGTGGACAGGGCGTGACCGCGATTCTGGAGGCCTGATCACGCGCCCTGTACTCGGGCGGAAAAAGAATTTCGATCGGTGTGTAACATTCGCCGATCCACAGCGATAGACCCATCGACCCCGCGCTGCTGCCTGACCCCCGACCTGGTAGCAACGCGGGGTCTTCGCCATTCCGGACGCAGCCGCTTCGAACCGGGGCACTACCCTGGAAAGCAGGTAGTCGGCGCGCAAATCGAGGGCGTGCCAAGCTTGCGAAGGGAACTGGGTGAGCGGCAGTAACAGGACCGACGACTCCCATCACGAAAATGAGGACGCTCGGAGCGAGCATCCCGGTCGGTCGATGGAATCCGATCGTGCGGATGACAGCGCGTCGGCTCCTACCGCGCGTTTCGAAGCGGTTGATCCGTCTCGTGAGGTGACCGATCCGGACCGTCGCGGTGGTGCCGAGCCGGAGACGAGCGGTGTGACCGTGCCGGAGACGAGCGGTGTGACCGTGCCGGAGACGAGCGGTGTGACCGTGCCGGAGGCGAGCGGTGTGACCGTGCCGGAGGCGAGCGGTGTGACCGTGCCGGAGGCGAGCGGTGTGACCGTGCCGGAGACCAGCGGTGCGACCGAACCCGGTGCCGCGACGGAGGCATCCGGTGGGAACGTGAACGAGGCCGCAACCGAGAGCGTGAACGCAGACGAGACCCCGACCGAGAGCGTGAACGCGGACGAGACCCCGACCGAGAATGTGCACCCCTCGGAGGCCCCGACCGCGGTCATCCCGATCGTGAAGCCCTGGGAGCAGACGCCGGGAAACGCTCCCGCCGCCACCGATCGAATCCTCCGCGCTTCCGGTGAGGACTCGCCCGGTCGGGCGAATCCGGGACAGCCCCGTCCGGTGGACCCCGCACAGCCGAGTCCGGCGGGTCCTGTCCCGCCTGCCACGACAGCCATGCCCCCCACTGCTCACGGGCCGCAGAGCGATCAGCCGACCCAGCAGATGCAGGCCGGATCGCCGCCGCAGGGTCCGCCGCCGGCCACCCCACCGCCCACGGGCGGACCGGGCGGACCGGGCGGTTCGGGGGACGAGCCGAACAAGCCGTGGTCGAATCTGCCGAAGCGCACGATCGCGCTCGTCGTCGGTGGGGTCCTCGCGTTTCTGACGGTGCTGTACGTGGCCGATCTCGCGCTGTCGTCGGGCAAGGTGCCGCGGGGCGTCGCCGTCGCAGGGATCGAGGTCGGCGGCATGTCGCTCGACGACGCCGAGGCAACGCTGAACGAGCAGCTCACGCCGCGTCTCGATACTCCTGTCGACGTCATTGCCGGCGACACCGAGGGGCAGATCGTGCCGTCACAGGCCGGGATCGGGATCGACTGGCCCGCGACGCTCGACCGGGTCGGGTCGCAGCCTCTGAACCCGTTCACGCGGCTGGCGTCCTTCTTCGGCACCGAGGAAGTCGGTGTGGTCTCCTCGCGCGACGAAGCCGCTCTCACCGCCGCGATCGAGAATGCGGCCGTCGCCGCCGCGCACGAACCTCGCGAGGGCAACATCCTCTTCGAGGAGGGCACACCTGTGCCGGTGACCCCTCAGCCGGGCCAGCGGCTCGATGTCGCCCTCGCCGGCGACGTGTTCGCCGAGCGGTGGCCGTTCGGCGAGGTGTCGTTGCCTGTCGAGAGTGTCGACGTCACCGTCACCCGTGAGGGACTCGACCGGGCTCTCGCAGAGATCGCGGTTCCGGCCGTGACTCAGGATCTGGTCGTCAGGGGAGCCGACGGCATCACCGGTGTGCTTCCCCGCGACGCGGTGGGTGCCGTCCTCTCGTTCGTCCCGGACGGTGCCGGTGGGCTCGACCCCCAGTACAACACCGACGCCGCGATCGGGATCCTCGCGCCGCAGCTGGCCGCGTCCGAGACCGAGCCGGAGAGCGCGCGGATCGTCCTCGACGGCGGTCGCCCGACGATCATCCCAAGTAAGGCCGGCGAGCTCGTCGACTGGCCGGTCACCCTCGAGAATCTGCCCGATCTGCTGAAGGAGGAGGTCGACCGCAGCATCGACGCGGTGTACAAGAAGGCCGAACCGGAACTCACCACGGAAGGTGCCGAGAAGCTCGGAATCAAGGAGGTGGTCTCGGAGTTCACCACCAGTGGGTTCGAGTACGCCTCCGGTGTGAACATCCGCCTGGCGGCGCAGGAGATCAACGGCGCCATCGTCGAGCCCGGCGAGACGTTCTCCTTCAACGCCTACACGGGTCCGCGCGGCGCGGCGCAGGGTTACGTCGAATCGGGCATCATCGAGGCCGGACGACCCGGCAAGGCCGTGGGCGGCGGAATCAGTCAGCTCGCGACCACCCTCTACAACGCGACCTACTTCGCCGGTATGGAGGACGTCGAGCACACCGAGCACAGCTACTACATCTCCCGGTACCCGGCGGCGCGCGAGGCCACGATCTACGACGGTGCGATCGACCTGAAGTTCCGCAATCCCTTCGATACCGGTGTGCTGATCCAGACGATCGGCACCAGCTCGGACATCACCGTGCGCATTTGGGGGACGAAGACGGTCGACGTGCAGTCGATCACCGGAAACCGCACGAACTTCACCTCACCCAACACGATCACGCTGCCGGCCGGGCCCGCCTGCATCGCGTCGAGCGGCGCGCAGGGCTTCACCGTCACCGACACCAGGATCGTCACGGATGCCCGCACCGGAGCACAGATCTCGAACACCACGCGTACGGTGCGCTACGACCCGGTTCCGATCGTCAAGTGCGTGAGCCCCGAACCGGAAAAGCGCGACGAACCCGCGCCTTCCGGCGAGGGCGACGGCTCGGATTCCGGTGCTTCCGAGTCGAGTCCCGCCTCGTCCGCGCCGGCGCCCGCCTCCGAGTCGTCTGCGGTCGAAGAGCCCGCGCCGGGCGCGACCGAGGAGTAACGGACGATCCCGAGACGAAGGGGAGGTCGTGTGCGGTCCGGTAACGGATCACGCACACAACCTCCCTCTCGTTTTCTCACTCCGGAAGTGGCACCACGTCGGGGATCTCCCCGTCGAGGATGCGTAGCTGCGCGTCGCGCAACTGCTTCTCGCCGAGTCGCTGCAGCCACGCCTTCCCGGCCGGGAAACGGCCGATGACATGGTGTTTGGCGACGTTGACGGCGAAGCGGCCCGCCGGATACCAGGGCGGGCGCAGCGGAACCTTCAGAGCGCGGACTCCGGACGGGCCGAGCAGGGTCGTCGCGAGCGACAGTCCGCGTTCGTATTCGTACCGCCGGCGCAGCGCCTGGAAGCGGGGATAACGGGTGTGGAGGGGAAGTTCGACGAGCGAGGCGGCGAGCATGTAGCTGTTCTCGTCGGCGGCCGGGGACGACGACCCGATCTGGTACATCATCCGTAGACCGGCCCGCTCCTCGAACCGCAGCCACTTCGGATCGACACCCATCAGCCATCCCACATAGGCCCACAGGTGGAGGACGGCCTCGGCCTCACGCCGGGTGTACCGCACGCCCAGCACGCGGGTATGGAGGAGGAAGGTGATCGAGAACAGGCCCAGCGTGCCCGCCTGGTCGAACTGGTTGACGGGCAGCCCGCGGAACTCGGTGTCCCACCCGGCGTCGTGCTCGTGGTGGTAGTCGACGAAGGCATGCATGAGCCGCACGTGAACCGAGAGTTCGAAACCTTTCCCGAATCGCTCGAGTCCACCCTCGGAGACGCATGCGTTCCACCAGGTCCCGGTTTCGGCGATGCGGCGGCGGGTGCGTTCACCGGTGAGACGTCCGGACGACGTCAGTACCGGCAGGGGACCGGAGTTGTTGTAGCCGCCGAGCAGCGAACCGTAGGCGAGGACGTCGCCGACATCGGACCCGACCCTGCGCAGGGTGCGCGCGCCGAGGGCGATCTTGTCCCGATCGACCCAGGCGGGGGTCTCCTCGAGCATCGCGAAGTACTTCCGGAGCACAGGAGGTGCGTGCGGCACGGCGTCGATGCCTTCGGCGAGCGCGGTGCGGAACTGCGCGAGCGTGACGGTGCGGTCGCGGCGGATGGCTCGCACGAGTTCCGCGCTGGGTTCGTCGCGTTCGAGCAGGGCGCGGCGCAACGCGTCTTCTTCGTCGGGAGTGGCGTCCGGTGCTCGTCCGGCGAACGGGCGCAGCGGAGCAGTGATGCGCGCCGCCTTCTTGCGATCGCGCATGTACCGGGTGGTCGACGTGCCGGTGATGGTCACAAAGGTCAGCGTGCTACTGACAACCGAGGTTGTCAACAGTCGTTCCCGAGCTGTGGTCCCGTCGAGCTTCCGGCTGAGCCTCGACGGAGTACCGGTGGCGCAGACGTGCGGGCTGTCGACCTTCAGTCAGTACACGACGGTGAGTGTGGACTCGGCCGTCAAGGTGGACAAGCATCTTCCGCTGGACAAACTGTGCCTGCTCGGCTGCGGTGTCGGCACCGGCTGGGGAGCGGCGGTCAACTCGGCCGAGGTGTATCCGGGACAGACCGTCATCGTTCAGGGCATCGGTGGGATCGGGATCAACGCGGTCCAGGGGGCCGCGCACGCCGGTGCGGCCCGGATCATCGCGGTGGATCCGGTGCCGTTCAAGCGTGAGGAGGCGCTGCGGTTCGGAGCAACCCATGCGGTGGCCGGCATGGAGGACGCGACGGAGATTGCCCGGTCGTACACCAACGGTCAGGGCGCGGACTCTGCGATCGTCACCGTCGGTGTGACGACGGGGGAGCACATTGCGCAGGCCTTCTCCGCAATCCGTAAGGCGGGAACCTGCGTCGTCACCTGTCTCGGGAAGATGACCGATTTCGGTATCCCCATCAGCGCGATGGAACTGGTGCTCTACCAGAAGCGCCTGCAAGGTTCGCTGTTCGGCGCTTCCGCGCCGACCGCCGACATCCCGTGGTTGATCGACCTGTACACCTCGGGCGCGTTGAAGCTCGACGAGCTGGTCACGACCACCTACAAGCTCGACGACATCGCTCAGGGATTCGTCGACATGCACGAGGGCCGGAACCTGCGCGGAGTCGTCCTGTTCTGAGCACCACACCGTTCGGATAAGGCAGTGGCCCCGCCGGAGAACCGGCGGGGCCACTGCCTTCGGTGCGACGCGCGTATCAGAATGCGGCTTCGTCGAGCTCCATGATGTCGAGATCGATGTCGGTGATGATCTGACGCGACACGCTCAGCTCGGGCAGGACGTTCTTGGCGAAGAAGGACGCGGCTGCGACCTTGCCCTCGTAGAAGGCCTTGTCCGAGGCGTCGGCGCCGGCATCGAGCGCGGCGAGTGCGATCTCGGCGTGCTCGAGCAGCAGCCAGCCGATCATCAGGTCGCCGAACGACTCGAGGAAGCGGACCGAGCCGAGGCCCACCTTGTACAGCTCGGTGGGCTGCTCCTGCGCACCCATGAGGTACTGGGTGAGCGTCGCGACCATCGTCTGCGCCTCGTCGAGTGCGGTGGCCAGGAGCGTGCGCTCCTTCTTCAGACGCTGGTCGGCGTCGTCGCGCTCGACGAACTTCTTGATCTCACCCGCGACGTGGGCGAGTGCCACACCGCGGTCGCGGGCGATCTTGCGGAAGAAGAAGTCCTGCGCCTGGATGGCCGTGGTGCCCTCGTACAGCGAGTCGATCTTCGAGTCGCGGATGTACTGCTCGATCGGGTAGTCCTGCAGGAAGCCCGAACCACCGAGGGTCTGGAGGGAATCCTTCAGGTACTGGTAGGCCCGCTCGGAGCCGCAACCCTTGACGACCGGGAGCAGCAGGTCGTTGACGCGGTGCGCGAGACCGGCGTCGGCGCCCGAAACCAGCTCGGCGACGACGTCGTCCTGATGCGCGGCCGTGTACAGGTAGACGGCGCGCAGACCCTCGGAGTAGGCCTTCTGCATCGCCAGCGAACGACGCACGTCCGGGTGCCGCATGATCGACACGCGCGGAGCGGTCTTGTCGGACATCTGGGTGAGATCGGCGCCCTGGATGCGCTCCTTGGCGTACGCGAGGGCATTGAGGTAGCCGGTCGACAGGGTAGCGATGGCCTTGGTGCCGACCATCATGCGAGCGTGCTCGATGACGTCGAACATCTGCGCGATGCCGTTGTGGACCTCACCGACGAGCCAGCCCTTGGCGGGAACGCCGTGGCCGCCGAAGGTGACCTCGCAGGTCGCGGAGGCCTTGATGCCCATCTTGTGCTCGACACCGGTGACGAAGACACCGTTGCGCTCGCCCATCTCGTTCTTCTCGAAGTCGAAGTGGAACTTCGGGACGAAGAACAGCGACAGGCCCTTGGTGCCGGGGCCGGCACCCTCGGGGCGGGCGAGGACGAGGTGGAAGATGTTCTCGAACAGGTCGTCGGAGTCGCCCGAGGTGATGAAGCGCTTGACGCCCTCGATGTGCCAGGAGCCGTCGTCCTGCTTGATCGCCTTGGTGCGACCCGCGCCGACGTCGGAGCCGGCATCGGGCTCGGTGAGGACCATCGTGGCTCCCCAGCCGCGCTCGACGCAGGTGGCTGCCCACTTCTTCTGCTCGTCGGTGCCGTTCTTGTAGAGCACGCCGGCGAAGCCGGGGCCGGCCGCGTACATGAAGGCCGCGGGCTGGGCGCCGAGCATCATCTCGTTGACGGCCCACAGCAGCGCCTGCGGAGACTCGGTGCCGCCGATTTCCTCGGGGATACCCATCGACCAGTAACCGGCGTCCCACCAGGCGCGGAACGACTTCTTGAAGCCCTCGGGGATCGACACCGAATGGGTCTCGGGATCGAAGACGGGAGGGTTGCGGTCGGTATCGGCGAACGCCTCCGCCGCCGGTCCTTCGGTAAGCGCCTTGACCTCGGCGAGGATGCCGCGTGCGGTGTCCTCGTCCATGTCGCCGAACTTGCCGGCTTCGAGGACCTTCTGAATCTTCAGGAACTCGAAGAGATTGAACTCGAGATCGCGGAGGTTGCTCTTGTAGTGGCCCATGTCGTCGGTGTCTCCCAGTGCGGTGCGGTCCAGCCGGTTTCAAGTACCGCCCAAGTTATTACTCGTCGGTAACATCTCTATGTTACTCGCCGGGCAACTAACTGCCAAGGGGTGGTTTTCGGGCGACCACGAGAGCATCGATCGCGGTTCCCGAGTCCGTTTCCCGATATCGCCGTTCCGCCGCCACGATTTCCAGTCGGCCGTCGATTTCTGTCACGAGATCATCTGGGGTGTAAAGGATTTCCTTGTCCTGGGGGCCTCCTACACCTTGTTCCGGATTTATCGCGTCGTGCCCGAGGAATATGAGGATTCCTTCAGGTTTCAGTGAATGGATCGCCCTCTCGAGAAGTGCCTTCCGCTGTGGCGGAGAGAAATGCAGGAAGACCGAGAGGATCAAGTCATATTCGCCGCCGAACGAGTCGGCCGTCACATCTCCACGCACATAGCGAAGGCGATCACGCGAACGTGAGGGCGCCTGCGCGGCGATCTGCCGGGCCTTGTCGAGAGCGACTTCGGAGAAATCGACCCCCACGACCTCCCAGCCGCGCGTCGCCAGCCACAGCGAGTGGCGACCCTCCCCGCAACCGAGATCGAGCGCACGGCCGTGCGGCAGCGACGCCACGTGTTCGACGATCACCGGATTCGGCGGCGCGCCCCAGACGAGGTCGGACGCCGCATACTTCTCGTCCCAATCCTGAGCATCCATGCTGCGACGCTAACCCGGGCGCGGCGAACGGGACGCCCGGTTGCGGTCGGGGTCACGGGAGAGCATCGTCGGGGTGGTTCTGTGACGAAACCGTGACCCACGGTATCGTCGTCCGGATGCGACGTGCCGACAAGCGGTGCGTCGAGGAGGAGGAGTCGTCTGATGGGTGCACAGATCGCTGTCCCGGCCCCGTTGAGGAACAGCGCGCTGCTCGGCCTGGGCGTGCACCGGCCCGAGCGCATCGTCACCAACGACGAGATCTGCGAGCAGATCGACTCGAGCGACGAGTGGATCCAGTCGCGGTCCGGTATCAAGGAACGCCGCTTCGCGAAGCAGCACCCTGAGGAGTCGGTCGTCGACATGGCGACCAGCGCCGCCGAGAAGGCCCTCGTCGCCTCCGGTCTCACCGGTGCCCAGATCGATACCGTCGTCGTCGCGACCTCTACCTACCCCTTCCAGACTCCGCAGGCTGCGGCGCTCGTCGCCGACCGCATCGGCACCGGCGGCGCTGCCGCACTCGACATCGCCGCCGGGTGCGCGGGCTTCTGTTATGCCCTCGGCGTGGCCTCCGATCTGGTGCGCGCCGGTTCTGCCGAGCACGTGCTGGTCGTCGGTGTCGAGCGCATGAGCGACGCCACCGAACCCACCGACCGCTCGGTGCGCTTCATCTTCGGTGACGGCGCGGGCGCCGTCGTCGTCGGCCCGTCCGACGAGGTGGGCATCGGCCCGACCGTCTGGGGTTCGGACGGCTCGCAGGGGAACGCCATCCGCCAGGAACCCGACTGGGTCGACTTCGCGACGAATCCCGACCAGAAGCGCCCGTGGATCATCATGGAGGGCACCGCGGTCTTCCGCTGGGCAGCCTTCGAGATGAGCAAGTACGCCCGGCAGATCGCCGACAAGGCGGGCGTGGCGCTCGAGGACCTCGACGCCTTCGTCCCGCACCAGGCCAACCTGCGCATCAACGACGTCATCGTCAAGCAGCTCGAGCTGCCCGAGACGGTGGCGGTCGCCGACGACATCATCGAGACCGGCAACACCTCGGCCGCCTCCATCCCGCTCGCGATGGAGAAGATGCTGCGCACGGGCCAGGTCGAGGCGGGTTCGACGGCGCTGCTCCTCGCGTTCGGCGCCGGCCTCTCCTATGCGGGTCAGATCGTGAAGATGCCCCCGCTGGCGCAGTAGAAGGCAGCGGCAGCAAGTACGACTCGGTAGCAGTACATGGCGCGTGCGCGTAAGCCGTCGGTTCCCCGATGGCTCTGGATCCTCTGTTTCATCGCGGTCTCCGTGGCCGTCGTCCTCCTCGAACCGGCGAGCGACGACGAGTCCGGGGCTGTCGTCGTCGCGAATCCCTCGCAGGCCCTCGAAGCGCTGGCGGCCCTGCCGGTGCGCGACGAGGAACCGCAGGACGGATACGACCGGAATCTCTTCGGGTCCGCCTGGACCGACAATGTCACGGTCGGACTCGGCCGCAACGGCTGCGACACCCGCAACGACATCCTCGCGCGCGACCTCGTCGACATCTCGTTGGAACCCGCGACGAAGGATTGCACCGTTCGCACCGGAACCCTCCACGATCCGTACACCGGCAAGGAGATCTTCTTCCGGCGCGGCGTCGACACGTCCTCCGCCGTGCAGATCGATCACATCGTGGCTCTGTCGGACGCCTGGAAGAAGGGCGCTCGCTATCTCGACGACGAGCAGAGACGCAATCTGGCCAACGATCCCCGTAATCTCCAGGCCGTGGACGGACCGACCAACCAGTCCAAGGGCGACTCCGACGCCGCCGAGTGGCTACCGCCCGACAGCTCGTACCACTGCAAATACGTCGAGCGGCAGATCGAGGTGAAGACGGCCTACGAACTGTGGGTCACCCAGGACGAACACGACGCCATGGCGCGAATTCTGGCGGGATGCTGACGCGACGTCATCGATCGCGCATGGCCCGGACGATGTCGTCCTCGGACATGAGCACGTGCGCGGCCGCAGGCCCGAGCGGAACGTAACTGTCGCGGGAAGTGACCCGGGTGACCCGGCCCTGCCAGGACGCGTCGACGAGCGCCGCGACGATCGCCTCGGCGACGCTCCCGCTGCGGCGGGTCTCGTCGGCCACCACCACGCGCTCGAACCCCTCGGCATGTGCGAGCAGGGCGGTCGTGGGCAATGGGGACAGCCACTGGAGGTCGAGGACGGTCACCGCGACGCCCGCGCGCCGCGCGGCCCGCAGGCTCATCGGCACTCCGTTGCCGAAGGTCACCACCAGCACGTCGCTGCCGTCGCCGTAGACGCGAACCGAACCGGGCGGCAGCCCGGCGGGGTCGGGGACTTGTTGCCACAGGCCGTCCCCCTCCTCGTACAGGTCCCGCCGGTGGTACAGCGCGATCGGTTCCAGAAAGACACACACCCGCCCCTCCTCCCGAGCCAGTGCCGTACAGGTACGCAACAGGGCGCCCGCAGTGACGGGAGCGCTCGGCACGGCCAGCACCAGGCCCGGGATGTCGCGCAGGACGGCGACGGAGTTGTCGTTGTGGAAATGCCCGCCGAACCCGCGCTGGTAGGGCAGGCCGGCGATGCGCACCACCACCGGGTTGCGGTACTGCCCGTCCGAGAAGAACGCCAGACTCGCCGCTTCCCCGCGCAACTGGTCCTCGGCATTGTGCAGGTACGCCAGATACTGGATCTCGGGGATCGGCAGCATCCCCGCCACGGCCGATCCGAGAGCGAACCCGAGCACGGTCTGTTCGTCGAGCAGCGTGTCGAACACGCGCAGACGACCGAACCGTTGCTGCAGCCCCCTGGTGAGGCCGTAGACCCCGCCCTTGAGGCCCACGTCTTCCCCGAAGACACAAGTGCGCGGATCCTCCTCGAGGAGATGTCCGAGCGTGCGGGTGACGGCCTGCGCGAGGGTGAGCGGTTCGCCGGCCGGATGCGGGTCGTCGTCGACCCGGGTGAGCGCCGAGTCGAGCGGGCGCATCACCTCGGCGGCCGATCGTAATCGTGGCGGCCTCTGCAGGGAGTCCGCGACCGATGCGACAGCTACACGCATCCGCTCGTAGCGATCGAGTACTCCCGCGACATCCAGAACACCGCGCGCGAGGATCTCCCGGGCCGTGCCCACCAGGGGATCCCGCGCGTGATCGGCGGCGAGGTCCGCAGGGTTGCGATAGGCCGATTCGACGTCGGAGCCCGCATGGCCGAGGAAACGCGCCATCCGCACATGCAGCACGAGCGGCGCTCTGCTCGTGCGCACCGTGTCGATCGCCTCGGCCGCTGCGGCGAGCATCGCCACCGGGTCGGCGCCGTCGACCTCCCGGTATGCGATCCCCGGATACGAGGACAGGGTCTTTCGGATCCACCCCGCCGGCGTGGGCACGCTGATCCCGAGTCCGTTGTCCTCGCACACCAGCAGCAGCCGCAGCGGCAAGCCGCGGTGGCGGCAGTAGGCGGCCGCATTCATGGCGCCGACCGCCGTCGAATGGTTGGCCGAGGCGTCACCGAAACTGCACACCACCACCGAGTCGGCCGGCCATGCCGTTTCGAGCCCGAGTCGCTGCATACGCGGCAGCGCGAGTGCGATTCCCACGGCACGCGGCAGATGCGACGCGATCGTCGACGTCTGCGGCACGATGTTCAACTCGGCGTTCCCGAACACCTTGTGCCGACCGGCCGAGATCGGATCGAGTGTGGACGTCGCGCACCCGGCGAGAACATCGCGGATCGGTGTGCTGCCCTCGACCAGCGACGCTCGTGCCGCATAGAAACCACCCGAACGATAATGCAGCAGAGCGGGATCCGTCACCCGTGAGCACAGACCGAGCGCCGCGTTCGATTCGTGACCCGCCGACGAGATGGTGTAGAAGCCCCCTCCGCGCTCCTGCATGGTGCGGGATGCGAAATCGATTTGCCGCGACTGTAATTGGGCGTCGAAGTAGCGAATCAGCAGATCGTCGGCGATGTGCCGATCGGCTCGGCGCGATCGCGGTGCGTGCCCGTCCAGGGCGCGCACCGCGGCGACGAATCGTTCGTCGAGTTCGTCGGCGACCGACATACCTCTTTTCTACGCTGTGCCTACCTCGTTCGGAGGTCGATCGGGCCCCCGTCGTTCGGGAACGGCAGCGATGTGAAGTTCATGGGCGCGATGTAGTCGGCCGGAACGTGCCACCGGTAGCGCAGCAACATGTGATGCAGCACGGTCTTGATCTCGGCTCCCGAGAAGTGCATGCCCAGGCAGCGGTGGGCGCCCCCGCCGAAGGGGGCCCACGCGTACTTGTGCACGCGGTCCTCGCGTCGCTCGGGGGAGAACCGCTCCGGATCGAAACGTTCGGGATCGGGCCACAATTCGGGCATGTGGTGGGAGAAGTGCATACCGAGATTGAGGAGGGTGCCCTTCGGCACGAAGTGACCGAGGATCTCGGTGTCGGTGGCCGCAAGGCGCACGACACCGGGCACCGGGGTGACCAGCCTCTGACACTCCTTGATCACCAGATCGAGCGAGGTCAGCCCGTCGAGTTGCTCGAAACTCGGAGTGGTGGTCCCGAGTGCGTCGGATTCGTCGCGGCACCGCTGCTGCCACTCGGGGAACTGGCCGAGATACTGCATCGCCGTCGACAGGGTGATCGTCGAGGTGTCGTGTGCGGCCATCATCAGGAAGATCATGTGGTTGACCACATCGTCGTCCGAGAACCGTTCTCCCTCTTCGGATTCGACGTGGCAGAACACCGAGAAGATGTCGTCGCCGCCACCCGCGCGACGGGCGGGGAGATAGTGGCGGAAGAACTTCTCCAGGTGCGCCCGCCCCACGATGCCGCGTCGCCACCGCGTACCGGGTAGGGGATACCGCACGATGGCGGTGGCTGCTTGGACGCACCCGATGAAGGCCCGGTTCACCTCGTCCATCTCCCGCGCGGACGATCCTTCGGCGCCGCCCATGAAGATCTCCGTCGCGAGGCCGAGCGTCAGCGCTTTCAGTGCCGGGTAGACGCGAAAGTCCGGACGCGGAGTCCAGCCGTCGAGGGTCCGTTCGATCGACGGGTGCATTCGGTCGGTGTAGAGGGCCAGCCGGTCGCGGGTGAACGCCTGCGACATGATGCGGCGGTGGGCGGTGTGTTCCTCGCCGTCGAGCAGCATGAGCCCACGATCGAAGAACGGCCCGATCAGCGCGCGCCATCCCGGTCCGTTCAAGAGAGCCCGGTCGCGGTTCTGCAGGGCGGCCCCCACGGCGTCGGGGCCGAGGAGGACCACCCAGGGCCGGCCGGCGAAGCGGAACCACGAGACCGGTCCGTGTTCGTGATATCGATGCGTATACGCCGCAACGGGATCGCGCATGTACTTCAGCGCGTAACCGACATAGGGGAGGCCGCTGTCGCCCGGAACGGGAGCGAGGCCGGGGGGTGGGGGAGCGAGCATCTTCGTCACGGGCGCATCTCCGACGGTCGGCATCTGAGGCTGGCTGTTGTCAGATCAAATGTAGCGCGCGTCACATGTCCGTTGTGTCGATTCGTCCGC
Organism: Rhodococcus sp. NPDC047139; assembly: GCF_040643435.1. NCBI lineage: Bacteria > Bacillati > Actinomycetota > Actinomycetes > Mycobacteriales > Nocardiaceae > Rhodococcus > Rhodococcus sp. NPDC047139. The sequence continues at coordinate 224,424 of NZ_JBEYUH010000006.1, forward strand.
GGGATGGAGGCTGGTCGCGCGTGCGGGTGCGTGCCATGCTGACGCCCATGGACGTCGAACGCCCCAAACTCGAAGGCACCGTGGCTGTCGGGGAGGGCCGCCGGCTCGGCTTCGCCGAGTTCGGGTCTGCGCAGGGCCGGACGGTGTTCTGGTTGCACGGCACCCCGGGCGCGCGCCGGCAGGTGCCCATCGAGGCACGCGCCTTCGCCGAACGGCGCAACATCCGCCTCATCGGCATCGACCGGCCGGGGATCGGTTCGTCGACCCCGCACATCTACGAGAACGTTCTCGCGTTCAGCGACGACCTGCGGATCGTCGCCGATACCCTCGGCGTCGACCGCATGGCGATCGTCGGACTGTCGGGCGGTGGCCCCTACACCCTCGCCGCGGCATATGCGCTGCGGGAACGCGTCGTGGCCGCTGCTGTCCTCGGTGGCGTGGCGCCGGTGGTAGGTCCCGAGGCGATCGGCAGCAACCTCATGAAGCTGGGCACGATCGTCGCGCCCGCGCTGCAGAACGCGGGGATCCCGATCGGTGCGGCGGTCAGTGCCGCGATCCGGGTGGTGCGTCCTTTCGCGTCGCCGATCATCGACCTGTACGGGCGACTCTCACCCGAGGCGGACCGCCGCCTGCTCGCCAGGCCGGAGTTCAAGGCGATGTTCCTCGACGATCTGCTCAACGGCAGCCGCCGCCAGATGGCGGCGCCCTTCGCCGACATCGTCGTGTTCACCAGGGACTGGGGATTCCGGGTCTCCGACGTGAAGGTGCCGGTGCGGTGGTGGCACGGCGACACCGACCACATCATCCCGATCGAACACGGCCTGCACATGGTCGAGTTGCTGCCCGACGCGCGCTTCCACCACCTGCCGGGGGAGAGCCACCTCGGTGGTCTCGGCGCGTCGGAGGAGATTCTCACGACCGTGCTGGACTTGTGGGAGGACTGAGTCTCGGGCCGTCAGCGGTCTTCCGGTGCGACGACGAGCACGGGTATCGGGCAGTGTCCGGACAGGTGTTCGGCGACGCTGCCCAGGATCCGGTTGGACATGCCACGACCACGTCGCCCCACCACGAGGACATCGGCGCCGCGCTCCCCCGCGAACCAGCGAAGGGATTCCCCTGCGGGCCCGGCGAGAACGGTCATTCCCACCGGGGTGCTCTCCATGGCGGCGGCAGCAGCTGCGAGTCGCTGCTTCGCCACGTGAAGAGCTTCCGTCTCGTCCTTTCCGCCGTCGTCGTACGACACCACCGCGACGAGTTCGAGCACGCCGCCGCCGGGCTCGAACAGTCGCCGCGCAATACGTAATGCGTGGTCGGATTCGGCCGAGCCGTCGATGCCGACCATGACCCGGAGACTGCCGGTTCCATCCGGTTCGGATCCCCACATCGCGATCGGCTCGGAGGACACCGATCGGGGCCGGCGTTCGACGCGCTCGTACGCAACCGGAATGAACAGTGGCCCCAGGATCACGGCGATCAGCGTCCATCGCGGGTCGTGTCCGCGCCGCGCCATCCAGATTCCGGTGGCCAGCCCGATCAGCACCCACGCGGTGATGAAGACGGCGAAGATCGTCCAGTTCACATTGGCCTCCTGACGGGCGACGACGAAGCGCGATCGACGAGAACAGCGGTGATGAGGATGCGCGGCAGCGGCCGAACCCGGATCGTCTTGCTCATCGACCCTGGTAGACGTCGGGAATACCGTCACCGTCCTCGTCGATCCGCTCTCGTGCCGCGATTCGGCGGTAGGCGCGGTTACGGGCGGTGAGGACGATCGAAGCGAGGGCCGCGCTGAGCACGGATCCGCACAGCACGGCTACCTTCACGTGGTCGGCGGCCACGGTTCCTGCTCCGTAGGCCAGATCGCCGATGAGAAGCGACACGGTGAAGCCGATACCGCCGAGCAACGCCACACCCAGTACGTCCGTCCAGCTCAGCTCGTCGTCGAGGCGGGCACCGGTGAACCGCGCGACCAGATAGGCGACGCCGAAGATTCCCACCACCTTGCCGAGCACCAGTCCGGCGATCACCCCGATGGAGATGGGATCGGTCAGAGCGCCCGCCAACCCGTCGAAGCCACCGACCGTGACTCCCGCGGCGAAGAACGCGAAGACCGGAACGGCGAATCCCGTCGAAACCGGCCGGATTCGGTGCTCGATGTGTTCGGCGACGGGGACCGCCTTACCGGCCACCGTCCGGGAGATCGGAACGAGGAATCCGAGCAGGACACCTGCGATCGTGGCATGCACGCCGGACTCGTGCACGAGCCACCAGGTGACGGCGGCGAGGGGGAGCAGCAACCACCAGGCATTCACGCCGCGCTGCAGGGCGAACCCGAAGGCGATCAAGGGCAGCAGTGCGCCGGCGAGATAGAGCAGGTTCAGATCGTCGGTGTAGAAGACGGCGATCACCGTGACCGCAAGCAGGTCGTCGACCACGGCGAGGGTGAGCAGGAAGGTGCGAAGGGCGGAGGGGAGGTGCGTGCCGATGACGGCGAGAATCGCCACGGCGAAGGCGATGTCGGTGGCTGTCGGTACCGCCCACCCGTTCAACGCGTCGGCGCCGCCCCGCATGTTGATCGCGACGAATATCAGTGCGGGCACGATCATTCCGCCGAGTGCAGCGGTGACGGGCATCGCGGCGCGGCGCAGGTCCCGCAGGTCGCCTTCGATGAACTCGCGTTTGAGTTCGACGCCCACCACGAAGAAGAACACCGCGAGCAGACCGTCGGCGGCCCACGTCCCCAGCGACAGGTCCAGGTGCAGGCCGCTGGGGCCGAAGGTGGTGTCGCGCACCGCGTGATAGGAGTCCGACCATGAGGTATTGGCCCAGATCAACGCGGCAATCGCAGCGATCAGCAGAAGAATTCCCCCGACGGTCTCCTTGCGGAGGATGTCGGCCACGCGGCGCGATTCCTCCCAGGAACCTCGGGACAGCCAGGGCAGGCCGGAGAACATATCGGGCATCGGAGTGCGTCCCTCGACGACCGCTAGCCGGCGAGGGCAGCCGGAACTGCGATCGACTCGAGGGGCGAGGAACTCAGAAGTGCTGCGCGTAGCGGCAACGGGAACACGGTGACCTCCGGATCGACGGCGAAATACGACTCGCCGACCAGACTTCCCGGCACACCATTTCCTACCGTACCGTACGGTGCTCCCAGTATCGCCATCCGACGATGCGGGCCGTCCGGACCGAGATTCCCGAGGTGCCTACGGAAGGAACACCGAATGGTCGATCCCTCCGAGCCGCAGCGGAGTTCGCCTGCGCAGGCGATACACCTGCAGCCCACCGCGCTGGTGGCTGTCGCGGTGGGCGGACTGGCCGGAACCGCCGCCCGATTCGGACTCGGACGGCTGTTCCCGGTCGAGAGCGGCACGTGGCCGGTGACGACCTTCACGATCAACATCGCCGGCGCTCTGCTGCTCGGGATACTGCTCGAATCGCTGGTCCGGGTCGGCCCTGAAACCTCCTGGCGTCGTGCGGTCCGGCTCGGTGTGGGTACCGGCGCGCTGGGCTCGTTCACCACCTACAGTGCGCTCGCCGTCGATACCGATCTGCTGCTCCGCGCCGGCGACTTCGTGGCGGCGGCGGCCTACGCGCTGGGCACGGTGCTCGCCGGCCTGGTCGCAACCGGCATCGGTGTGGCGCTGGGCGCGTGGCTCGGGGAACGCCGGGGTGCGGCACGATGATCGCGGTGTGGGTGACGCTGGCCGGCAGCGCCGGTGCCGTGGCGCGCTTCGTCGTGGACAGTGCACTGCGCGCCCGATTCGCCGCGATCCTGCCGTGGCCGACCATCCTGATCAACGTCACGGGATCGTTGCTGCTGGGCATCCTGACCGGTGCCGTGGTGTTCCACGGCGCATCCGCGACGATGCTCACGATCGCCGGGATCGGATTCTGTGGCGGCTACACGACCTTCAGTACGACGAGCATCGACTCGGTACGCCTGCTCGCGCAACGCCGCTACGCGGGCGCGGCCGTGATCGCGTTCGGCACTCTCGGGACCACGCTCGCCGCGGCAGCGGCCGGACTCGCTCTCGCTGCCCTGGGATGATCAGCGCGAACGGTCGAGCAACTCGAGGACCGAGCGCAGTTCGTCGGCGTCGATCTGGCCCGGCGCCGAGGCGGTACCGACCATCCCGAATGTTGCTGCCGATCCGAACACCTGACCGGCGATTCGCGACAGCACGCCGAGACCGCCCATCGACATCGTGATCAACGGGCGGTCGGCGTAGTCCTCATGCATCGTGCGCGTCGCGTCGAGCAGAACGAGCACGTCGCCGGTCGTGCGGGGCATGACGGCGATCTTGCAGATGTCGGCGCCGAGGTCCTGCATCTCCCGCAACCGCGCGACGATCTCGTCCTTGGGAGGAGTGGCGTCGAAGTCGTGATTCGACGCGACGACCGCGACATGGCGGGCGTGTGCCGCCGCGACGATCCGGTCGACCGCAGCACGGTCGCGGCGATACTCCACGTCGACGAGATCGACCGCGCCGCTCTCCGCGAGCGCGACCGTCAGGTCGGCGTAGGCGTCGTCCGAGATCTCGACCTGGCCGCCTTCGTTCGCGGTCCGGCAGGTCGCGAGCAGCGGGGTGCCCTGCAGTTGCGTGGCCAGGCCGGCGGCCTGCTCGGCCACTGCGGCGATGTCGTCGATGCGGTCGAAGAAGTCGACGCGCCATTCGACGACGTCCGCCCGCCCGGCCACCGCGGCGACCTGCTCCCGCAGCGCAGCGGGCGTGCGGCCCATGACAGGAACGACGATCGTGGGTGTGCCTTCGCCGATCACCACGTCCCTGACACGGACGGGTGTGATCGTTCCTCCCACGTGCCGTCTCCCTTCCCTCACTCGATGCAGGGCCCTATTCGATCACGTGTGTGTCGAACCGCTCCCTGCGGTGTCCGCACTCGTCTCCGACTCGTCGACGATCACGGCGGTGTCGTTCTTCGTCGGCTTCGTCGGGTCGGCGACCGCCTCACCGCGCGCGACCATGAGAGCTTCGTCGGAGAGTGGGATCTCCTTGATGAAGCACGCGAGAACGAAGGCGATGAGCAGGAACGGGATGAGGTACCAGAAGACCGGGGCCAGCGAGTCGGCATAGGCATCGACGATGCCTTCGCGGACCGGGTCCGGAAGGAGCTTCATTGCTGCCGGGTCGACGGTCGCGGTGGCCTGGCCGGCCTGCTCCGGTGTCGCACCCGCAGCGGTGAAGACCTCGGTGAGCTTCTCCGAAAGCCGGTTGGTGAAGATCGTTCCGAAGATCGCCACACCGAGAGCAGCACCGACCTCACGGAAGTAGTTGTTCGAGCTCGTGGCGGTCCCGATCTCGTCGGCGGGTACCGCGTTCTGCACGATCAGGATCACGACCTGCATGATCAGACCCAAGCCCAGGCCGAAGACGAACAGCATCGAGCAGATCACCCACAGCGAGGTGTCGCCTTCCAGCGTGGTCAGCCACAGCATGGCCGCGGCGGTGATCAGCGAACCCGCGATCGGATAGATCTTGTACCGCTGGGTCTTGGTGATGGCCAGACCGGACCCGATCGAGGTGATCATCAGACCGGCCATCATCGGCAGAAGCAGCAGACCCGAGACCGCAGCGGAGGTACCCGACGACATCTGCAGGAAGGTCGGCATGAACGCGATGGCGGCGAACATACCCAAGCCGAGCACGAAACCGATGGCGGTGGCATTGACGAAGATCGAGTTGCGGAACAACGACAGCGGGATGATCGGGTCCTGCGCCCGCGACTCGACGAGCACGAACAGAGACGCGAAGGCGACGAGTCCTGCTCCGAACGCCCAGGTCAGCGGATCGTCCCAGCCGCGCTCGGCGTCGCCACCGAAGTCGGTGAAGAAGATCAGGCAGGTCGTGGCGAGCGAGAGTGCGACGACGCCGAGGACATCGATCTTCTTGGTGGGCTTCTTCGTCGGCAGACGCAGCGCGATCCAGGTGATGACGAACGCGGCGATGCCGACCGGGATGTTGATGTAGAAGCACCACTCCCAGCTCAGGTGGTCGACGAAGAAACCACCGAGCAGCGGGCCACCGACGGCGGACAGGCCGAAGATCGCACCGAGCGGACCCATGTACTTCCCGCGTTCACTCGCGGGCACGATGTCGGCGATGATCGCCTGCGACAGGATCATCAGGCCGCCGCCGCCGAGGCCCTGCATCGCGCGGAAGATCACGAACGTCCAGAAGTCGTCGGTGAGCGCGCATCCCACCGAGGCGAGCGTGAAGATGCCGATCGCGATGAGGAACAGATGCCGGCGCCCGAAGACGTCGCCGAACTTGCCGTAGATCGGCATGACGATCGTGACGGCGAGCAGATAGGCGGTGGTGATCCACGCCTGATGCTCGACGCCGCCCAGCTGCCCGACGATCGTGGGCATGGCGGTCGAGACGATCGTCTGGTCCAGGCTGGCGAGCATCATGCCCGCGATGAGTGCGGAGAAGATGATCCAGATCCGTCGCTGGGTGAGGACCAGCGGTTCCGAAGTGGTGGTCACGTTGTTCCTGTCGGATGATGAATATCGAAAATCCAGTGGGGCCTGCGCCGGGGCACCGAGACCTGAAATTGTGGCACCCGATGCACCTCGCCACCTAACGATTATTCCCGAATCATTCCAGCCAGGACCGTACGGGTGGTTTGACCCACATGATCTTCTCGTCCGCGTCGGTGGGCGCTGCTGACGAGTGATCAGGATGGTTGCGCGCCCACGCCGTCTTCTCGTCCATGAGACGCGCTGCCATCTCCCAGGTCTCCATGGTGCGTGGCGGGTGCGCGTCCGCTGCTCGCGCCAACTTGCGTCTCGTCTCGTCGGTCATGGCGAGCAGTTCCGTTCCCGAGATGCCGCGGTTCCACGCATACCGGGCCAGGATCACAGCCTTGTCGCGTCGGTTCTTCTCGGCGCGGTCGGTGTGGGCGAAGTCGGCGTCGCTCATGTTGCCAAACGGTACGCGTCTCCGAGTCGTGGCCGGCGACGACGATCTGCCGGATTTCCAGCGTCGTCCCCGGTCTCGTCTGCCTACCCTCGATGAGGGGGCGGAGGAGGCACGATGACCGACGAGATCCCGAAAGGAACACCCGAGTCGGTGGTGGCCCGGGCCGCCGAGCCTCCACGGGTTCCCGACTTCGAGCCGACTCTCGGTATCGAGGTTGCCCGGTCCTTCCGCGGCACACCCCGGCATCGACTGGTCGCGCTCGGCGATTCCCTGCTGCAGGGCTTCCAGAGCGGTGCGATCTACAACACCGACATCTCCGTCCCTGCGATCGTCGCGTACGAACTCGGTGCCGACTTTCGGTACCCGCGCTACGGCGGACCGGGTGGGCTCCCCTTGAACATCGAACTGCTGCTGCGCCGGATCGAACAGCGGCACGGAACGACTCTCGAACCGTGGGAACTGCCGACGGCGCTGCTGGCGGCACGAGGATTCATGGACGAAGTGGAGGACTACTGGGAACGCGGGCCCGGTGCGGCCTTTCCGTCTGTGGGATATCTCCACAACCTCTCTTGCTTCGGCTGGGATCTGCGCGATGCGCTGCAGAAGACCGCCCGCGACTGCGCCGCCCGGATTCGGACCCCGCGCGACGATCTCGTGCGGCAACTCGTCGAGAACAACGGAGAGCGTGCTGCGCTCCATGTCTATCCGAACGGCGACGAGCGACGCCGCGACCTGACGCTGTTCGACGTCGCGGCCGAACTCGGTGCCGACCACGACGACGCCACCGACACCGGGATCGAGACCCTCCTCGTCTTCCTCGGTTCCAACAACGCGCTGCGGACGGTCACCGAACTGCGCGTCGCGTGGAGCGGCGACGACTTCCGTGACCTCGACGCGAAGCGGGCCTACACGATCTGGCGACCCGAGCATTTCGACAGTGAGTGGACCGAGGTCCTCGCACGGCTGCGCACCGTCGGCGCGCGGCACGTCGTGCTGTGCACAGTTCCGCACGTGACCATCGCGCCCATCGCCCGTGGGCTCGGGACGAAGAGCGGATCGCGGTATTTCCCCTACTACAGCCGTCCCTGGGTGGACGAACGCCGGTTCGAGGCCTCCCGCGACGAACACATCACCGGCCCGGAAGCCCGCATGGTCGACGCCGCCATCGACCTGTTCGACGAGACGATCAGCCGCACCGTCGCCGATGCGCGTCGCGCCGGACTGGACTGGTATCTGCTCGACACCGCGGGCATCCTCGACCGTCTGGCCGCCCGCCGCTACGTCGACGACCTCGAAGCACGACCCGCGTGGTGGCAGCCGTACGCGCTACCGCCGGCCTTGGCCGCACTCGACCCGGTGCCGGACACGCGCTTCCTGTCCGCCGACGGACGCGGCGGCCGGGCGAGCGGGGGACTGTTCTCCCTCGACGGAGTGCATCCGACAACCGTCGGCTACGGGATTCTCGCCCAAGAGGTCCTCGACGTCATGGTGCGCGCGGGTGTCGAGTTCCGAACGGCGAACGGGACGGTGAGAACCGGAGCTGTCGCCGTGGATTTCGAGCGTCTGCTCAGGCGTGACACGCTCGTGCGCACCCCGCCGCAGAACCTCGATTCGATGCTCTCGATCCTCGGATGGCTCGACGAGGTGCTCGACGTCTTCCGGGTGCAGTTGCGGTTGGGTCTGTGAGGAATCAGGTCAGATTGACGACGTGTGCGTGCGACGCCACGGCGTCCTGCATCTTCTTGCGCGACAGTGATCGCGGACCACAGGCGCATCCCGAGGGTATGGAATCATCCTCGAACTGGGTCGCTTCGAGGGTGTCCACATACTCCGAGTTGAGCGACGTGCCGTTGTGGGGAGTCGATTCGCGATCGCGGTTACCGCGACCACCGGGTCCGCTGCGAGAGACCACGACCTGACCTTCGGAAGTGTTGTACACCGCCGCTACGGTGTGGCCTTTGGGACAGCGAATCTTGAGGACGGCCTTCTCGGTGCGCTGAGGCCCGAGTTCCTTCACCGCGGCGAGTGCCAGCTTGCGACGTTCGGTCGGGGGTGTCGTGGCGATATCCATTTTTCTATTCCACCTCACAGGGTCGGGGTTCACAGGAGATCGGCAGAAACCGATTCGGGGTTTGTTCTCAGATGATCTCGTCGGTGAGGTGGTTCGGTGTACCGAATCGATGTGCGGTGATCGCAACTGCCTGTTCGGCGAGGAATGGCAGCATTTCGATTCGTCCCGATTCGGTGACGGGATGGTCGAACACCGCGATATCGCATCGAGTGTCCCACTCGGCGGGGGGCTTCGCACCGATCAGGCGGACGCGGGCTACAGAGGAGGCAGCCATCCTCTCCGCCCATTCCGCATCACTTTCCACACGCACCTGATGCGCGAAACATGCTGTACAGGAATATCTTCCGAGATCGACATCGAGGGCGGACGAGATTTCGACCGGCGCACCCGCCTGCGCGGCGGCGCTGAGCACGCGCACAAGTTCGACTGGATGCCCATTTTCGCCCAGCCGAATATGAGTGCGAACAGGTTTGTACCGGAACAGGTTTCGTTCCGCGGACAGATCGCTGGCATCCTTTGCGATACCGAACTCGGATTGCCACGCCTGCTCGTCGCTTGCGAACGCGCGGTGCAGCGCATCCTCGTCGAGTGGGCGTGCTTGCCAGGAACCGAAACCGAACAGGTAATTCGGCCCGCCTGCCTTGAAGCCTGCACCTACCGAGGACTTCTTCCATCCCCCGAAGGGCTGGCGCTGCACGACCGCGCCGGTGATACCGCGATTCACGTAAAGGTTTCCGGCTTCCACCCGCTCGAGCCACCGGGCGATCTCGTCGGAGTGCAACGAGTGCAGACCCGCGGTGAGCCCGTAGTCCACCTCGTTCTGGATGGCGATGGCCTCATCGAGATCGGCTGCGGTCATCACTCCGAGCACAGGACCGAAGAACTCGACGAGATGTGTGCGCGACCCGCGTCGCACACCCGTGCGCACACCGGGACTCCACAGCCGTCCTTCCGCGTCGAGCCGCTGCGGTTCGACGAGCCACGACTCGCCGTCCTCGAGGCTCGTGAGTGCTTCGAGCAGCTTGCCCTGTGCCGGCTCGATCAAGGGACCCATGCGGGTCCGCGCGTCGTATGCCGGGCCGACCGGCAGCGAGCGCACCGCGTCGACGAGCTGGTCCCGGAATCGGCGGGAGGTCGCCACCGAGCCGACGAGGATCACGAGCGACGACGCCGAGCACTTCTGTCCTGCATGCCCGAAGGCCGACTGCACGACGTCGCGTACCGCCAGATCCGGATCGGCGCTCGGCGTCACCACGATCGCGTTCTTGCCACTGGTCTCGGCGAGCAGGCGCATGCCGGGGCGCAGGGCGCGGAACAACTCGGCGGTCTCGTAGGCACCGGTGAGCACCACCCGGTCGGCACGAGTGTCCGCAACGAGTTTCGTACCCAGCGACCGTTCGTCGGCGTGGGCGAGGTGCAGGACGTCGCGGGGCACGCCCGCATCCCACATCGCCTCGGCGAGCACCGACCCGCACCGGGCCGTGAGTGTCGCGGGCTTGAGGATCACCGCAGAGCCCGAGGCCAGAGCACCGAGTGTCGACCCTGCCGGGATCGCGACCGGGAAGTTCCACGGCGGGGTCACGACCGTGAGGGTCGACGACACGAACGGCGCACCGTCGATCGCGTCGAGTTCGCGCGCCCGCTCGGCGTAGTAGCGGGCGAAGTCGATCGCCTCCGAGACCTCCGGATCGGACTGGTCGAGAGTCTTGCCGCCTTCCGCCGCCATCACCTCGATCAGGTCGGCACGGCGCGCTTCGAGCACGCCGGCGACCTGTTCGAGGATCCGCGCGCGGTCGGCGCCGCCGAGAGCCCCCCAGGAGCGTCCCGCAGCGGTTGCCGCTACCAGCATGCGCTCGAGTTCGTCTTCGGATCCGAGGGTGTGTGCACGTACGGTGTCGACACCGAGTTTGGACGAGGGCACCCGTTCGAGGATGCGGCGCGCCCACTCCCGGTTCTGCGGCAGCGACGGATCACTGTCGGGAGTGTTCGCGAAGCCGGTCGGTGCCGGCGGTGGCGTCGGCGACGGTTCCTGCCGGTTCTGGGTGCGGTTGGGGACGGGGACGCTCTCGTCGAGAGCGGCGACCGATGCCCGGAACCGGCGTTCCTCCCGCTCGAAAACCGTGGGATCGTCGGCGAGATCGAAGACCGCGGACATGAAGTTGTCCTGCCCGGCGCCCTCGTCGAGTCTGCGAACCAGATACGAGATGGCCACGTCGAACTCGTCGGGCCGCACCACAGGGGTGTAGAGCAACAGGCTGCCCACATGCCGGCGCACCACCTCGGCCTGGCTCTGGGCCATGCCGAGCAGCATCTCGAAGTCGATCCCGTGTCGCGCCCCGCGTCGGCCGGCGAGCACCCAGGCGTAGGCGATATCGAAGAGATTGTGACCGGCGACCCCGATCCGCACGTTCTCGATCCGCTCGGGGTCGAAGGCGTAGTGCAGCAGGCGTTTGTAGTTGGTGTCGGTCTCCTGCTTGGTGTGCCAGGTCGCGAGGGGCCAGCCGTGCAGCGACGCGTCGACCCGTTCCATCGGCAGGTTGGCGCCTTTGACCACGCGCACCTTGATCGCCGCACCTCCACGGGCCCGCCGCGCCGCCGCCCACTGCTGCAGCCGCATCATCGTGCGCGGTGCGTCGGGGAGATAGGCCTGCAGAACGATGCCGGCCTCGAGACCTAGGAACTCGGGTCGATCCAGAAGGCTCGTGAACGCCGCGACGGTCACGTCCAGATCGTGGTACTCCTCCATGTCGAGGTTGACGAACTTCGGGGTCGGGGAGGAGGCGGCGAGTTCGTACAGTGGCGTGAGCCGATGGACGATGTCCGAGACGGTCTCGTCGAAGGCCCACGGCGAATGCGGCGCGACCGCAGCCGAAACCTTGAGCGAGACGTAGTCGACATCGTCCCGTGCGAGCAACGCCAGGGTGCCGTCGAAACGACGACAGGCTTCGTCGTCACCGAGTACTGCCTCGCCGAGCAGGTTGAGATTCAACCGGGTTCCGGGGCGTCGCAACCGTGCGATTGCGCGACCCAGCGCGTCGTCGTCGGTGTCGACGACGAGGTGTCCCACCATCGCGCGGAGGGCTCGGCGCGCGGCGGGAACGACGAGATGCGGGAATCGGGGTCCGGCCGTTCCACCCACGCTCAGAGCCGCCCGAAGATGCAGGGGAAGGAAACCCGGTATCTTCCGGGATAATTCGGCCAATGCGTGCGCTGCGACGGTCGGATCCTCGGGGCGGATCACCTCGTCGACGAAGCGCACCGTGAAGTCGAGTCCGTGAGGGTCCGCGAGGAGATCGGCGAGATGCCGGGCCGCACGGTCGGGGGCGACATCCGACGATTCCTCCACCCACCGGCGGGCCAGGGCGACGGCATCCTCGACGATCCGCACGACGCCCTCCGATCGACGAGTTTCGATCCTGACGCCAATCTACCCACTGAGGGCAGTTTGCGTTTGCGCTCTGCATCTCCGGGAATACAGGGCGAAGGGGACAGTCCCGACAACGAGGAGACGAAAGTGAACCGTCAGGTCCGGGCGTCGCGTGGCGCGTCGCAATCCGCCGAGCGCGTCGCGCAGAACGGCGTGTTCGAGAAGTTCGCCCGTGCCGGCTACATCGGTAGCGGCATCGTGCATCTGCTCATCGGTTATCTCGCGATCCGGGTCGCGTTCGGTGGCGAGGAGCAGGAGGCTTCGCAGTCCGGCGCGATGGCCGAGCTCGCCGAACAGCCCGGAGGGAAGATCGCGTTGTGGATCGCGGTCGTGGTCTTCGTGATGATGGGTCTCTGGCGTTTCGCCGAAGGGGCCTTCGGGAAGGTCTCCGAACCGGAACCGCGTGGCGCCGACAACAAGGACGTGGTGTTCGACCGGTTCAAAGCGTTCTGTGTGGGAGTGGTCTACTTCGCGTTCGCGTACACCGCCTTCGGTTTCGCCCGCGGAAGCGGACGGTCCAGCGGTGAGCAGAACGCCGGTCTTACTGCGAAACTGCTGCAGTCCGGCACCGGAAAGTTCGTCCTCGTCGTGGCGGGGCTCGTCATTCTCGGTGTGGGTGCGTACCACGTCTACAAGGGGGTGTCGAAGAACTTCATCGACGATCTGAAGAGCCACCCCAGTACCTTCGTGGAGCGCCTCGGTCTCGTCGGATATGTCGCGAAGGGACTCGCGATCGGTCTCGTCGGTGTGCTGGTGATCGCTGCCGTGTTCCAGGCCGACCCGCAGAAGGCCGCAGGTCTCGACGGAGCGCTGAAGACGTTGGGAGCGCAGCCTTTCGGATCGGTACTGCTCGTTCTCATGGGCATCGGGATCGCGGTCTACGGGCTCTACAGCTTCGTCATGGCGCGGAACGCCAAGATGTGAGCCTCGGTCGGTGGTCTCTGCCCCTGCGGCCTTCGGGTCGCGGGGGCAGAGACATGTCGGGCACCTTTCGGAACACGCCTGGTTGACACGGCAACCAGTCTGGTTATCCTGGTAGTTGACAATGCAACGACCGCCGCGAGGGGTAGATCGATGACCGTCGACGAGCAGCAGCGTTCGGAAGAATTCGAGCGCAGGCGTGCAGTCATCCGCGACACCCATCTGAAGCCTGCCGGATCGCGCCCGCAGTCCTCGGCACGCGGACTGCATCACGCCGCGCTGATCAGCAGTGATGTCGAGCGGACCGTGCGGTTCTATCAGGATCTCCTCGAGTTTCCCCTGACCGAGCTCATCGAGAACCGCGACTATCCGGGCTCGTCGCATTTCTTCTTCGACATCGGCAACGGCAACCTGCTGGCCTTCTTCGACTTCCCGGGTCTCGACATAGGTCCGTACCGGGAAGTATTCGGCGGTCTGCATCACGTCGCGATCAGTGTCTCGCTGCCCGTCTGGGAGCGCCTGCGCGCCAAGCTGATAGACGCAGGGGTCGAACTCGCCGAACACAGCGAGGTATCCCTGTACTTCCGCGACCCCGACGGGGCCCGCCTCGAGCTCATCGCCGATCCCCTCGGAGAGATGTACGGATCGAAGGTTCTCTAGGCACGCACGACGAAATCCCCGAACGCCGGCGGTGGAGTGACCGCGCGATTCGGGGATCTGCCGAACGGAACTCTTCGATTACTCCACGATCGGGAAGATCGAGTCCCCGTCCTCGGGACTTCCGTCGATCTGACCGCGATTGACGCGTGAATCCTCCACGATCACCCCGTCCACCACGTCCGCCAGTTTCTCGTCCTCGGGTCCACCCGTGGTGCCGTCGTCGATCACCTCGTCGACGTCCTCGGTGAGTTCGTCCTCCGGTGTCGCCGCGACCGGTCTGTCGAGCGGCTCGGCCGGTTCCACGTCGGGCTCCTCCTCGGCGAGCCGTTGGTCGAGAGACTCGCCTTCCTGCTGTTCACGCTGGGTCGTTCCGAACTTGTCGGCTTCACTCCAGCCCTCGGGCGGCTCGACGACCTCATCGCCGTCATCGTTCCGCACTTCGTCGGCGTCGAGGCCTTCGCTGGGGCTGAGGGTCTCGCCGGGGCCGTCTTCGATGCTCATGCAGGGGAGATACCCGACCGCCGGAGAGCGAAAACCGCCTGCAGTTTCACGCCGCACGGAGCAGGCTGTCTGTGCAGGCAGAACACGCCATGTAATCGAAGCGGCGGATCGAGGGACTGTCATGGACGAGAACGACCTCATCCAGTACATCGAGAAGTTGGTGGACGAGGAGAAGACGTTGCGCTCGCGCACGGGCGAGGACGGTCCGAGCGGTGAGGACCTTCAGCGCTTGGGTGTGATCGAGGAACGGCTCGACCAATGCTGGGACCTGCTTCGACAGCGTCGAGCGAGGGCGGAGTTCGGTGACGATCCGGACCGGGCGCAGACCCGCCCCGCGGACGAGGTCGAGTCCTACCGTCAGTAGGCAGGGCCGGCTGCGCATGCGGCGGTCGGCGCGTACCGCACGGTCTGTATCGACGCGGCGGATCCATGCTGCCCTGCGTAAGAGTGGCTGACCGGCGAGGCGGTCGAGTCTCGTCGTCATGTCGGCCGAACCGGGTCTCGACGGCCTGGAGGCGGCGAGCCGTGGGGGCCGGGTAGGTCCCGCTCGGCGTCGATGATGCGGCTCGACAGGCGAGGATGTTGTAGCAAACGTTGTGTGTTCTGTCACATCCCCGGCCGGAACAGTGTAACGAGCTGGCAAAACCAGGGGTTATAGCTCCTGCTTATCGAACTTCTAGAAAATATCGATTGGCACAATCAATCGTTCGCGGATAACGTCGAAATCGTCAACCCCATCGAGACGAGTGAGGTTCTACATGTCGCTGATCAACAAGAAGATCAAGCCGTTCAAGGCCGAGGCTTTCAAGGACGGCGCCTTCGTGACCGTGTCCGACGAGGACATCAAGGGCAAGTGGGCGATCTTCTTCTTCTACCCCGCAGACTTCACGTTCGTCTGCCCCACCGAGCTCGGCGACCTCGCAGATCACTACGAGGAGCTCCAGAAGCTCGGCGTCGAGGTCTTCTCCGTCTCGACCGACACGCACTTCACGCACAAGGCGTGGCACGGCTCGTCGGAGACCATCGGCAAGATCAAGTACGCCATGATCGGTGACCCGACCCTGCAGATCAGCACCAACTTCGAGGTGCTTCGCGAGGAGCAGGGCCTGGCCGACCGCGGCACCTTCCTGGTCGACCCGGACGGTGTCGTCCAGTTCACCGAGGTCACCGCAGAGGGCATCGGCCGCAACGCCGCCGAGCTCGTCCGCAAGGTCAAGGCTGCTCAGTACGTCCGCTCGCACCCGGGCGAGGTCTGCCCCGCCAAGTGGGAAGAGGGCGACGACACCCTCGCTCCGTCGCTGGAGCTCGTCGGCAAGATCTGATCCGTCGGCGGAATACGTTCCGGTGGCACGGGATCGAGATTCCCGTGCCACCGGGCACCGTCCGGGTCCGCTCGGCTCGAGCTGAGAAGTTCGCCGACTCCCCATCTTTTCCGGTCACAGTTCTTCCACCTCTGGAGTAATCCTCATGCTCGATGCCTCCCTTGCCGCCCAGCTGAAGTCCCTCCTCGAAAAGGTCACCCAGCCGATCGAGTTGGTGTCGTCCCTCGACGATGCCCCGAAGTCGAAGGAACTCGGCGATCTCCTCGACCAGATCGCCGGGATGTCCGATCTGGTCACCCACGAGCGCACCGGTGAAGCCACCCGTCGCCCGTCCTTCGTGATCCGCCGCGTCGGCACCGACATCGAGGTCGAGTTCGCCGGCATCCCGCTCGGCCACGAGTTCACCTCTCTCGTGCTCGCGCTGCTGCAGGTCGGCGGTCACCCCTCGAAGGAAGCTGCGGAACTGCTCGAGCAGGTGCGCGACCTCGAGGGCGACTTCCACTTCGAGACCTACTTCTCGCTGTCGTGCCAGAACTGCCCCGACGTGGTGCAGGCACTGAACGTGATGTGCGTGACCAATCCGCGCATCAAGCACACTGCGATCGAAGGCTCCCTCTTCCAGGATGAGGTCGATGCCCGCCAGGTCATGGCCGTGCCGACCGTCTTCCTCAACGGAGAACTCTTCGGCTCCGGCCGCATGAACCTCGAGCAGATCGTCGGCAAGCTCGACACCGGCTCCGCCGAGCGCACCGCCGCCGCGATCACCGCGAAGGACCCCTTCGACGTCCTCGTCGTCGGTGGCGGCCCCGCCGGTGCTACCGCCGCGATCTACACCTCCCGCAAGGGAATCCGCACCGGCGTCCTCGCCGAGCGATTCGGCGGTCAGGTGCTCGACACCATGGCGATCGAGAACTTCTCCTCCGTCCCCTACACCGAGGGCCCGAAGTTCGCCGCCGAACTCGAGAACCACGTCCGGCAGTACGACGTCGACATCATGAACGTCCAGAAGGTCGCGAAGCTGACCCCGGCGCCCACCGCGGACGGACTGGTCGAGGTCGAGCTCGAAAGCGGCGCCCGCCTGCTGTCGCGCAGCGTGATCCTCGCGACCGGCGCCCGCTGGCGTGCGATGAACGTGCCCGGTGAGAACGAGTACCGCAACAAGGGTGTCACCTACTGCCCGCACTGCGACGGCCCGCTCTTCAAGGGCAAGCGTGTCGCGGTGATCGGTGGTGGCAACTCGGGTGTCGAGGCGGCCATCGACCTCGCCGGTGTCGTCGCACACGTGACTCTCATCGAGTTCGACTCGGTGCTCCGCGCCGACGAGGTTCTGCAGCGCAAGCTCCGCAGCCTGCCCAACGTCGACATCATCGTCAGCGCTCTGACCACCGAGGTACTCGGTGACGGTTCGAAGGTCACCGGTCTGAGCTACACCGACCGCACCACGGACGCCTCGCACACCCTCGAGCTGGACGGCGTTTTCGTGCAGATCGGCCTGCTCCCCAACACCGAGTGGCTTGCCGGCACAGTCGAACTCAGCCCGCGCGGCGAGATCGTCGTCGACGATCACGGCCGCACCTCGGTGCCCGGCGTGTTCGCCGCCGGCGACTGCACCACCGTCCCGTACAAGCAGATCATCGTCGCCGCCGGAGCGGGTGCGACCGCTGCGCTCGGCGCGTTCGACCACCTGATCCGCACGAGCGCCCCTGCTCAGGAAGGCGAGGCGGTAACCGCAACCGTCTGACGACGATCGGTTGCTTCGCTCGGGCGGATACCGAGCACCGAACGGAGGCCCCGGCGCTACGCCGGGGCCTCCGTCGTTGTCGGACAATGGGGAGTCGGAGTGAGGTCGCTCGCGTCCCGGATGAGCACATTCCGGAAGTAACTGGAAGCGTCGTATGGACACCATCTTTCAGCGGTGTTGGGCGCTACCGTAGCATTTACCGTCATCGCGACTCCGGTGGTCCTCCCTGCGGGGACGGTTCTCGGCAGCGAGAATTGCCGCTTTTGGCCCGTTTCGACGCTTCGACGATTTACTTCGTTCATGACTCTCGATTTCCGGCCTGCGATACGATCGCATCCCATAGGCGCCTGTGCACCTGATGTTGTTACTGACCTCTTGTCGAGCGAGGAACAGATATGGCTGCTCCCGAGGCTCCTCCCGAAGTGAACAGGTTCGTCCCACCGCTTGCACGCGGTGCGCACGTGATCCTCGCCGACGGTGAGGATGCGAACCGCACATGGCACATTGCCGAGGCATCAGCTGTCCACAACCACTGTCCGAGGGAGAGTCATGTCCGAACCGATCGATCCCAACGAGTTCCGTGGACGCGGTCTCGGTACCAGCGACTCGCTTTCGCTCAATCCCGTCTTCTTGCGACCCGGAGAGGCTACCGACCTCCCGAAAACACGGATGCCGGAATCGGAGTCGCTTCCCGAGACCGCTTATCAGATCGTGCACGACGAGGCGATGCTCGACGGAAACTCACGGTTGAACCTGGCCACATTCGTCGGCACGTGGATGGACGAGCGCGCCGCCCGCCTCTACACCGAGGCCGCCGACAAGAACATGATCGACAAGGACGAGTACCCGCAAACCGCGGCTATCGAAACACGTTGCTGGACAATACTTGCGGATCTGTGGAGTTCCCCTGATCCCGAGGGTTCCATCGGAACGTCCACGATCGGCTCCTCCGAGGCATGCATGCTCGGTGGTCTGGCACTCAAGCGCAGGTGGCAGGCGCGTCGACGCTCCGAAGGCAAGTCCACGGAAGCGCCGAACATAGTGCTTTCGAGTGCCGTTCAGGTGTGCTGGGAGAAGTTCTGTAATTATTTCGAAGTCGAGGCGAGATATGTGCCCATCAGCCTCGAGCACAGAACGCTCGACGGGCACGAGCTCGATAAATATGTGGACGAGAACACCATCGGTGTCGTCGCCATCATGGGCGTCACGTATACCGGTGCGTACGAACCCGTTGCGGAGATCAGTGCGGCACTGGACCGGATCGCCGCCGACACGGGCGTCGACGTCCCCATCCACGTCGACGGCGCGTCCGGCGCGATGATTGCGCCCTTCTGCCATCCGGACCTGGTGTGGGACTTCCGTCTCGACCGAGTCGCGTCGATCAGCACGTCCGGTCACAAGTACGGTCTCGTCTATCCCGGTGTCGGCTGGGTGGTCTGGCGCGACAAGTCTGCGCTACCCGACGAGCTGATCTTCTACGTCAGTTATCTCGGCGGCGACATGCCCACTTTTGCGCTCAACTTCTCGCGCCCCGGCGCGCAGGTGCTGTTGCAGTACTACATGTTCCTGCGCTTGGGATTCGAGGGCTACAAGCGTGTCCAGGAGCAGTCGCTCGCAGTAGCCCAGTATCTTGCGCACGAACTGGCGAAGATTCCGGCCTTCGAACTGTGGAACGACGGCTCCGATATTCCCGTGTTCGCGTGGATGCTGAAGAAGGGATACACCGAAAAATGGGACCTCTACGACCTGTCGGACAGGTTGCGCATGAAAGGTTGGCTCGTCCCCGCGTACCCGATGCCCGACGACCTGGCCGACGTCACCGTGCAGCGCATCGTCGTCCGCAACGGTCTGAGCCACGACCTGGCCACTGCGCTGCTGGCCGAGATCAAGACGGAGGTCGACTTCCTCGATCGGCTCCAAGCGCCGATACCTCGTGAAGGTCGGCGGGTGATGTTCCACCACTAGAGTTCCGGCGACCGGCCAGGGCGGTATGGGTCAGTGGCACTGTGGCAGAGAACTTTCGGAATCGGACAGCTCGAGTGATCCGGCTGTAGATCGATCCGTGACCTCGAAACCCGGTGTGGCAGCGGCTGCGGGGGCAGAGGATGGGGGACGGCGCCGGATCAAGAATCGATGAGCTTCGGATGTGGAGGAGCAGGGGTTCTCGACGTCGAAACGCTCACGAATGTGCGGCCCACCCACCACAGGAGAATCGCCATGAAAGCAGCAGTCGTCACCGACTTCACAGCACCACTCGAGATCCAGGATTTGCCCGTTCCCGATCCCGGACCGACCGATGTACTGGTGAAAATGGAGGTGAGCGGCCTCTGTCACACCGATATCCACGCCGCACATGGTGATTGGCCCGTCAAGCCGTCGCCGCCGTTCGTCCCCGGCCACGAGGGAATCGGTCGTATCGAGGCGATCGGGTCGGAGGTGACCGATCGCGCGGTAGGTGACCGCGTTGCCATCGCCTGGCTGGGATATGCGTGCGGCGCGTGCCGGTACTGCATCTCCGGCTGGGAGACGCTGTGCGAGCAGCAGCGCAACTCCGGATACTCCGTCAACGGTAGCTTCGGCGAGTACGCCGTTCTCCCCGCTGCTTTCGCAACCCCGGTTCCCGAGGCTGTTTCCTCCGTGGACGCGGGTCCGCTGACATGCGCCGGCGTGACCACCTACAAGGCGGTTCTGGCGGCGCAGGTGCGTCCCGCCCAGACCGTCGCGGTCTTCGGCATCGGCGGACTGGGACACCTGGCGGTGCAATACGCCCGAATCGCCGGCGGTTTCGTGATCGCTGTCGACGTGGAGGACGGCAAGCTCGAAATGGCGCGGCGTCTGGGTGCGGACCACGTTGTCAATGCCAAGACCGAGGACCCGGTGGAGGCGATCACCCGACTCGGTGGAGCGGACGTGGCCCTCGCTCTGGTGGCCTCTGCCGCGTCCTTCGAACAGGCATACGCCTCCCTGCGTCGCGGTGGGCGACTCGTCTGCGTCGCGCTACCGGCCGGTGATGCGTCCCTGCCGGTACCGATCTTCGACACGGTGCTCGGCGGAAAGTCCGTCATCGGATCGATCGTGGGCACACGCAACGACCTGGCCGACGTCTTCGCGCTGCACGCCGCCGGGCGAACCCAGGTGATCGCCGAGACGCGTCCCTTGGAATCGGTGAACGAGTCGATCAGCGACGTGCTGAGCGGAGCCGTGCCCGCTCGGGTGGTGTTCGAGTTCTGACCGCTTCGCCGACGAAGGCGGCAACAGCCTCCCGCTCGTTACGATGTTGCATGAACATTGTGGTGATGGGCGTGGGGGGATGTGGGAAAACGACATTCGCGCAGCTGCTTGCCGACCGGATCGGCGGCGTCTTCATCGATGCGGATGATTACCACAGCGAGACGTCGATCGAGAAGATGCGCTCCGGCCGGCCGCTCGACGACCGGGCTCGCGAGCCTTGGTTGCGTGCGGTCGCAGCGGCCGCTTCCGACAGCGTCGAGACGCCGGTGGTTGCGTGCTCGGCGCTGAAACGGTCGTATCGAGACATCCTGCGTGCCGGTGCCCCGACCGTGTTCCTGCATCTGGACGTGTCCATGGATGTCGTGCGCTCCAGGGTCCGCGAACGCGGTGACCACTTCTTCCCCGAAAAGCTGGTCGTCTCGCAGTTCGAGGCGCTCGAACCACTCGCACCCGACGAGCACGGCGTGGTCCTGGACGGCACCCTGTCGCTCCCTGAACTCCTCGTCACATCCTGCTCGTACCTCGAGGGCCGTCGGGAAGGATGCGGGTGATACGAGCTGCCTGACATTCGCGACGATATCGGGGTCCGCCTTGGTACCGGACCTGGACGGTCCCGATATTCCCTCAGTACGGGACGGACTTTCGTCCGACGGGCTGAGGGGTCTTCACCAATCGCACTGGTACTCCTAGCGCTCGGCAGACCGGACGCATTGTGATTTGCCCTCGTTGCGATCAGGCAGAGTTGCTGCCATGCACCACTTGCCAACGGCGCTGCCATCTACGTTGCGAGAGCCGGCGGTGGGTGCCCCTCGGTGGACGGCTCGACCGGCTCGCAGTCGATCAATCGAATCCGTCCTTCCGGATCCGGGCATGCACCCCCTTGACGACGTCGACCACCTGTGAGATGTCGAAATCGGTGGCGGCCGACAGATCGTTCGGTGCACCTGTTCGCCGCGTCTGCGGTGTCGTGACCTGGACGCCTTCGATTTCGGCGTCGAGGCCCTGGGCGCGATCGTGCACGCCGATAGGCCCCGATCGGTCCAACACTGGGGTAGAGCCGACCTGCTCGCTCAAGGACTGCCGATCTGGGCCGTGGGAACACCGTCCTCAGGCGTGTGGGCTCCCGGTGGTGGGCGACCGTGCACCCCGACCGGCCCCTGTTTCCCGGAGGCGGAAACAAGGGTCGGTTCTTTCCCGCGTCGCGGAGGGGGTGTCGCACGCTCGCGCACAGGCCCCCGGGCTGGGTCTACTTGGGGGTGCCGAATCGTTGGTAAGCGGCCTGCCGGGTGGTGTCGAGGGCCAGGCCGATGGCGGCCCACGAGTCGCCGTCTTCGCGTGCGGCGGCGACGGCGGCGCGGAGTTCGGCCTCGGCGTCCTCGAGGCCTTTGCGGGCGGCGATGATCCGCCGGAGGTGCTTGGCGTCGCGGGCCTCGGTGCTGGTGGGGTCCAGGTGGTCGAGGCCGGTGGGGTCTGCGTTGGTTCGTTTGATGGTCTGCATGTGTCTCACCTCAGGTAGTCGTAGAACTTCGCACGGAGGCGGTCTGCGTGGATGATCCGGTTCGGCTGGCCGGCGGGCACGGCGACCAATTCGAGAAGTCGCCCTGCCGTGTCGGTGCCGATGATGAGGAGCCGTTCCTCGCCGTCGTACTCGTACTCGACGTAACGGATCGCGTGCTCGAACGCGTGGGTGATGTCGTCATCGCTGATGCCATGTTTGCGCGCTGAGTCGTTGATCCGCACTTGTAAAGGTTACCTTTACAACATTGGGTCGTCAAGGTTGCCTTTACAAGGCGATGCGTGGCCGGTGCCCTACGGCCTTTCGCAGTAGCCGGCTGCGTTCGAGTCCTAGGTGCAATCGACGAATCCGGTGGGCGTAGCTAAGTCCTTTGATGTGTGCCAGCGGGGTTGCTGACCGGACTCGGGCGGACTGGTGTGATCACTCGCCGGAAGTGTTCGTCTCAGGCGTGCCGGTGTCGTCGCGACCGAGGAAGCGACCCCACGACCGGCGGTCCGCGCCCCCCGGGCTCCCAGTCGTCGAGCGTGCCGCGTCGGTGGAGAAGATGACCGCGCTCTGGGCGCAGGGTCCCCGCCCCGCCGGCATCGCCGAGCTGACCGAACTCAGCAGCAGCGCGGTCACTGAAGCGCTACGCGCCGCCGAAGACGAACCGAGGAAGGGGAGGTTGTGGTGAGGGTGACGGAAGTCATCACGCCGGAAGTGGTGGCGATCCCCGAGATCAAACGGCGGCGATTCCAATGAAAAGGCCAAAAATGATAGAGCGCAACCGAGTACGCGATACCGAATTCAACTGGGACCGTTGCTGCCTCGTTGCTGGGGGTGGCGGTATGCGTGCATGTCTGCCCAGCGGGCGGGACATCGCTCACGCGGGGTGCCTAGTGAAGCGGGACTGGGGCTGGGTCTACGAGGAACTGCGCGACCTCCAGCGTGCCCGACGCCGACGACCTCCGGCGTGAAGCTGAGCAAGAAGCCGCCCCGTTCGTCCCGAGGGCTGAGCCGCCCACTCCGGCTGACGAGGTGGTGGACCTGGGGCTCATCCCGTTTGAAGACGCCGTGGAGCGCGTCCGGCGTACCAGCCCACCACCGCCCCGGCGCACACACCGCACCCGCCGCATATAGGGCCGCTGCACCCGTCCAACCATCGCCATATCGGAGCAGTAGGCTGCTGGGCGGCACGGGCTGGGGCGCGGCAAAAGTCAACCAGTAGGGGCGTTGACCTGCTGTTACGCACTGGTATCGAACATGCGTTCGAGGTCGGTTGTGGGGTGCAGGGGTGCAGGGGTGCAGGCAACATCGCGCCCCATGCACCCCCCCAACGGCAAGGGAGACAACGGGTATGAGAGTCATCGGGTACGTGCGAGTGAGTACCAAAGATCAGGGAGTGAGCGACCTCGGTTTGGAGGCTCAACGGGAATCGTTGGAGCAGTGGTGTTCCCAGCGTGGGCACGAGCTGCTCACTGTTACGACGGACGTCATCAGCGGGGCCAAGACGGACGCCATGTACGGGCGTGAGGTAGCCATCGCCGCCGTGGAGAACGGGGTCGCTCAGGCGTTGTTGGTGCGGGCGCTGGACCGCGTCACCCGCGACCAGCTGGACGCCGCTCAACTGATGAAGCGCGCCGAACGCTACGGCTGGCGACTGATGGACTGCGAAGGTGCAGACAGCGGCGAACCCAGCCAGCGCTTCGCGGCGGACATCCGCCTGGCGATGGCCGCTGAAGAACGGCGCAAGATCGGTACCCGCACTCGCGAGGCTCTGGACACCAAGCGTAAGCGCGGAGAGCCGGGGTTGGTCAGCACCAGCGCGCAGCGCCGCATCCAGATCCTGCGCTCAGAAGGACTCGGGGCGAAGGCGATAGCCGCACGCCTCACCGAAGAAGGCATCCCCACCGCCACCGGAGGCGATACGTGGCATTACTCGTCGGTGCGGCGTGTGTTGCGTCGCCTGGCTGAAGAGAAGGCGGTGGCCTGATATGGCACACGTGCAGAAGCGCACCACCAGCACCGGCCAGACCCGCTACGTGGTCAAGTACCGGACGCCGGACGGCAAGCAACGCAGCAAGGGCGGCTTCACCACGAAGAAGGACGCCGGGGCCTACGCCAACGAGGTGGACTACACCCAGCGGCGCGGCAGCACGTGGGACCACCGCGCCGGAGCGATGACGTTCGGTGTAGCGGCGGAAGAGTGGTTGGCGTCCCGGCACGACCTGAAGCCGCGTACCCGCGCCGAGTACGAGAATCTGCTGCGCCCCAAGACGCGCGGCCCCATCGCTACACGCGAGCTGTCCATTGCGGCTACGTTCGCTGGTTACCCGCTGAACGCGATCACCCGGCAGCAGATCAGCGAATGGGTGCAGCGCCTGGTCGCCGCAGGCAAGAAGCCGTCCACCGTGCGGCACGCGTACTTCGTCGTAAGGATGGTGCTGGCTCAGGCCGTGGTGGACGGACGCCTCACCGACAACCCAGCCGACTACGTGAAGCTCCCCAGCGAACACAGCACGAACGGCGGAGCGCACGGCGTTGTGGACGACCCGGACCAGTTCCTCACAGCGGAGCAAGTGCAGGCGCTCACGGCAGCGACGCCCTGGCCGTACAACGTCTACGTTCATGTGGCCGCGTGGGCTGGCCTGCGCGCGGCTGAGTTGGCGGGGTTGCAGGTGGGCGATGTAGACCTGCCCGCGCGGTCGCTGAACCCCAACGCGCGCCCCAAGCCGGGAACGCTCCGCGTAGAGCGGACCGTCATCACTATTGACGGCCAGCTCGTGTACGACACCCCCAAGACGCGGGGGAGCCGGCGACGAGTCCCCCTCCCGCCCGCGACCGTGGAGCTGCTGCGCGATTACCTGGCACGGCACCCCCGCCACCATGAACCCACCGCGCCGCTGTTCCCGGCTGGCACCCTTGTCCCGCAGAAGCCCACCGGCAAGAAGGCCACTGACGAGAAGGGGCGACGGGTAGTCCCCAAGGCGGAAGACGCACTGGCCGCGCTCACCGTGGACGAAGCGCAAGCGCGGCTGACGCTGGACTGGCACGCCCTGCCTCGGCACCAGACGTTCTATAAGGCGGTGTACCGGCCCGCAGTGCTGCGGGCAAACCGGCTCTCACCCAGCGCCGCGCTGCCGCCCGCGCTTAAGTTCCACGCGTTGCGGCACACCTACGCCAGCCTGTGCGTGGCTGCGGGCATACTGCCGTTGGAGATCGCGCGGTTCATGGGGCACGCCAAGGTCACCACTACGCTCAGCGTGTACGCGCACCTGTTCGCCGACGACCACGCAGACGCGATGGCCGCGTTAGGCGCAATGGGGCCACCGTTCGCTGAGACCGGGAACGTGGTGCCGCTTAGGGACGGCCACGGAATCGGCCCCGACGGTTGTTCGCCGACCGCGGCTACGACTACGACAAGTACCGTGCTCTGCTGCGTGCCCGCGGTATCACGCCGAGGATCGCCCGCCGCGGTGCCGCACACGGATCCGGTCTCGGGAAGGTGCGCTGGGTCGTCGAACGGACCTTCGCCTGGCTGCATCAGTTCAAGCGCCTACGAACCCGTTCCGAAGTACGAGCCGACTGCACCAAGGGCTTCTCGAACTCGCGTGCAGCATCATCTGTTTGAGGCGACTCCGGAAGTCATTCTGAAACGCTCAGTTAGTGACAGAGATCGGGGGCTCTACTGACTCAAGCATGGGGGGAGTGTAAACCCAGTCGACCTAAGTCTCGGTCTCTTGATTGCTTACTGCGGCGGTATGCCAGGGCGCGCGGAGGACCGTGTAGGCATCTGTTCATTCGGGTGCCGAGGTACGACGGAGGTACCGCTACGCGGAGGACAACAAAGGCCCCGGCTGCGCGATGCGCGTACCAGGGCCTTCAGGAGAGCCGATGACGGGAATCGAACCCGCGTATTCAGCTTGGGAAGCTGATGTTCTACCATTGAACTACATCGGCACGCTGGGCTTTTGCCGATTCTCACCGGCTCGGCCCGAGCTTCGGAGCAAACTTTAGCAGACTCTCCGAGTCTGTTGCGGCACCCCTAGACGAGTGATCGTCCCGTCCGGATTCGCCATCGCATGTCGGCCAGCAGGACGCGGTAGGGCAGTTCGCGTATCGCCACCGGCAGTCGCTTGTTCACCACACCGAGAGTGCGCATGAGTCGGTCGAAGCGACGCTGGTCGCGCGGCGTCCACGGCAACAGCATCTGCTCGCGGAACAGCGGCGGCAGGAAGCCCGCGGTGAAGAACAGATTGAGCGGGCCGAACAGGGCGGGAACGGGTTGGGGCAGGAACTCGATCCGCGCGATCGACAGCAGGTGCTCGCGGATCGTGTCGTCGATCTTCACCTTGTGGAGGTTGTCGTTCCAGTACTGTTCGAACGCTGCGCGGTCCTTCGGCCACATCTCCTCTGGCACCTGCAGTGTCGTCCCGAAGGTTGCGCCGTTCTGATAGAAGTACTCGATCGCGTCGTCGGGGATCGGCCCGTAGAGCGCGCGGTGCACGTCCTCGAAGCCCCGGTAGATGCACGCCGCGACCCACAGTTGGAGTTCCGGGTCCATCGCGTTGTACTCGACGGGGCTCGAATCGGTGGAGCGGACCTGCGCGTGGGCCTTGTTCACACCGCGCCGGAACAGGCGCTTCTCGTCGTCGGTGCCCCGGGCCGCGACGGCGAGATAGGTGAGGGTCGTGCGGGTGCGCTTGATCGGGTGGTCGAACAACCGCCCCGACTCCACGCGGGATTCGTAGACGCCGTAGCCGACACCGGGCCACGACAACTGCATGATGATGTTCGCCGCTCCGGCGGCCAGGCCGATTCCGTCGATCGTGTCGTCCAGTCCGACGGGCTTGTCGACGATTGCTGTCATCGAAGATCCCCTTTACTCGAAGTGACCACGACTGTACTCAGATCCAGGTGGAGCGTAAAGGCCGGACGCTGCGAAGATGGGGGCATGGCAACTGGACGGCTCTACGGTGGACGCGCAGGTGAGGAACGGCAGGCGGATCGGCGAGCCCAGCTGATCGAGGCCGGTCTCGACCTCCTGGGAGCGGCCGACGGCGAACCCACGCTGTCGGTTCGCGGTGTCTGCAAACGTGCAGGCCTGGCCTCTCGCTACTTCTACGAAAGCTTCGCCGATCGCGACGAGCTCACCGGCGCCGTCTACGACCACGTCGTTCGACGCATCGCCGAGAGCACACTCGCTGCCGTAGCGGCGGCACCGGCCGGCGACGCCCGCGCGATCGTGCGGGCCTGTGTGGAGAACATCGTCCGGGAGATCGACGAAGATCCGCGGCTGGGTCGCATGCTGTTCTCCGTAAGCCAGGCCAATCCGCAGCTCGCGAAGCGACGCCTCGACTCGACCCGCATGTTCGCAGGCCTCGTCACCGCCCAGGCGGAGAACATCTTCGCCATCACGCCGAGTCCCCGCCTCGACCTGGCAGCCCATTACGTCGTGGGCGGGCTCGCGCAGGCGCTCACGGCCTGGCTCGACGGGACCGTACCGCTGAGCCACGACGACGTCGTCGACGAATGCACCGAATTGCTGGTCACGATGTCGGCTGAGCTCCGGCGCGACTCGGCCACGTAGAAGCTGCGCAAGGCCAGGTTGTTAACCTCTACTCGTGCTGCTCTCCGATCGTGACATCCGCGCCCAGATCGCCTCCGGTCATCTGGGGATCGACCCGTTCGATCCGGAGCTCGTGCAGCCCTCGAGCGTGGACGTCAAGCTCGACAGCCTGTTCCGTGTCTTCAACAACACCCGCTACACCCACATCGACCCGGCGAAGCAGCAGGACGAACTGACGTCGCTCGTGCAGGTGCCGGAGGGCGAGCCCTTCGTACTGCACCCGGGTGAGTTCGTGCTCGGTTCGACGATGGAAAGGTGCACCCTGCCCGCCGACCTCGCGGGTCGGCTCGAAGGCAAGTCGTCGCTGGGTCGTCTCGGTCTGCTGACGCACTCGACTGCCGGATTCATCGATCCGGGATTCGACGGACACATCACACTCGAGCTGTCGAACGTCGCGAACTTGCCGATCACGCTCTGGCCCGGCATGAAGATCGGTCAGCTCTGCCTGTTCCGGCTGACGAGCCCGGCCGAGCATCCCTACGGCAGCGCGAAGGTCGGCTCCAAATACCAGGGCCAGCGTGGACCCACCCCGTCGAAGGCGTACCTGAACTTCGTGCACAGGCATCCCGACGCCCCGTAACTCCCTCCCGCCCCGCATTCGCGGCGGTTTCCTCGGCGACGGGAAGCGCGTGTCGCGCGATGTCTCCGGTTCACGTGCTGCGATTGCCGGGGTGTCGAGCGACGGCGGGGCCGTAGAACCGGCGGCTGTCCGGTCGGCTCGGCTCGGGAAGGGGAATCACGATGGGCGGTCGTACATCCCACCGCACCGGAAAACTGGCCTTCCGCTGGAGCAGAGGTGGCACCGTGCCGGCGAGTGACAGGCTCACGTTGATGGTTCCCGCCTCGCATTCGATGAATTCGACAGCGCCGTTCCGAACGGAGACGGAGGTGCGTCCCATGGTGAAGACGACACTCAGTTCGAAATCGATACAGGCAGACTCGTGCTCCTCGACGAACAATGTGACCCGGGCCGGTCGCCGAACCGGAATTCGATACGGGTCGAGAATGTTCTCGACGACCTGCGTGCCCGGATCGGCACGAGTTGCGCGCGCCGCGGTCATCACGTTCTGAAGAGTGCCCAGACCCTTCGCGAACAGCGGTCCGGGATCCTCGTCGAGTAGGCCCAACGCCGTTGTGAGGATCCGCTTCTCGACGATTCTCAGAGCGTGCGAGGGAATACGCGAACCGCTTGTGCGACGGGCAAGTTCGTCGGGGCCGGCCTGTGCGGCCATCCTCGACACGAGATCGGCATCGTCGGCGGCGTCGAAGACCATCGACCTCAGTGTGGAGCGCGTATCGACGGTGGTCATGATTCCTTACCTTTCTTTCAGGGGGTTCCGAGTTCGAGGCGCACCGACAGCGACCGGGGGTCGTCCGCGGGACCTTCGATCACGGCGGGCGACGTGTCGAGACGAATGTCGGAGTTCGGGATGTCGCAACGGGAATCTTTGTGCCGATCGATGATTCGCTTGATACGAATCCCGGCTACCGTGCCGGCGAGTGCGGCGGCGAATAGCAGCCACGCACCGAAGTCCGTGCCGATCGACACAGGTGCGACGTCGGCCGTCGCCGGTGGGGCAGGCTCGGGCTGGGCGGAATCGGGCTGTGGAGAGGTGCTCTGGACAGGCTCGGACTCGGTCGGGGTGGGCTCGGGTGAACGAGACTCGGTTGGTGGAGCGGGGGTGGCGGCGTTCGAAGTCGGAGAGACGGTGTCGGTCCGGGAGGATTCCGCCGTCGTCACCTCCGCGGAGACTCGTTCGCGCCGCGAATCGGCCGGTGATAAAGGAGCATCGGGACTCTCCGGCTGGAGAGTGACCTCGGGTTGCGGGGGAGTGCGGGTCCCCCCGAGGGACTCCTGGGGTCGGCGCACCGGTGGTTCCACCGAGGGAGGCGGCTGCGGTGAGGGCTCCGGCGGCTCGGACGGTCGGAGCCGAGGCACGGGAGGTGGATCTACAAGGTCCGGCGGAGTGGTGGGAATCGGCGGGAGTGGAACGGAAGGAATCGATGTGATCGGCGGAAACGTGTAACGGTTCCATCCGGGATTCTCGCTGCCGTGGGAGTCACAACTCGAGCAGTCGGACGGCTCCGGCACGGTCGTCTCGTCGGCTGCAGCAGGTGTTCCCCATGCGGTTCCGGCGAGAACCGTGACGGTGAGACAGGTGACGGCAAGGGCCCTGTGGGTGTGCAGAGGCGGCGTGGTCATGGTTCCCCCTTGTGGTCGCCAGTCCACTCTCGGCCGAGGGAGGTCGGGGGTCATGCGTAGTGCACTACGCGAAAGCGGCGAGCGCTCTCGCCGGCACCGGGGAGCGGAGCGACCGGGGCATCGCGCAACCTCTGGGTCGTTGCATTGTTGTAACGAAGTGGAGAGAACACCCGATCTCCTCGCAAAGCGAGAAACGGACGAAACGGGAGATCCGCCGGTGGCACGACCCCTCAGAGCGTTGTTCGTCAACGAGAACATCGGTGGGCACGCCACCGTGCACAATTCGCTGAGGCGGGCGTTCGCCGAACGCGACGACATCGTCGTCGACTTCCTCGACGCCGACGGTCCGGGGCTCGTAGGCAGGGTTCTTCGCGCGCCGGTTCCCGTGCTCGGTCGCCTCGACCTCGACCTGCAGGCGCTGCGGGGGCAGCTCGTACATTCGCGCGGGCTGAGGCGCCGGGTGCAGGAGCGCCTCGCCGAAGGAGACATCGACGTCCTGCACGTCTACACCCAGAACTGCATGCTCGGTTCTACCGACCTCGTGCGGGCTCTGCCCACGGTCGTCACCACCGACAGCACCAACGAACTCAACGCCTATCTGCTCCCGTATCGTGCGCCGACCCGCTTCACCCCACTCGCGGTCAGCGCTGCGGCCCGCTTCGAACGGCCGGTGCTCGACGCCGCGGCGCTGGTAGTCGCCAACGGCAGGCGTACGGCATCGTCGTTGACCGGCCCGAGGTACGCCTTGCCCGAGGAGAAGGTGGTGACGATGGCGCCAGGGATCTGGTCGCCCTTCCTCACCGGCGAACGGGCGCTGCCCGATCGTTCGCACCACCCGCGGCCCACCATCGTCTTCGTCGGCACGAGCATGGAACGCAAGGGTGGCAACACCCTTCTGCGGCTGCATCAGCAGCACCTACGCGAGATATGCGATCTGGTACTCGTCACCCGCGATACCGTTCCGGACCTGCCGGGCGTGCGGGTCGTGGGAGATCTCGTCAGCGGTGACGACCGGCTGTGGGATCTACTCGCTGCGGCGGATCTGATGTGCTTTCCCTCCGGGATGGACCAGGCGCCGAACGTGATTCTCGAAGCCGGTGCGGCGGGTCTTCCCGTCGTGGCCTCCACGGTCGGCTCCATCCCCGAGATGGTTGTCGACGAGGAGACCGGGCTGCTGGTCGATCACGGCGACGAGGAATCGCTTCTCGCAGCACTTCGGTTGCTGCTCGCCGACGGAGTCCGGCGCCGCAGGATGGGGGCGGCCGCCCACCTACGGATCGCCGAGTCGTTCGACATCCGCACGACCGCCGCGCGGCTGACCGATCTGCTGTACCGGGTGCATCGGACGGTTGCCGCGCAGTGAGCGGTTCGCTGTTGTTCGTCGGGCACACCGGCCAGCGTTCGGGTGCCGAGAAGGTCATGCTGACGCTCATCGACGTCGCTCTCGAACAAGGCCTGCGAGTTGCGGTCGCGTGCCCCGACGGACCACTCGCCGAGGAACTTCCGGCCGGATGCAGGCATATTCGGGTGCCGAGACTGGGAATGTGGGGGCAGACGGGACTCGGCCGGATCGCCGGACTCGCCGGTCTGCCCGTGCGCTGGTTGGTGGGAGCGCTCCGGGTACGTCGCGTGCTCCTCGCCGAGCGACCGCGCGTGGTGTGCAACTCGCTGTTCGCGTTACCGTGCCTGCGACTCGCCGTGGCAGGCACGCCCCACCGTGAGCGCGCGAGGTGGCTGGTGCACGACACACTGTCGTCGAGGAAGCAGCGTCTCGTCGCCCGGCTGGGCAGAGCAGCGGTGGCGGGTGCTGTCGCGGTCTCCCGGGCCACGGCCGTTCCGGTCCGTGAATGCGGCTATCGGGTGAGCGTCGCCCCGAACGGTGTCCCGATCCCCTCGATCCCTTCCTCACCCGCATCTCGTGCGGACTCGACGGCGCGCGTGGGCATTCTTGCGTCGGTGACGGAGTGGAAGGGACACCGGGTTCTCCTCGACGCGGTCGCCGAGGTGCCCGGCCTCCACCTCGATGTGGCCGGCGCTCCGTTCCCCGGCGACGAACCGTTCCTCGAGGAGTTGCGGCGCCGCGCAGACCGTCCCGACCTGCGTGGGCGCGTGACCTTCCTGGGCGTGGTCGATCCGGCGGACGTCTTCGCGGTGTGGGACGTGCTGGTCTCGGCCAGCACCTCACCCGAGGCCGGGCCGCTGGGGGTGCTGGAGGCGATGGCGCACGGTGTGCCGGTCGTGGGAACCGATCACGGCGGTACCGCCGAATATCTGTCCGGAGGAGCCGGGGTACTGGTGCCGCCCGGTGACGTGAAAGCGCTGGCAGCAGCACTGCGGTGGATACTCGACGAGCCGGATCTGGGAAACGAACTCGTCGTCACTGCGCGTCGTCGCGTACAGAAGCAGCACGACATCGAGCTGACACTGCCGGCCATGGCGGATGCGTTGTGGGGGAGCGAATTCCCATTGTGAGCCGTCCTCGAGTATTGCTATTGCAACCATGTTGTGATCTCGGGTTTTTTGGTGTTGGCCGAGCTTTCCCGCACACTGTGAGCCATGTGGGTGTGGATCGCATCGGCGCTGGCGGCGTGGCTGGGCCTCTCGGTTCTCGGCGCGCTCGCGGTCGGGCGATTCCTGCACGTCGCCGAGACCGAGGAAGAACTCGTCGAGATGCAGCGCGCAGAGCGTGATTCTTCGAATCCGCCCGTGGTTTCCTGAGCCACGGGACGCCGACCGGCGGGATACTCGCGAGTAATAATCTGTCTGCCTAGACTCGGATTCACGTCGTCCTCCTGTCCCCCTGTGAGGGCGACTGCACGGACCGGTTACCCCCATCGCTGGTCTGTGCCGAAGCCCCGGCGATTCACCACCACGATCGCCGGGGCTTCACCTGTTCGAGGTAGCGATATTCTGTCGTTCATGACCGAGCAGGCTCCTCGTGTGGCGATCACCTACTGCACGCAGTGCCGATGGCTCCTGCGCGCCGGGTGGATGGCCCAGGAACTGTTGAACACTTTCGGTACCGCGCTCGGTGAAGTGGCCCTCGTTCCGGGGACGGGCGGAGTGTTCCGCATAGTCGTCGACGAAGCGGTTGTATGGGACCGCAAGGAAGACAAAGGTTTTCCCGAGATCTCCACCCTCAAACAGAAGGTACGCGATCTTGTGGAGCCCGATCGTGATCTCGGGCATGTGGATCGCGCCGCCCGTTCGGAATCGCTGTCTCGCCGAGACAGCGGCGACACCTCACGGTAACGTTTCCGCCTACGCGCCTGCGTTTACGCGCGCCGGGCGCGGTCGACGGCGCGCCGCTGACCAAGCGGCCGCCGGTATCGAATTACGGGGAGGAAATCGATGAATTCTGTTGCGAAGAAAGCTGCCGTCGCGGCCTCCGGTGCCGCGCTGCTCGCACTGGCGGTTCCCGGCGTCTCGTCCGCCGCAGGGCCGAGTGTGTCGGCGACGGCGGAGAACGGTGCCGTCGTAGTCGACTTCGATCTGTCCCGGGCGGACGTCGACCGCGGCGTCACCTGTGTCACCTACGTTCTGAAGCCGGGCACCGTGGACACGGCCGAGCCGTCGGGCCGGATCGATGCTCAACCCGCGGGCACGAGCTTCGAGGTGCGGAACACCGCCACCTCGAGCGCGCTGTACGTCAAGGACGGCGCTCCCTCTCAGGCCGGCCCTCAGGCGATCACCGATGGAACGTACAACGTGTTCTGGGGCTGCCAGGACGCCTCGGGTAAGCAGTACGAGAACATCTTCGACGCGTCCGGACGCCCCTTCACCGGCGGCATCTCCGTGACGGTCGGTGGTGGCGAGCCCGCACCGCAGGCCCGCTCGGCGCCCGCCCCGCAGACGACGCCGGCCCCCGCACCGCACGCCCAGGCCGCCCCCGAAACCGGGGATGTGCCCGATGCTCCCGGTTCGCAGCCGGAGCCGGTGGATCCTCTCCGGTTCGTGATCGAGTTCCTGCGTGATCTGATCGGCAACCCGTCCTGATCGACGGACGTTTCGGCATCGGCGGCACCGGATGGGTGCCGCCGATGCTGTTTCTGCATCGACCCTGTAGAGATGGTCGGGAGATCTCTGCGGCAGGGAAGGGGAAGGCGTGGATACCGTGTCGATCGAAACAAGCCTCGTATCGCCGTCTCGCTTGCGTCGCTCCTACGGCGCGAGCATGCGTCCCCTCACGTCGGCGGGTAGCTGGTCCGAGGGCGACGGCTGGTGGGTCGGCATCACCGGGGCGCCTGATCCCGATTACAACCTCGCCCTCGTCCACGGCGGCGACGTCACCGCCCACGCGCACCACGTCTACGAGACCCTCACCGAAGCGGGGCTGCCGTCGATCGTCCTGCTCGCCGGCGACGGTCTCGGCGCAGCACAGGTCCTCGCCGACCGCGGCTGGGTGTGCGCGGGTTCGCTGGATCTGACCTACCTCGTCGCGCACGGCGCCCCTCTCGATCCGGGCTTCCGGACACTCGACGAGGCCGACATGGCGCACGCCCGTGAACTCGCTGCCGGAACGTTCGGGATCGCACCCGGGACCGCCGCGGTCGCATACGCCGACACGATTGCCCGCGCATCCGGTGTCGAGGTGGTCGGGATCGTCGACGATTCCGATCTGCAATGCTGTGCGCTGCTCGTGGACAGCGGCCCGATCCGTACGGTGTGGTCGCTCGGGACCCGCACGGGCCGGCACCGCCGCGGCTATGCCAACCGGCTGATCCGGGCGGGCGCCGCGCACACGCACGCGCAGCGCGGTCCGATCGCGATGTGCGGACTGACCCGGCCGCGCGTGACTCCCCTCTACCTCGTTGCCGGCGCGCGTGTGGCGGAGACATGGCAGATGTGGTCACGTCCGCGCTGGCTGCTCGGCAACTGACGGGCGCTGCGGGCGGGGTAACGTTTGCCCGATTCGTCACGAAAGTATGGCGACGTGCCCTGTTCCCGGGGCGTACAGCGAAAGGCCTTGTGCATCGTGTCCGAACGAAGCATCCGCGACGCCGAACTGCGGCGCGAGCTCGGTGTTCCCCCGACCGTCGATCTGGTGGGGCATGCCCGCGACCTCGCCCGGGTCGCGATACCCGCCGCGGCCGTCGCCGTGCTCGCCGCGGTTGGGATGTTCTTCGTCCGAGACAACGGTCCCGGTGTGTACGAATCGTCGCTCGTCGCCGAGATTCGCTCCACGACCGGGATCTCGGGCTCGGACGCGACGCTCGGACAGCTCATCGCTCCTTATGTTGCCCTGTCACAGGACTCGGCGGTCGTCGCCGCGATCGCCGCCGACACGAACGAGGACCCCGCCGAGCTGGTGTCGAGAATCGACGTAGGGTACGGCTCGTCACCCACCCTGCTCACCGTCACCGCCCGCGACGACTCGCAGGCCGACGCCGACCGTCTCGTGCAGGTCGTCGTCACGCAGCTCGACCGGGCGCAGACCGACCGCAATCGTGCCGCCCTCGACGCGCGCATCGCCGATCTCGACGCGGTCGTAGGCGGCCTGCGGGCCGATCTCGCCGCGAGTATCGCGGCCGATGCGGACGGTCGAGGCGACCCCGTGTTGCAGGCCGAACTCGATGCGCGGTTCGAACAACTCCGGCAGGCGCGCTCGGGTGGGAGCCTCGAATACCTGCAGGTGCTGTCGGCGCCGGCAGGTTCCGGTGAGAAAGTGTCTCCACAGCCGCGCGCCGAAGCCGCGGTGACTTTCCTCGCGGTGTTCGTCGTCGCCGCGGAGTTGCTGGTCGCCTTCCTCGGACGCTTCGGTACGACGAACAGCGCAGCATGGGCCAGGCGGATCGCTCGGCGTCACCGTTCGGCCGTGCAGATCGTGAAGGACGATCGAGCGACGCTCCCCCTCGACACCGTCGTCATGCTGCAGCAACGCGCGTCGCTCGGCGATTACATCCTCCTTCTGCACGGGGTGGGAGTGACGGTCGAAACGGACGCCTTCGGCGATGCCTCCGACCGGATCGTGTGCTGCGAACTCGGCGAGCAGTGGTGGACCCGGGTGCGCACCGAAGGCTTGGCGCTCGCAGTGATCGTCGTGCAGGCCGCCGCCGAGGAACGCGCTGCTGCCGAGGACACCCTGAGTGCGCTTGTCGAGGTCGAGGTACCCACGCGTCTCGTCGTGCTCGGCGCCGGACGTGAGGTCCTACCCGCACTTCCGTCCCGCAGCCGAGGATCCGTGGACTCCGTGCAGCCCCTCCCCGAACCGGCACCCGCAGCGCCGCCGGTACCCGCAGCGCCGCCGGTACCCGGAGTTCAGCAGCGTCCGGTACCGGACACTCGTCACCGGCCTCCGGTACCGGCTTCGCCGCGGTCCGAGCCGCTGTTCGTCCCTGCGGAGGAACCCGGGCACCAGCGGTATCGCTACGACGAGGGACACAGCTACGACTACGACTACGACTACGGGCAGCGTCACGAGCACCCGGATGGGTCACCACGCTACTGACGTTCTCCGGCGCGAGTTGAAGCCCGACACGGAAGCGCTATAGTGATCGCGGTCACGTCAGGGGATGGATGTGGCCTGCGCAGCCGAGCACATCGGCTTCACGATGAGGGATTCGATTTGTCTACCTGCGTTGCCGACACCGCTCAGCACAACACTGCAGTGCCGGGAAGCACCGAATGGATCAAAGCTCACCTCGCTCGCATGGATGACCGTGCGAGCTCTGCCCCGTCCGACAGCGACGCAGCCGCAGAGAGCGTCGCCGACACCCGTGGCTAGTCCCCTGGCAGGGTTGCGACGACAATGGACCGGGTACGCGTGGCGGTGACGCGGTCGAGAGGAGCGAGACATGCGGGATTTGTTCAGGCGTCAACTCGATGAACTGGTCGAACGCCTCGGTGAGCTCGCATCTGTCGCCGGAGAGGGTCTCGAACTGGCCACCCGCGCGCTGTTCGACACCGATCTCGACGCGGCCCAGCGCGCTCTCGATCTCGACGCCAGAATCGCCGAACTCGACACCGATTGTTCCGATCGGGCGGTGAGGATCTTCGCCCTGCAGGGCCCGGTGGCCGCCGACCTGCGGCTGGTGTTCTCTGCCGTGCGCATCACGAGCGATCTCACGAGGATGGGTGAGCTGAGCCTGCACATCGCGCGGGTGGTTCGGCGTCGCCATCCCGAGTCGCTGGTGTCCGAGCTCTTGCGCGACGATCTTCGCCGGATGGCCGATCTCGCGGGGGAGATCGTCGCGATTCTGCGCGACGCGTTCGCCGACTTCGACCTCGAGACGATCACGGGCATCCACACCCTCGAGAACGAACTCGATGCGGTCCATTCGCGGTTGCTCACCCGCCTCGAAAGTCCCGAGTGGGATGGTGACATCCGGACGGCGGTCGACACCGCCTTGCTCGCCCGCTTCTACGGGCGCTTCGGCGATCAGGCCCTCGACGTCGCGGATCGGTTGATCTTCTTCGTCACGGGTCAGCGCCCGGCCGCCTGATTTCGCCGCGCGGCGCGGCGCAAACCGTGCCATTCTCTCCCCATGACCAGCGACGAGTGCCTCTCGGTCGACGGTCCTGGGGTGACCGGGTTCGACGACCTCGACTTCGACGCCCTGTCGGCGCGGTCCGGTGCCAAGTGGGCGCGGGCGGTCGCCGACGGGCTGGCTCCTGCCTGGGTCGCCGACATGGATTTTCCGGTCGCACCTCCCATCGCGGACGCACTGCGCGATCTGGTGGACCGTAGTGATCTCGGCTATCCCGACTGGTTCCACGGAACTCCGCTGCGTGAGGAGTTCGCGAACCGCATGCGCATGCGATACGGCTGGGAACCCGATCCCGGTGCCGTCCGTGAGCAGACCGATCTCATTCAGGCGCTGCAACTCGTGCTGCACCTGAGCACCACGCGTGGGGACGCCGTGGCGATCCAAACGCCGAACTATCCTCCGTTCCTGGCTTCTCTGCGCCGGATGGGCCTGCAGCAGGTCGACTTTCCGTTGGTCGATCGGGGGGAGGGGTGGGCGCTCGATTTCGAGACGTTCGTGCCGTTGGTTGCGCGGCGACGTCCGCGCGTTCTCGTGCTCGTCAACCCGCACAACCCCACCGGGCGGGTGTACACCCGCGAAGAACTCGAGCGGATCGCCGAGATCGCCGAACGTTACGACATGCTCGTCGTCAGCGACGAGATCCACGCCGAGTTGACCTACGAGCCGCACCGGCACATCCCGTTCGCCTCGCTCGGGCCGGAGGTCGCCGCCCGGACCGTGACCCTCACCTCTGCGAGCAAGGCGTTCAATCTCGCTGGTTTGCGTTGCGCGGTAGTGCATTACGGTCCTGCATTCCTGCTGAGGCGGCGGGATGCGGAACCGTTCGACCTCTACGGAACGGTGTCGGTCCCGGGAGTGATCGCCACGCTGGCGGCGTGGCGTGAGGGCGACGCGTGGCAGCAGGATCTGCTGCGCGTCCTCGACCGCAATCGCAGGCATGTGGACGAGGTGCTGCGCGAGAGGATTCCGGCTCTGCGGCACCACATGCCGCAGGGCACCTACCTCACGTGGGTGAACACCGGACCGCTCGGGATCGATGATCCGGTGTCGGCCGTACGCGATCGGGGTCGCATACTCGTCGACGGTGGTGTGCGGTTCGGATCGGCTGCGCGCAATTTCGTGCGCATCAACTTCGCGACATCGAGGACGATCCTCGATCGGATCCTCTGCGGGGTCACCGATGCGCTCGGACCCTGACCTCGGCCACATCGCGTACGCTCGGGACGGGCGATTCCGGCGCCGGCCGTAACGCTTCGCCCGCACCCTGCGATCTCTGCCGTGGAGTAAGCGGCACGGCCGGCCGCGAATCGACTGCAGCGAGGGGAAGTCCGGAGGATGTCGGATTCGCGGACCGAAGGTCCCGGTGTGTACGCATCGTGAGTTTCGAGATCCATGACGAGGTGTCGGCCGCTCGGATGGCCGGCGAGTGGGACGCCCTTGCAGAAGAACGGGCAGCGCGCGTCGCAACCCGGCCGTCGTATGCTCTGGCCTGGAACCGGGTGGGACGCGGCCGGCCGGCGGTGTGCACCGTCCGGCGCGGCGGTCGGCTCGTCGGCCTCGCACCACTACACGCCAGGACGCGTTTCGGAGTCACCGCGCTGCGCCTGCCCGCTCACGGTCTCGGGACGATCGGAACCTTTCTCGCCGCCGACGAATGCGCACTCGGTGATCTTCTCGACGGGATCGCCGCACGGAACATGGCGTTGCAGCTCGACCACATCGACCTCGCCGATCCGCTGCTCGCGATGCTGCGCGCCTCGCCGCGCTGGAGCGTCGACGTCGTCGCAACGGAGCAGTGCCTGACGATCGATATCGCAGCCGGGGCGGGGGCGGAGTCGCTACGCGGCAGGCGCACGCTCAAGACCCTGTCCCGGCTCGAACGCGTGCTGGAACGTGCGGGCACACCCGTGACCGTCGAAGTGGTGCGCGATCCCGGCCATCTCGCCAGGCGATGGCCGGACATCGTCGCCGTCGCCGCGGCCGCCGACGAGCACAGCGGGCGCGACAACTTCTGCGCGCCGCCGTGGGCGTCCTTCAGCCGGCCGTTGCTCGACGCCGAAGCGCGTGCCGGCCGGCTTCTCGTCGTCGGTCTGCTCGTCGGTGGGCGGTGGCGCGCCCACGAGATCATGTTTCGTACCGGGTCGACGGTGGAGATGTGGATCGGCCGTTTCCATCCCGATATGCGCCGCTACCAGCCCGGCCAGTTGCTGCAGCGCCGGATCACCGATCGGCACGACGAACTGGGCATCGACAGGTTCGACTATCTCTACGGCACATCGGAATTCAAGTCGCAGTGGGCGAACGGCGGATACCGCGTGGGTTCGGTGGTCGCCGTACCCGGCTCACGGCCGCACCAGCGGTGGACCCTCCGTGCCGCCGATCGTGCCGCCGACCTCGTCCGCCCCCTGCGCAGGGCGACCGGCGGGACGCTCGCGATGCCCCCGTCGTGATCAGAGGCAACCGGGGGTGGACGCGGCGGCGCGCAGCACGTCCCAGGCAGGTTTGGGCGACCCGTCGTGGGCGACGACCCCGAAATTCTGTTCGCGGTCCGACACATCGGAGCCTCGGTCGAGGAGGCTGTAGACGAACAGTTTGTCGACGAAACCGAGCGCCCGCTGTTCGGATATCCCGTCGCGCAGGATGTCTGCCTGTTCGGTGAGTCCGACCGCGTCGGTGCCCGTTCCGGTCGGAGCCCCGAACTCCGTTGCCCAGATCGGCTTGTCGGAATCCCCTCTCTCGACCATGACGGTGCGCATCTCGCGCATCCGGTAGAAGGAGTTCCAGTCGGACGTCGACGCGTCGGACGGTAGGGCGGGATAACTGTAGGGGTGCATGCCCACCACGTCGAAGGTCGACGAGACTCCCTGTTCGTACAGCTCGGCGAGGAACGTCGTGGGTGCGATGTCCGATCCGTTGTCGGTGGCGGGGGAGAGACCGCCGGTGACGACGACGGCAGCCGGATCGATGTTGCGGATCGCGTCCGACGCCGCCACCAGCAGGTCGGCGTACGCCTCCACATCGGGTTGTGGAGCGAAGAAGGACGTGAGGTTCGGTTCGTTCCAGATCTCCCAGTGCGTCACGCTGTCGAAGTAGCGATCGGCGGCGTCCCCGGCGAAGCGCCCGAATTCCTCCGGGTCGGCGGGCATGCCGTGGGTGTCGTCGGCGTCGGCCTCGGGTGTGCGCGCCCACTGCGGGGTATGGGTGAGCAGGCCCAGCACCTGCAGGTCGTGCGAAGCCGCGGCGGCGACGACCCGGTCGGTCCCACCCCAGTCGAAGCGACCGCGCGCAGGTTCGATGATCGACCAGTCGATGTCGAATCGGACCCAGCCGGCGCCGCTGTCGGCGACCGCAGCCATGTACTCGTCGAGTTCGGAGTCGTCGAGAGTGTCCAGACCCGATCCGGTCGCGATCCCCAGGCTGCCGCCGGTCAGGTCGGTTCGGCACTCGCGTGCCTCGGTGCTCTGGGTGCACGACAGAGCGAACACACCGACCAGAGTGAGGACGGCGCGCAAGGGTATGGACCGCGAAACGCGGCGCGGCATGGACCGCGAAAGGGACACTGCAACCTCAACGGGATTTGACGAGACCGACGAGACCGAGCCCGCCGGTGATGGGAAGGACGTGGGTTCCGGCCAGGACACAGAACGCCGAGACGGCGGCGGTGACGGGCCAGGGGAGATCGTAGCGGTCGGCGAACAACGATATCCACACGGCCACCGAAACCCCCAGCATTGCGATTGCCGCGACTTGGGAGAAGGGGAGCAGCCCCCCTATTCGCACGGTGCGGCTCACGACGATCCAGATGGCCACGAGCATCGCGGCTTCGGTGAGCACGGTCGCCAGAGCCGCGCCGTCGAACGACATGTGAGGGATGAGCACGAGGTTCGCGCCGACATTCCCGGCGAGCGCGCCCAGCGCGACCCACGGATACACCCGGTGCCGTCCGGTCGCGATGAGCACCATGAGACCGAGTTCGGTCAGCATCGACAGAGCGCTGCCGAGCACCAGCATGCGTGATGCGTCGGCGGCCTCGGCGAACCGCTCGCCGTAGAGAAGGGAGAGCACTCCGTCGGCCGACGTCCAGAATGCGGCGGTCGCGGTCGCACCCAGGACCGCGAGCAGCATCGCTGCCTCACGAGTGCGTCGGCGGAACTGGTCGGTCTGCGCGGGCCACGTTGCGACCAGCAGGGTGGTCACCGGCCCGACGACGGTCGACGAGACCATCGACAGCAGGTCGGCGAATTTGTATCCGACCGTGTACAGGCCGACCGAGTCGAAGGTGTCCATCCGCCCGAGCATCAGCACGTCGATCTTCGAGAGCACGGTGAGCAGAGCGAATCCGATGCTGAGCGGGATCGCCTCGACGAGCATCTCCCGCCAGCGCCACAGCTGGGCCCGCGCGGCGGGCCGGGGGCCGGCCTTGCCTGCCCGGACGCCGCGCACGAGGATGCCCGCTCCGACGATCTCGTTGACAACGGCCGGCGCGACGAGCACGAGCAGCACCGGATTCCACAGCACCGCTGCGATGGTGGCGATCAATTGGGCGAGCTGACCGAAGGTTTCGGCCACCGCCACCGACGCCATGCGCAAGCGACTCTGGTACATCACGGCCAGAGCGTTGTTGGGAGTCGCGATCACCACGACGAGTCCCGCGATCACCGTCGCCCAGACGACATCGGCGGAGTATCCGAGGAGCAGTACGTAACCGACCGCCAGCGCGTAGCCGAGAAGCCCGAGCATGCCACGCAACGCGATGAACGCGGTGGTGACGTACGAGACCTCCCACGGATTGCACTCGACGAGTTTGGCGAGCACCACTCGTCCGACGCCGAGATCGGTGACGACCGACAGCAGGCCGAGCAGACCGAAGACGAACGCGAACTTGCCGAAATCGTCCGGGGCGAGCGCGCGGGCGACGATCATCGAACCGGCCCAGCCCATCGACGCGACAGCCAAACGGCTGCCGAGCATCACGACGGTGTTGCGCCGCGCCGCGCGCCCGTCCAGTTCGGGCGTCTGGGGTTCGTGCAGCGTCCCGCCGGGATCGTGCGCCGCGACGATCCGCTCCATCACGACGGTCTCGGCCATGCGGTCGGCCAGCGAGTGTCTACCCACGTGGTCGCCTGCTCACAGTCGCAGGCCTGCTGTGCGGTAGGCGTCCAGCGTCAGCTGCGCGGTGCGCGTCCATGCCGAGGCCGTCGCGACCTCACGGCCACGTGTGCGCAGCATGTCGGCGGTGTCGGTGTCGTGGACCACCGCTCGCAGTGCCGCGCTCCACGATGTCTCCGTGTGCTCGGTGACCAGCAGTGCTCCGTCGTGGACGACGTCGGGCAGTGCACCGACGGCACTCGTCACCACGGCGCCGCCGCATGCCATCGCCTCGAGGGGTGGCAACCCGAATCCTTCGTAGCGTGACGCGTACGCGACCGCGGTCGCCGCCGCGTACAGCGACGGTAGGTGGGCGGTGGGAACGTAGCCGAGTCCGATCGAACCGGCCGGGGCGTCGGGGCCGGTGGATCCGGCGCCGGCGAGCACCAGCGGGATGTCGAGAATGCGGCACGCGTCGGCGACGAGTGCGACGTCCTTGCGGGGTTCGACGGTGCCGACCTGCAGGACGAACCGTTCGGGTAGCCGGTAGGCCTCACGGATACCACGTATTTCGTCGGCGGTGGGAGGCGTGGCCCAGGTGGCGGGCGCCAGGGGGGTGACCACCGCCTCGCGTCCGCACAGCGCGTGCAGGCGCTCCGCGGTGAAGTCCGAGACCGCGACGAGCACGTCCGCTCGCCGCATGGCGTCCCGCAGCAGGGCGCGTTCACCGAGGGCGCGGAACCGGGAGAACGCCCACGGGGTGTCGAAGACGGCGAGGTCGTGGAATGTCGAGACTGTGGCGCCGGAGCACAGCACGGGCAGGTCGACGTCGAGGCTGTGGAACAGGTCGACTCCGCGAACGGGTGCTTTGGCGTACAGCACTCGCCGTAGCCCGTCGGCGACCGGGCGTACCTGTGGGCTCACGCCCGGGGGGAGATCTCCCGTCGCGTCGCGCTGCACGGTCGCTCGCAGACCGGCGTCGGGTAACAGGGGAGCGAGCGCGTTCAGCAGTTCGCGGACGTAGGTCTGTACGCCGCTGCCGGTGGGCCGGTGGGCGAGGGCGCCGAATCCGATGCGGGAACCGAGCTTCGGTGAGGTGACCAGTGTTGCGTCAGGGCGCATCCGACAGTTCCTAACAGTAACCAGAAATAGACATCGAGTGGGAAGATCTCGAGATAGGTCGCCACGGTGGAGGCGACCGCCGCCGCGACGATCGTGCCGCTCACTCCGAGCGCGAGGGCGGCGTCCTGCCCACCCATGAGCCGTGACGCGCGCAGTGTCGAGACCGCGGCGCACACGAGCACCAGGACGAACAGCCAGACCCCGAGAGGGCCGAGTTCCACGGCGAGTTTCATGTAGTAGTTGTCGGGCTGGTAGGGCATGAAACCGAACTGGACGGCTGCCTGCAACGACAACTCCGACAACATCGGGTTGCCGTCACCGACCGCCTTGGCGGCTGCCGAACCGGTCGCACCGAGTCCCTGACCGAACGGATGCACCCCCAGCGAGGCCAGGGTCTGTGACCATCCGTCGCCACGTTCGCCGAGACTCGACGACGAGAACAGCGGGTCGAGAATCGACCTCGGCACCGCGAAGAGCGCAAGGGGCGCGAGAGCAACTGCGCCGCCGAAGGCGAGGAAGAGGGCCCGGTAGCGGTGGATCGCGAGCCACAGAAATGCGACCACGAGCCCGATATAGCTGGCGCGCACGATCGTCACGCCCATTCCGAGCAGCATGATCGGGATCGCGCACAAGAACAGCTTGTTTCGGAGTCGATGCGGGTCGGCGAACGCGACCGCACACCCGACGATGAGGGCGATCATGACGAACAGCCCGAAGGCGAACGGTGTCGTGAAGGTGCTGAAACTGCGCAGGATTCCGCCGGTGGTTCGCAGGTGCTCGTCCCAGCGATAGCCGAGTGCGGCGAGCCGTTCGCCACCGATCACCTGCTGTGCGAGGCCCACGACGGCGGTCAGGACACCCATGCCCATGATGATCGTGACGAGGCGGTCGCGGTCGCGGGCGTCGAAGGGGGCCCGCCAGAGGATCACGGG
The DNA here is from genome assembly GCF_040643435.1 of Rhodococcus sp. NPDC047139. NCBI lineage: Bacteria > Bacillati > Actinomycetota > Actinomycetes > Mycobacteriales > Nocardiaceae > Rhodococcus > Rhodococcus sp. NPDC047139. The sequence continues at coordinate 269,198 of NZ_JBEYUH010000006.1, forward strand.
GATCACGAGATAGAAGTAGGTGATCTTGAGCGCGGTGATGCCTGCGAGTCCCGAGACGATGAGCGCCGACAACACGCCCAGCGCGACCCAGGCGGCCACCGCCGGCCACCACGGATACGACGGAGCGGGCAGCCTGCGACGGTACGGGCTCACGAAGGTGGCTGCGAGTGTGAGGAGAAGGACTCCTTCTTTCCACGGTGCGAGCGCCTGCCCCCCGGGCACGATCGCGAGCAAGCCGTGGAGCGGGGTGAGTGCTGCGACGAGCAGCAAGCCGTGCTGCGGTCGCCGGTACAGCACGGCGAACAGTGCGAACACGGCGGGAACGCCGAGTAACAGCAACGTCGTCGTCACGAGGCGCGCTCTGTGTTCGCCGGTTCGGCCGGCAGGATCCCGAACTCTCCGAGTACTGCGGAGACGACGGCGGACCGGAGGAACTCGCGTCCGTCGCGCTGATAACCGCCGTGGTCGCCGACCGGCCCGGCCACGATGCGCCCGGTGAATCCGCGACGTCGCAGCCTCCGCAGGCTCTCCTCTCCGCGCTGGTAGCGGAACGAGCGATGATCCTGGGCCGACAGTACGACCGTGGTCGCCACCTCCGCTCGGCGCAGTGCCTCGAGAACGACCTCGGGCACCTGCGTGACTCCGAACCTGCCGAGCAACAGCCACAGCCGGTACGGCAGGTACTTCTGCGCCCACGGCTTGACGCGGGCACGCAGCGGAATTTCGGCCGGCTTGTCGTCACCGCCGTTTCCGGGTGGACCGGGAACCGGGGGACCGAGCATCTCTCGAAGCGACTTCCGCCGGTGGGTGGACCAGAGAATCATGTTGACGAGCACAGCTGTGCGCGCGTGTCCGCCGATCGCGACCCAGGATGCGTACCACGCGCCGGAGCACAGTCCGATCACAGCGAGGTTCCTCGGGTCGACGCCGAGCGCGGTGACCGCTTCCTCTGCGTCGCGGTCCGACACCCCGGAGTACAGCGGAGCAGGTGCCGCCCCGTGCGCGGTACCGGTGTCGCCGACGCCGGTCCGGTCGAATCGGATCGAGGAGATACCGTGCGCGGCGAGGCTGCGTGCGAGTTCGACCCACAGGCGGCTCGGCCCGAGCCGGTGCTCGTAGGCAGTTCCGAAGAACAGCACGGTCGGGCCGGGCGTCTCGCATCCGGAAGCACCGACCCCCTCCGTGTGCAGTGCGAACATCTCGTTCGGCCCGAGGTGCTCGATGCGTTCGTGGACCGGGACCCCGGAGCGGGTCGTCGCGACGACGGCGTGCTGACGGGTGGGGAAGTGGACCTCGTGGGTGGAACCCGGTGCTCCGGCGGCGATCCAATCCGCGATGCGGGTGAGGTCTTCGGTCGGAACTGTGGGGTGGAGGGTGCTCGGCGTGGTGAAGGACTCGTGTCCGTCGAGTGAGAGTTCGTCGGCGTCGAGTGCGGTGGCGAGTGCGGAGACCGCGGCGGTGTCGCGGGCCGCCGGCCGGGTTGCGAGAAGGGTTCGTGCGCCGGCGAGGACCTGGGCGTCGACTGCCAGGGCGCGCAGCGGCTCGACGGCCTCGGGCGCGAGGACGCCACCGATGATCGAGACCCTGGGGTCGGCGGGATCATCGCCGCCCTGGGTGACCTGGTAGAGCGCGCGCTGTTCACGCAGCAGCATCCGGCCGGAGACGATCGGATCCCACAGCACGGCGGCGTCGACCGGCCCGCACTCGGGCAGCGCCGTCGCCGCGATCAGCGCGCCCGCGCGCAAGCCGACGAGGGTGACATGGGCGGCTCCGCTCGCGCGTGCCGTCGCCACCGCGGTGACGACACTGCGCTGCCACGCCGCGACCGCATCGGGTGAATCCTGCTCACCTGCGGAGTCGCCCGTGCCCGTGTAGTCGAACCGCAGCGCTGCGAGTCCGCGCTCGGCGAGTTGCTCGGCGAGTACCTTGATGCCGCGATAGGTGTCGATGTGCTCCTTGCCCAGGGGTGGGCACAGCACCACGGCACCGCGAGCCCGGCGCGAGTCGGGAAGGTGGATGTGGCCGAGGAGCGGCGACTCGGGGTCGCCGAACCACGACGTGTCTCGCACACCCACGCATTGACCTCCACCGTCGAGGGGTGAAAGCCAGGGTGATTCCTCGACCCGCGGTTCTACCCCGAATGTTCTTGCCGTTCGGACGTATTCGTATCGAGGCATCGTTCCGGCCCGTTACCCCTGGCCCCCGCCGCGTCATAAGGTACCTTCCCGGTCGATCGGGATCTTCGAAGGGATGGCCGTGCCGGGAATTTTGGTACACGAGTGGATCGCGCGTGACGGCGGGTCGGAGAAGGTTCTCGACGAGTTCGTCCGCGCTTTTCCCGACGCCGACGTGTTGTGTCTGTGGGACGACGCCGATCGGTATCCCGAACGCACGGTGCACGAGAGTGGGCTGGCGCGGACGCCGCTGCGACGGAACAAGGCGCTGGCCTTGGCGACCATGCCGTATTTCTGGAGGCGGCGACCCGGCTCGTACGACTTCGCGCTGGTCAGCTCCCATTGCTTCGCCCATCACGTCACGTTCGACGCCGCGCCGAACGGATTCGAGAAGCTCGTGTACGTACACACCCCGGCGCGCTATCTCTGGAATCCCGAGCTGGACGATCGGGGTGCCTCGCTCGCGGTGCGGTGTGCCGCACCGCCGCTGCGTGCCCTCGATCGGCGCCGGGCGCGGGAGGGTGCGCACTTCGCCGCGAACAGCGACTTCGTGCGTCGTCGCATCGAGCGGGCATGGGGTGTCGACGCGCGGGTGATCTTCCCTCCCGTCGAGACGACCCGGATCTCGGCTGTGCCCGACTGGCGCAATGAACTCTCCGCAGCCGAATCCGACCTGGTCGAGGGCCTCCCTGAGATCTTCGTGCTGGGCGCGTCGAGGTTCGTGCCGTACAAGCGACTGGACTGGGTGATCCGAGCCGCCGAACGTGCCGGCCTGCCGGCGGTGATCGCGGGCTCCGGGCCCGAGGAGAGACGGCTGCGCCGGCTCGCCGCCGAGTCCACGGTGCCGGTACACGTGCTGGCGCGACCGTCGGACGCACTGCTCTACAGCCTGTACCAGCAGGCACATGTGTACGTCTTTCCCGCGGTCGAGGATTTCGGGATCATGCCGGTCGAGGCCCGTGCGGCGGGTGCCCGCGTGATCGTCAACTCGCTCGGCGGCGCGGGCGAGACGGTCAGGGAAGGGGTGGACGGCCTGCGCTTCTGTGAGGACTCGGTGGAGGCCGTCGCCGCGTGCATCACAGCGATCGACACGGTACCGAAGGATGGTGTCGGCGGGGTGGCTGCACTGTCTGCGGAGAACTTCCGGCACCATATCCGGGACTGGGTGGGGGAGACGATCGACGGGACGTGATCCGGGTCGCACTTGCGTCGAGTCCAATGGCCCTTGTCGGCGGTTCGTCCCTGTTGTACCTTTTTCCCGGGTCGGGAGCCTACTGACGGGATGATGGGGGGTCGTCATGGGCGCACTGCCATCGACCGAGCCGCTTTCGACGTTTCCGATTGCTGTGCTCTTCTTCGAAATAAACTGGCACGCAACCTGTTCAAGTGATCGGTAGCGCGCCCGTAGGTGGGCAGGGCCGTCTGGGCTTCACCGTGATTTCCGGCATGAAACACAGTTCGACGTTTCGGCGATGAAACAGACAATGACGGCAAATCGATCATCGGCTGTCGGGGCCGCACTTCGGGGTGGAGTAGGCAAGCAGGAGAGGCATGGGCATCGGACCGGAGTTGGCGCGCCGCGGCGCACCGGCAGGCGACACAGGCAACGGCCACGGCGGTATCCCACGCCGGCGATGGCAGCGAACCTATCGCCGGTCGCTGGCGATCACCGACACAGTGATCGTCGTCGCGATCGTCGTCTCGGCTCAGGCGGCCGGGGCCGCGACCGACCTCCTTCCCTACGACTCCCCCTCGCCGGCACGTGCGCTCGGATCGATCGCCCTGGTCGCAGGTTTGTGGCTTGCGATCCTCGCGCTCAACGGCACGCGCAAGGAACCGGTAGTAGGCAGCGGGGAAGAGGAATACCGACTCGTCACGAGAGCAACCCTGCAGGCATTCGGCCTGCTCGCGATCGCCTCGTTTCTCGTCGAATCGTTCGCGACAGACCTCGACGCGATCCGGGCCTATCTGTTGCTCGCCCTCCCCGTCGGACTGATCGCGCTCCCACTCGGCCGCCGGTGGTGCCGCCGGGTGGTCGAACGCCGCCGTGTTCGAGGCGAGTTCCAGACTTCGGTCCTCGTCGTCGGATCCGAGCGCGCGGTCGACGCCATGGCCGGTTCGTTCGTCCGTGACGCGTCGGCCGGTTACCGCGTCGTCGGTGTGTGCACCACCGGGTACACCGGGGACGGTGCCGGCACGATCACTGTGGCCGGACACGAGATCCCGGTGCTCGGAGCGGAGACGGATGTGCTCCGCGCGGTCGATCTCTCCGGCGCCGATACCGTCGCCATCGCGGCCGGGACCCACTGGGGCAACGGCGACATCGGCGATCTCGCATGGGAGCTCGAACCCTATCGAGTCGATCTTGTCGTGGCCCCCGGTGTCACCGACATCGCGCTGCCGAGGTTGTCGATGCATCCTGTGGGCGGATTGCCGTTCGTGCATGTCGAGGAACCGCAGTACCGAGGGTCTCATCGCCTCGCCAAGACGGTTTTCGACGTCGTGTGCGCGGCGCTCGCTCTGGTAGCAGCGGCACCGGTCATGCTGGTGGTTGCGGCACTCGTCAAGCTCCACGACGGTGGTCCCGTCTTCTACCGGCAGGAACGGGCCGGGCTAAACGGCGCCGTCTTCCGTATGTGGAAGTTCCGCTCCATGGTGGTCGACGCCGACCGGATGGTGGACACGGTCCGCTCGCAGTCGGGACAGGACGGCGCGACCTTCTACAAGTGTGCCCGCGACCCACGAATCACGCCCGTCGGGCGGTTCATCCGCCGGACGAGCATCGACGAACTGCCTCAGTTGTTCAACGTTCTCGCTCGCGACATGAGCCTTGTGGGTCCGCGTCCCCTCGCGATCGGTGAGGGGGAGCGGATTCCTGGATTCGTCGCGCGCCGCATGCTCGTGCGCCCCGGCATGACAGGACTGTGGCAGGTCTCCGGCAGGTCCGATCTCTCCGAGGCCGACCGGATCCGGCTCGACCTGTTCTACGTCGCGAACTGGTCCATGGTGCAGGATCTGCTCATCATCATGAAGACGGTGCGTGCTGTGCTCGCGAGCGACGGGGCGTACTGACACACCCGCGAGATCCAGGAAAAGCCATCGCCACGGATGCCGAAGACGGGCCGAGTCGCGACCATGAAGCGAACATGACGATGCCCGGGCTGTCGGTGGCCACCCTCTCGCCCGAGCCGTGGTGGCGACGACCCGCCAAGGATTGGGTCGCCCGGCGAGTCGGCAAGTACTCCGAAGCAGCCGAGGAGGACGGCCGGTTCGTCTGGCTTCTCACGGGACGGATGGTGGGACGCGGACCCGATCACGAGCCGCTGCTCGTCGACGTCCGGCCGCATGCACGGCTGAGCCCGCGTGTGCTCGAAGAAGCGAAACGCTGGTACGACGAGCACTTCGAGTCGGGGAACGGATCCCGGCGAAGCGCGTAGAACCCGCCGCGGGCAGGCCCGCAGCGGGTTCTACGTTCCGGCTGCTCCGGTAGGAACGTCGTCGTCAGACCAGGTTCCGCGGAATCGTGCGCTGCCAGTTCTGGGAGTGCACGCGCCGATCCCCGTGGTCGTCGTCGAGTTCGAAGGCGTCGAGCTCGGCGTTGATCACGAACTCGTCCGGTGTGGACGTGAGGATCGTGCGGGTGCGAACCTCGGTGCGCCAGTCGTCCCGTTCGTAGCGACGCAGTGTGCGGGTCTCACCACGCACCGAGTTGGGGTCGTTGCCCCCGAAACTGAACCACTCCTGGGTGCGGTACCGGATGACGGTGCCCGTCTCGTCGATCCGGAACGACCCCTGATCGTCGAGGATGTCGAGGGTCGACACGCCGGTCGCGAGGTCGCGGGTGGTGCGCCAGTGGTGCTCGCCGGGTTCGATGGGAGTGATCTCCAGCGGGGGAGCCCCCTCGGGTTCTCCGAGATCACGGAGTTGCACGTCGTCCTCCCGGGGAGGGCGGACCGGCAGTACCAGTTGGCCGCCGGTGTAGATCGTCACCTCGGTCGGAGTCGGTGACGGCCAGGCGAGCGGGAAGTACGACGTGGAGAGCGAGAGGCGGACGCGGTGCCCGGCCGGGAAGACCTGTCCCGCGCCGTTGAGTTTCATCCTGACGCGGTAGCGCTTCCCGGGTTCGAGCGGCTCCGGGTTCTCGCTGCTGTCGCGGTGGGTGAGGTTGAGCAATCCGTACGTCACGCGGGTCGCCTCGCCGTTCGGCGCGACGTCCGACAGTCGCGCGGCGAGCATCGCGACCGGCGTCTTCGACGACACCTCGAGTTCCAATTCGGGTTGGCCGAGGATCTCCATCGGTGCGTCGAGCGACTCCGTTTCGAAGACCACGGCGCCGCCGTCCTCTTCGCGCTGGTCGGAGGGCAGATCCGGGGTGGCCGCGTAGGAGGCCCACTTTCCGGCGAACATTCCCACACTCAAAGGAGATTGGAGGGAGATCGGCCGCTCCTCGCCTGCCGGGCGGGTTCCTTCGGCGTGCAGTGTGTGGCGGTCGAAGGTGTAGCGGCGGGACTCGATGTTCGGTGACGGCCACGACGGTTCGGCCACCCACCGGCCCGGACGTTCTTCGTAGGACGGGTTCGGTGGAATCGCATCCTGCATCCACGCCCGCACCATCGGTTCATCCATCACCCCGGTGTCGACGCCCTTGAGCCAGTGGTCCCACCATCGCACGACCTCCTGCAGGAAGCCGATCTTCGGACCGGGCACCCCGAGATGGGGGTACTTGTGTCCCCAGGGTCCGATCAGTCCCTTGCGCGGAACGTCGAGATGTTCCATCAACCGGAAGATCGCATTGGTGTATCCGTCCGCCCAACCCCCCACGGCCAGAACGGGACACTGGATGGCCGAGTAGTCCTCGTTGACGGAGGCGCGCTTCCAGTAGTCGTCACGGTGCTGATGTTCGAGCCACTTGTCGATCCACAGCCCGCTGCCTTCGAGTCGTTCGTGCCACATCTCGCGCCAGCGATCGCCGACGATCGCGGGATCGGGGGGCAGGCTGTTGAACGCGAACATCACCGTGGCCTCGGACAGGTTGTCGGACAACAGACATCCACCCATGTAGTGCATGTTGTCGACGTACAGGTCCTCGGTGGCCGACGCGCTGACGATGGCCTTCAGGGCCGGGGGGCGGCGTGCAGCGACCTGCAGACTGTTGAATCCGCCCCACGATATGCCCATCATGCCGACGGAACCGTCGCACCACGGCTGCGAGGCGAGCCACGCGATGACCTCGCAGGCGTCGTCGTGTTCGTCGGCGAGATATTCGTCGCGCAGAACACCATCGGAGTCGCCGCTGCCTCGCATGTCCACCCGCACGCAGGCGTAGCCGTGTCCGGCGATGTAGGGATGGTTCAGCGCATCCCGCATCCGCGTGGAATCACGCTTGCGATAAGGGATGTATTCGAGCACGGCGGGCACCGGTCGTTGTTCGGCGTCCACGGGCAGCCAGATCCTCGCAGCGAGGCGGGCTCCGTCGCGCATCGTGATGAAGACGTTCTCGATGACACGGATCTCGTGTGGGAGGTCTGTCTCGATATGCATGTCGACCTCCTCGTCAGTTCTCCTGCACCGGATCGAAGGTGAACGGAAGCGCTTCGAGCCCCTGCTGATACCGCTTTTCGAGCTGCTCGACACTGTCGGCGCCGATGTACATCGAGCCGAGTTCGTAGCGGTATGCGTCCTGGTTGGGCAGCGCGGAGAGCCGGTCGCCGGGGGAGACGTCGATGCACACCAGCGCGACTGGAATCGTCTCGCGGAGGCGGGCGATGTCTGCTTCCGTGGGCACCGATGTGACGACGCCGTCCTCGTAGCGAGGGATGATGCACTTTGCGGCAACGGCGAACTCGCCTTCCCGGTGAGGCATGCGCGGTGGCTGCCCGAGAGCGATATCGATGGCCACCTCGTGGTTGGAGCTCCCGTCCACCTTGACGAAAAGATCGCTGTGCGACTGCGAGATCCGCGTGTTGACCTCGATCAACCAGAGCTTGTCGTTTTCCTCGTCCCACATGAACTCGGAATTGAAGCAGCCGTTGTCGAAGCCGACGTGGCGCAGATACCGCTCGGTGATGTCGATCATGCGTGCCTGTACCTCTTCGGGCACGGTGCTCGCAGGATAGTCGAGGCGTTCGAAACTGCGTCCCGCTGCGTCCTTGCGCATGTCGAACACGCCGTGAACATCGAACTGTCCCTTGAACATCGTTCCCTCGGGTGCGGCCTGGATGCCGCTCACGACCTGTTCGGCGAGGCAGGTCGTGCCCGACCTCTCTCCGATCTCGTCGGGCAGATCGACGCGGCGCAGCACTTCGTCGAAGGCATTGCCCACCAGGCCGATCTTCTGCCGGATCTCGACGAGAGCGTCTGCGAACTCCTTCTCGTCACGGATCTCGAATCCGAGCTGGGAGGAATGCGATTTCACCGGCTTGACCCAGAACGGGAAGTCGAGCTCGATGCTGTCGAGGGCATTGTCGTCGAAGGGGTCGAACGTGCTGAACTGCGGGACGCACTCGGGTACCGATTCCTGTTGTGCCAGGCGGCTCCAGTACTTGTGCTCTGTGGCGACGATGCTGCGCAGTGACGGCGAGGGGAGACCGTGCTCGGCGGCGAGGATCGGCGCGAGCACGCTGGTGGGGAAGTCCCAATGAGCAATGATCCCGTCGATGGAGCCGGGAAAGTTGTTCAGCTCTCGCCGGCATGCTTCGAGGAGCTCGTCGAAGACGTATTCGTCGGGCTCCACGAGTGTCTCGTAGTCGAGCAAGCTGTGAAAGGTGAACTTCTCTGCACCGCTTACTGTTTCGAGTTCCTTACGCTGGATGTCGGTGAGTCCGAGGACGAAGATGTTGGTGCTCATGCATGAAGCCTTCCCACTCCTCCCCTGAATAAAACAAAACGATAACGAAACCGGATGGAAGGAAAGATGTTTCACACACGATTGCCCCGGTGCCGAAGCGCCGGGGCAATCGTGTGGATGTGCTGTCGGGATGAGGCGGATCAGGGGGTCTCGGGGTCGAGGGCATCCTTCACCTTGCCCACAAGCCCCTTCTCGGTTCCCAATGCGGCAGAACGAGGCTTGCCCTGGGAGCCGTCGTAGGTCGCGTACAGCTTCGGATCCGGCGGCGGTGCGCTCGCGACGTCGCCCAGCGGGACCGGATCGCCGAGGAAGGACATCGGCGTAGTGCCGTCCGGTCCGGTGCCGTGTGCCCAGCGCCCTTGATCGGAGGCTGCGCCGTCCGACAGATGCCACAGGCTCGAGGCATGCTCGGAATGCTCTTCGTCGAACAGGGCGTTCGGCGCGATCGGGCTCGGCTCGATTCCGTCGGCCTGGAGCTCCTCGATGGCGGCGAGCCACAAATTCTGATGATAGGTGTCGCGGGCGAGGTTGAACCTCAGCATGTCCTTGACGCCCGGATCGTCCGTCATGTTGTACAGCCGCGCGGTCTGCACCCGCCCCTGAGCTTCGGCTGCGACGTTTGCCCGGAAGTCGGCGAGGAGATTACCGCTGGCCACGATGAAACGTCCGTTCCACGGAACACCGTTGCTGTCTGCGAGGGTGGCACCACCACCGGAGACGATGGCTTGCTGGGGATCCATGCCACCGAGCACAGCTGCCACCACGGGATCGGCTGCTGCATTCTTGGTCGACTCCGTCGCGGGTGCGCCCTCGAGAAGGCGTGCCACCATTGTGGCGATCATCTCGACGTGGCCGATCTCCTCGGTTGCCACATCCATGATCATGTCCTTGTACTTGCCGGGCATTCGACAGTTCCAGCCCTGGAACAGGTACTGCATGGTCACGGTCATCTCGCCGTACGCTCCGCCGATCAACTCCTGGAGCTTGCGGGCGTATACAGGATCGGGCTTTTCTGGTTTGACGTCGAATTGCAGATGATCTGTGTGTCGAAACATAGGTTTCCCTCGAGTTCCGGTGTGGATTGGAAAGAACCGGTGACGCCGTGGTCTCGACGTTGCATCGGTGGGCCCGTGGGCTATCGACGGCTACCCGCGCAGGCAACGGCTCTAAACACGATCCGCTATGTCTTTGCGCCTGTTCCGTTATGTGCCAACGTAGAGGTATGGAGCATTGGTCGGATTCCACGTTCGGGGACGTGGGAGAGGTCGCTCGCGGCAGGGCTGCGGGATTGCTGCGCAGGACCGCGGCTGTCGTACTGACGGTAGTCCTGGTGGCCGGCGCAGTCGGCCTGCTCGGAGTTCGCAGCTCCAGCGTTTCGGCGCAGGGCGGCGGGTACGACGTGGAGGTGACGTATCCACGGGTCGCCCGCCCAGGGCTGGATGTGGCGTGGGCGGTGAAGGTGCACCGCGCCGGGGGTTTCGACAAGGAGATAGTTCTGGCTGTCGACGCGTCGTACTTCGAGATCCTCGAGATGCGCGGGCGCCTGCCGGAGCCGTCCTCGGAGACCGCGGGGGCCGGGTTGGTGTATCTGACCTTCGACCCTCCGCCCGGAGAGGAGTTCACATTGTCGCTGGACGTGCGGATCCGAGCGGGAACTCAATGGGGAGAGTCCGGATCGGTGTCGGTGATGGAGGGTGAGATGAAGGCAGTAACAATCTATTTCGACACGTGGCTGGCGCCCTGATGGAAATCGTGATTCGTGCTGTCGTCCTGTTCTTGTTTCTGTGGGCGATCACCCGGCTCGTCGGCCGTTCCAGCGTCGGTGAGTTGAGCACTTTTCAACTCGTACTCTTCGTGGCCATGGGTGATCTCGTGCAACAGGGGATCACCCAGGATGACGTGTCCATGACGGGTGCGGTCCTCAGTATCGGTGTGTTCGCCATGCTGACTTTGTTCCTGACGACGATCAACGCCCGATTCCCGCGGGTGCGCGGTATCACTCACGGTATCCCCGTCGTGGTGGTCAAGGACGGCGAACCGGACATGAAGAACCTGAAACGGGAGCGCCTGTCCTTGGACGACCTTCTTGCCGCAGCGCGTCAGGAGGGCATCCGACGATTTTCCGACATCGAACTCGCGGTGCTCGAGACCAACGGGAAGGTCTCCTTCTTCACGCGCACGCGCACGCGCACGCGCACGCGTGCGCAGGACGGCGCTCCGGAAGAACCGGACCCCGCCTGAAAGCGCTCGATCAGCCTGTGTGCCGCCCGGTGAGGGCGTCGCGCAGGCGATCCACCATGCCGACCCCCGGTCCGATCGTCTTGTGGAACAGTTCGGAATGGGGAGCGGACGGATGCGGCCGGGTCGGAGCAAGCTTCTTGGCCGCTTGTACCTTGTCGCCGACCTCCACCAGCGTGTCCTGCTCGAGGTGGGTTCTCAGCGCCGGAAACTGTTCTGATTCTTCGTCGTTCGCGTGATGGCGTAGCAGGTCTTCGAACTTCCCGAGCAGTGTCGTGAATTCGGCGCTCGATGCGTCAGCACTCTCGAGTTGCTTCATGACCTGCACGATGCTGCCGTGTTCCTCCTTGTCGTGGTCGACGGCTTCCGTGCCGCCAGGGAGATGTTTCTCCATCTCCGGATAGACGAACATCTCCTCGGCGACCGAGTGCCTCATCACCTCGGCGATCGCGGCGTCGGTGAGATCCCGGCGCTCGCCCGCATCGAGGGTGGTCTGTGCTCGGCCGACGAGTTCGAGCATCTCGCGATGGTCGTCGGTGAGGATGGTGACGACGTCCACGCCGTCGTGGGATTCGGTCATCGTAGTGTGCCCTTCGAGGTGTCAGGACCGGCCGGACTCGTCGCTCTCGTCCTCGCCTTCCGCCTGGTTCGGCTGCCGCTGAGCCTTGGAGCGGAGGCTGTCGGGATCGGCGTCGGGGTCCTGGTCGGGGTCGTACGGATCGGTGGAATCTTCTGTGCTGCTCATACTCGAAGGGGTTGACCGGTGCCGTGACGGGCAAACACCCGATCGGAGGGCTTGCGACCCATCAGCCGCATCGTGACGGGCGAGTTTTCATACGATACGTACGGACACGAGTCGTGAACGGAATGCGGGGTCCGGGAGGGCCCGGCAAACAGGACCGAGGAAACCATGGACGAACCCGAATCCATGATGGCGTGGCGGCTCGTGCGGCCCGGCCCGGTAGCCGGCCGCCCCATGCGCTTCGACTCCGTTCCTCTGCCGGCGGTCGGAGCGCACGACCTGCAGGTGCGGGTGCTGGCCTGCGGTGTGTGCCGAACCGATCTGCATGTCGCCGAGGGTGACCTGCCCGTCCACCGTCCCGGTGTCGTCCCGGGGCACGAGGTGGTGGGTGTGGTGCATCGGGTGGGGGAAGCCGTGGAGGGATTCGCCCCCGGAGACCGCGTGGGCGTGGCTTGGCTCCGTTCGACGTGCGGGCGCTGCCGCTACTGTCGCAGGGGAGACGAGAACCTCTGTCCGAATTCGAGATACACCGGCTGGGACGACGACGGTGGCTACGCGGAGTTCGTGAGTGTCCCGGCGGCGTTCGCGCTCGCCCTGCCGGATGGTTACGACGATGTCGAGCTGGCGCCGCTGCTCTGTGCCGGCATCATCGGGTACCGTGCGCTGAAACGCGCGGCCGTGCCGGACGGTGGCAGGCTCGGTATCTACGGGTTCGGCGGCAGTGCGCACATCGCAGCCCAGGTGGCGATGGCGCGAGGCGTCGAGGTGCACGTCATGACGAGAAGCGAGGATGCGCGCACCCTTGCCCGCGATCTCGGGGCCGCGTCCGTGCAGGCCGCCGCGGACGCGCCGCCGGTCCTGCTCGATGCCGCAATCCTCTTCGCGCCCGTCGGCGAACTGGTGCCACCTGTCCTCGAAGCGCTCGATCGCGGCGGCATCCTGTCGATCGCCGGTATCCACCTCACCGACGTTCCGCAGTTGAACTACCAGCAGCACCTCTTCTACGAACGGGAGATCCGCTCGGTGACCGCGAATACCCGCGAGGACGCCAGAGAATTCCTCGCCTTCGCCGGGGAACACCCGATCCGGGTCGCGACGATGCGATACGGACTCGCCGACGCGGACCGCGCGCTTGCCGACCTCGCCGGTGATCGCGTCCGAGGCGCAGCCGTCCTCGTGCCCGAAGCGGCTGGACGATGAGGTGGTCCGAAGACATCCAGGTCGGTAAATGGGGACTTTCTGCCCTACGGCGAAGGCGTACGCAAGACGAGGATTGACACTGTCGGACCCATCAGGGCCCCTCGGACTTCTCACTCTGCGAGGAGATGAGGGCAATGTCGACACCATCGGCCCACACCCCAATGCACACCCATCCGGACCTCGTCGAAATGCGTGAACGTTACGAACGGATGGGGGAACAACCCACTGCTCAGATCACCGACGGACTGTTGGTGATCGCCGGACTGTACGCGGCGGCATCCGCGTGGATCATCGGCTTCGCCGACCAGACTGCCCTGGCGACGACCAATCTGGTATGCGGCATCGCGATCGCCGTTCTCGCCTTGGCGCTCGGCTCGGCATACGGCCGCACGCACGGTCTGGCGTTCGTCGCACCCGTGCTCGGTGTGTGGCTGATCGTCGCGCCGTGGTTGGTCAGCGGGGTCGCCACCAGCGCATCCATGATCTGGTCGCACATCATCGTCGGTGTGATCGTGTGTGTCCTGGGCCTTGCCACGGCTGCGATGGGGAGCGGCTGGATGAACCGCTCGCGTTGACCGTTCGCGCCGTGTACCCGGGGCGGTGCTGCCGGCTGCAGGTCTGAACCGGCAGCACCTGGCCGGGCGCGGCGTCCGGACGCCGTTGCGCGGCTATCGAGGGCGGTACCCCGGGAAGAGGCGTCAAAACCCCTGTGCAGCCGAATTTCGCCGTGGCCGCTGTACGCGAAGAGCAATTCTGCGCGGCATTGGCCTCGAGCGATGTCATCGGGCAGGCCAAGGGTGTTCTGATGGAACGCTTCGGGCTCGATGCAGACGGTGCGTTCGCAATGTTGCGCCGGCTCTCCCAGGAACAGAATCAACTCGTGCGTGACCTCGCTATCGCGGTGGTGGATACCGTTGCGACTTCGGACGAACGGTAGAGCTCCCGCCGGTGAAGGCCGTGGCGTCGTCGGCAGCGGAACTGAGCACGGTGCGCATTCCGAAAGCGTGTTCTGGATCACATTTGAACATTCTGATGCGCTCAGAATTATTCTGTTGACGCCTTCGCGCAGTAATGCCGACTATTGCTGTACCAAATGACGTGATCGAAGCGGCTCGGACACGATCGGACGCCGCGACGAAGGACGGTGGTACGCAATGACCGAGACCGTGATCCGCGAGAGCGAACCAGTTCCCTACGACCTCGACGACCGATATCGTTCCGGCTCTGGTCCGGTGCTGCTGACCGGTGTCCAGGCGATAGCCCGTCTGCTCGTCGAGCAGCACGTGCGCGCTATCCGGGACGGCCGTCGGGTGGCGACCTTCGTCTCCGGCTACCAGGGCAGCCCTCTCGGTGGTCTCGACAAGATGCTCCACGGCATGCCGAAGGTGCTCGCCGAGCACGACATCACCTTCGTGCCCGGGTTCAACGAGGAACTCGCCGCCACCTCGGTGTGGGGAAGCCAGGGACAACTCGGCGCCGGCACACGAACCCACGACGGCGTCGTCGGCGTCTGGTACGGCAAGGGGCCAGGTCTGGATCGGGCCACCGACGCGCTGCGTCACGCCAACATGTACGGAGTCGACCCCGACGGTGGGGTGCTGCTCATGGTCGGCGACGATCCGGCCTCGAAGTCGTCGACTGTCCCCGCTGTGAGCGAACGGTCTCTCGCAGCACTCGGTATCCCGGTCCTGTTCCCGCGCAACGCCGCCGAGATCGTGTCGATGGGACTGCACGGGGTGGCACTCTCGCGGGCATCAGGCTGCCTCGTCGCGCTCAAGATCGTCGCGGACGTCGCCGACGGTGCATGGTCCGTCGACGGTTCGATCTCCGACCTGCCTATCGCCGTTCCCGAGATCGAATGGCAGGGAAAGTCTTTCGTCTACCGCCAACGTCCCATGGCCGCTCCGGGTGACAGTGTGATCGCCGAGGCCGATCTGTACGGGCCGCGCTGGAAGATCGTGCAGGAGTACAGCAGGCTCAACGGACTCGATGTGATCGAGGTCGATCCGCCTCACGCGCGCGTCGGTCTCGCCGCCACGGGGACCACCTTCGACGCACTGCGGCAGGCACTTCTCGATCTCGGGGTGGACGACTCCGCGCTGCACCGCGTCGGCATCCGCCTGCTGCGCATCGGCATGCCGTACCCGATCGGACCCGAGGTGATACACGAATTCGCCCGGGGCCTGGACGACCTGATCGTGGTGGAGGACAAGACCGCCTTCGTCGAGACTCAGATCCGCGAAATCCTCTACGGAACCGCCGATGTCCCACGGATCGTCGGCAAGAAGGACGCCGACGGTCGCCCGCTGGTGCCCGTCGACGGCGAACTCACCGCCGGACGGATCCGCGGCCCGCTTCGCCGTGTGCTCCGCGGCCACGTCGAACTCGGTCCCGCACCCCTGCCGCAACTGCCGCTCGAGGTGCTGTCGACGCAGCGCACCCCCTACTTCTGCAGCGGGTGCCCACACAACCGGTCCACCGCGCTGCCGGAAGGCTCGATCGGTGCAGGCGGAATCGGCTGTCACACCCTCGTCACCCTCTCCGGCCGCAAGGACAGCGCCGTCACCGGTCTGACCCAGATGGGTGGCGAAGGCGCCCAGTGGATCGGGCAGGCGCCGTTCACCGACGTCGGACACATCTTCCAGAATCTCGGCGACGGCACGTTCTTCCATTCCGGGCAACTCGCTGTCCAGGCGTGTGTGGCCGCGGGTGTGAACATCACCTTCAAGCTGCTCTACAACGATGTCGTCGCGATGACCGGCGCCCAGGAAGCCGAGGGCGCACTGAAGATTCCCGCCCTGACCCGCAAGCTCGCCGTCGAAGGCGTTCGCAAGATCATCGTCTGCTCGGACGAACCGAAACGGCACCGCACGAGGTCGCTCGCGCGCGGCACGGAGGTCTGGCACCGGGACCGGCTCGACGAGGCACAGAAGCTGTTGCGCGACATCCCGGGAGTCACGGTCCTCATCTACGACCAGCACTGCGCCGCCGACGCACGTCGTCAGCGTAAACGCGGCACGCTGCCCGCCCGCACCACCCGTGTCGTGATCAACGAAGCGGTGTGTGAGGGTTGCGGCGACTGCGGCGTCAAGAGCAACTGCCTGTCGGTTCAGCCCGTCGACACGGAGTTCGGCTCCAAGACCCGCATCGACCAGACGTCGTGCAACACCGACTATTCGTGCCTCGACGGCGACTGCCCGTCCTTCGTGACCGTCGAGACGGCACCCGAGAAGCCGCAGCGACGCAAGGCTCCGACCCCGCCGCGTGTGCCCGATGCCGACGTCGACATCCCCGCAGGGACGAGCAACGTCTTCCTCGCGGGCATCGGCGGCACCGGCATCGTCACCGTCAACCAGGTGCTCGCGACGGCTGCGCTGCGCGCCGGGTTCGAGGTCGAATCTCTCGATCAGATCGGGATGAGCCAGAAGGCCGGCCCGGTGGTGTCGCACCTTCGGTTCGCGGTCGACGGGCTCGAACCGGGCAATCGCGTCGGCCCCGGCGGCGCGTCGTGCCTGCTCGCCCTCGATCTCCTCACGGCGACCGAACCGAAGAATCTGGCCTACGCGAGTCCTGCCGAGACCGTGGCCGTGGCGTCCACGAGCCGGGTCCCCACGGGTGACATGGTGTACGACCGGTCCGTCCGGCACCCCGACGAGCGGGATCTGATCGACCGTCTCGACACCGCGACCCGCACGGCGGTCTCGTTCGACGCTCTCGCCGCGGCCCAGGCACTGTTCGGTGAGACCTCGGCCGCGAACTTTCTCGTCGTGGGTGCCGCCCATCAACTCGGCGGACTGCAGATCCCGGCCGTCGCGATCGAGGAAGCGATCGAGATCAACGGTGTAGCGGTCGCGACGAACATCGCCGCCTTCCGCTGGGGCCGCGTGGCGGTCGCCGATCCCGCAGCCTTCGCTGCCGCGACCGAACCGGCTCGTCCGGAGCGTGACGCCACGGTCGTACCGGAACGCCTGCTCGACGGCACCACCTTCACCGGTGAGGTGGAGCGACTCGTGCGGATCCGTGCGGCGTCCCTGATCGACTTCCAGAGCGAAGCCCTCGCCGCCCGCTACATCGAGCAGGTGCGGTCGGTGTGGGAGGCGGAACGACGCGTCACCGAGCGCACCGAGTTCAGCGAGGCAGTCGCCCGCGGGCTGTTCAAGTTCACCGCCTACAAGGACGAGTACGAGGTCGCCCGGATGCTCGTCGACCCGGTCTTCCTCGACGAGGTGCAGGGCCAGGTTCCCGGCGGCCACAAGCTCACCTACCGCCTGCACCCGCCGGTGCTGCGCGCACTCGGACGGGACAAGAAGGTCGGCTTCGGGCCGAAATCGCATGTCGCGCTGAGAGCTTTGGCCAAGGCGAAGCGTCTGCGTGGTACCAAGCTCGATCCCTTCGGTTACGCCCACGTCCGGCGCGTCGAACGTGCCCTGCTCGCGCACTACACCGCCATGATCGAACGGCTCGCCGCCGAACTGGATGCCGACTCCTACGACCGCGCCGCCGAGATCGCGGCCATGCCCGACATGGTGCGCGGCTACGAGGACGTCAAGCTCCGCTCCGTCGAGCAGTACCGGGTGCGCCTCGCCGAGCTCGGCGTCGACACCGATTTCTGATTCGTAAAATCCTATCCTGGAAAGGAATACACGCATGACCACCTCGATTGCAGTCGGCCCCGACGCCGGGTCCGTCTCAGGAGTCTTCGGCCGATCCCGTCGACTGTCCGACCGCCCGCACGAGCAGGTCGTCTTCCACGAGGACGCTGAGACCGGTCTGCGCGCCATCGTCGCGATTCACTCGACCGCGCTCGGACCTGCGCTCGGCGGGACCCGCTTCTATCCGTACGCCGACGAGTCGACGGCTCTCGAGGACGTGCTGCGCCTGTCCTGGGGGATGACCTACAAGGCGGCGGTCTCGGGTGTGAACCTCGGTGGCGGCAAGGCCGTCGTCATCGGCGATCCGGCGACGGGCAAGAACGACGAATTGCTTGCCGCTTACGGACGATTCGTCGATTCCCTCGGTGGTCGCTACATCACCGCAGCCGATGTCGGAACCCGCGCGGAAGACCTCGACGTGGTGGGCCGGCACACCCCCTACGCGGTGGGCCGTACCGTCGCGGCCGGCGGATCGGGCGACAGTTCGCCGCTGACCGCGCTCGGTGTCTTCCAGGCGATGCGGGCCGGAGCCCGAACTGTTTGGGGTGAAACAACGCTCGCGGGCCGCACCGTCGGCGTCGAAGGGCTGGGGAAGGTCGGCTACGAGCTCGTGAGCCTGCTCGTCGCGGACGGCGCGGAGGTGATCGTCTCCGATGTGAACCCGCAGGCCCTCGCCCGGGTGGTGGACGAATTCCCCGTGCGGGTCACCGACAGCGTCGTCGCGTCGTCGGCCGAGGTGTACGCCCCGTGTGCACTCGGGAGCACGTTGACCCCGTCGACCGCAGCCGTGCTCGACGCGAAGCTGGTCTGCGGGGCGGCCAACAACCAGCTCGCCGTCCCGGAGGTGGAGAAGCTGCTCGGCGAACGCGGAATCACTTGGATGCCCGACTATGTCGCGAACGCGGGTGGGCTGATTCAGGTCGCTGGAGAAGTGGACGGATCCGACGCCGCGGTCGTCCGGGAACGCGTGGAGTCGATCTTCGATCGCACCGCCGAGATCTTCGAGGTCTCGCGCGCGCTCGGCGTCACGCCGGGTGCGGCCGCGAATCGTATTGCCGAGCAGCGCATCGATACTGCCTGACACGCACAGGGGACGAGGGGATGCACCACGTGGTGCCTCCCCTCACCGTGCTGTGTCAGGGTCGACTCGTCGAGGGTGTCAGGACCGCCCGGACGAGGCCGAACGGCCGTGTCCGGCATCGCGGGTGAGGTGTTCGACGAGCGGCTGGGTCCGATACTCGATCGGGGTGGTGAGCGCGAGGGTCGTGGTGGTGTGTGCGACACCCTCGATGGTGTGGATGCGTTCGAGAACCAGCAGCAGATCCTCCTGGGACTGTGCGGCCATCCGGATCAGGAGGTCCTCACGGCCGGTCGTCGCATGTACCTCCAGCACCTCGGGGAAGCGTGCCAGCCGGGCGATCACGTGGCCCATCTGTGCCTGAACGAGTTCGACTCCGATGAATGCCTGCAGCGGCACACCCAATTTCGGCAGGTCGACGACCGGACGGTATCCGGTGACGGCACCGGAGTCCTCGAGCTTTTTGATCCGCGACTGCACGGTGTTGCGGGCGACGCCGAGTTTCGCCGACAGGTCGACGATTCCTGCCCGGGGATTGCGCGTGAGCTCTCCGAGGAGGGCTGCGTCGAGGCGGTCGAGACTGAACACGGTGGCACCCTTTCGTCTGTGATGCAGGTCACCGCTCGAGCATAATGCTCAGCCGAACAGAAAGACATTGACACTTCACGCGCTGGTGGAATTATTGCTGCATCGAATGCTCACGCAAACACGGACTGCTGCAACATGATGCGTCACCACGTGAGCGCTTTGCCCTCCCTCGTCCGATCGGGCGCGGCGGGCGCCGCAACCACCCCCCGAGGAGCACACAATGCCCGGAGTCGGCATCTGGCGGACGAAATCCGTCGAACAATCGATCGCGGACACCGACGAACCCTCGTCCCGACTGCGGCGGGAACTGACCGCCAAGGATCTCACCGTGTTCGGCGTCGCCGTCGTGGTCGGCGCCGGTATCTTCACTCTCACTGCCCGCACCGCAGGAAACGTCGCCGGCCCCTCGGTGTCGCTCGCCTTCGTTCTCGCAGCGATCGCGTGCGGACTCGCCGCCCTCTGCTACGCGGAGTTCGCGTCGGCCGTGCCGGTCGCCGGCAGCGCATACACCTTCTCCTACGCGACCTTCGGTGAATTCGTCGCATGGATCATCGGATGGGATCTGATCCTCGAATTCGCCCTGGCATCCGCGGTCGTCGCCAAAGGCTGGTCGTTGTATCTGGGAGGGATGTTCGGGGGAGAGTCCTCGATCGACCTCGGTCCGATCTCCGTCGACTGGGGTGCACTGCTCATCGTCGGCGTGCTCACCGTGGTCCTCGCCATCGGCACGAAGATCTCCTCGCGAGTGTCCGCGGTGGTCACCGCGATCAAGGTGGCCGTGGTGCTGCTGGTCATCGTCGTCGGCATCTTCTACATCGACAAGGCCAAGTACGCCCCGTACGTCCCGGAGGCAGAGGAATCGGCCGGTACGGCCACGGGTGTGCACCAGTCGCTGTTCTCCGCACTCACAGGTGCGGGCGGTAGCAGCTACGGCTGGTACGGGCTCCTCGCCGCGGCGAGCCTGGTGTTCTTCGCCTTCATCGGCTTCGATGTCGTCGCCACTACCGCAGAGGAGACCAAGAATCCCCAGAAAGCGCTGCCCCGGGGCATTCTCGGCTCTCTTGCGATCGTCACCGTCCTCTACGTCGGCGTCACGCTCGTGCTCACCGGCATGGTGAAGTACACCGACTTGAAGACGGGCAGCGCGCTGGTCGGTGACGGCAGCGCGACGCTGGCCACGGCCTTCGAGGCGCACGGCGTCGCGTGGGCGCAGATGGCGATCAATATCGGCACGCTGTTCGCCTTCGTCCTCGTATGCGTAGGCGTGATGGTGCTTCGTCGCACGCGCCCCGACCTGCCCCGCGGATTCCGGGTACCGCTCGTACCGCTGGTCCCTGTGCTCGCGGTGCTCGCGTGTGCCTGGCTCATGCTCAACCTGTCGGTCGAGACGTGGATCCGGTTCGCCGCCTGGATGGCTCTCGGCGTGGCGATCTATTTCGCCTACGGGCGCCGGAAGTCGGTACTCGGGCAGCGGTTGGAACTCGAAGCCTCCCGACGCGACGCAGAGGGGACGGAGAGGCGGGAACCCGAACCCGTGTGATGTGAGCCTGGGCCCGTCCACGTCGAACAGGCGCGGGCGGGCCCTCGTATTCAGTTTCTTCGATGGTCCGGGCAGGGCGCAACTATGACAAATCGGGCATTATACGCGGTCTTTGATGATCTTGGAAGAAATAATGCACGCATGTGAGCAAATTGCCTTATGCTGTGAGTCAGCGCCGCAGAGATGAACGTTGTGGCAACGAATCCGGGTAGTTCGTTCGAGTGCACGACAGACGAGATACGCGGATACTGCCTACGATTCTCTCTGCTCCTGTCGATTGGGAGACCGACAGGAAGGGCCCCGCCAGCGATTCGAGGGGAGGAGCCGGCGGGGCCTCGCGCTGTATCTCCTGTGTCGGGGAGGACTCAAGGGAGACACGGCCACCTACGCCGTGGCCGTATTGGAGCTTAGGGGAATCCCGGTCGGCCGTCCAGAGGTCGAGACTGAAACGAGACCTAGGAATGTTTCGTGGCTGTAAACAATGATGCCTATCCGGCTTTTCGGCGTCCCCGGGCCGCCTCGGCGTCGCCTGTCGCCGGAAAGATGGCTGCGGGCATGGCGCGGGAACTGTCGGGATGACCGTGGGGGGACGACGGACGCGGGGGGCGCCGCCGCCGGCGCCGGTTTCGCGTGGTCCGGAATCCCCAGGCTGCGATGCACACACCCACCCCGGAGAGCAGGTCGGCCTCGGTCAACCCGTGATTCGGTGTCACCGAGTACAGGACGCGACCTTCGAGGGGGCCGTTCATCAGCACCCACAGCACCGACGCGACCAGCGCGGCCAGGCTCGACAACAGGTGGGGTCGCGCCAGGCACCAAGTCGAGGCGGCGAACAGTGAGCACATGGCCACGAGCGAGTAGAAGACGGCGTTCTGCACGGACGACCCCTCTCGCTTCTGCCGGATCTCGATCAACTGTACTGGCGCGCGAGCGGGGCCTGCTCGTTCGTCGCCGGTGACACTCGCAACATCCGTCTCTCAGTCGGAGGGTGGTCGCTGCAACGTGATCGTGGTCAGTGCGAGTACCTGGTCGTCGGCTCCGGCGTCGACGAGGCGGACGTCGAGGACGGCGTGATCGCCGGACTCCCGGACGACGGTGACCTGTGAGCGTGCCGGCCCCTGTTTCACCTGCGACAGGTAGTGGGCCTGGATATCGGTGGCCACGAGATCGGGGCGCACGGTATGCGCTGCGTGCTCGGCGAGCAGGGCCTGGGCGCCACCCTGGATGGTGCCGATCATGTTGGCCACGAAGGGGGTGAGATCGAGTTCGAGGATGCCCTTCCTGGAGTCCAGCGTGCGCATGCCCAGCCGTGCGTAGATGTCCTTGTCGACGGGGTGCTTCGTGTACTCGCGGACGGTGCCCACCCACTCGCCCGGGTTGTAGTAATCGGAATCGGCTGCGGCAGAACGAGGTAGCCGCGCAAAGGTGACGAGGCTGCGTCCGGCGGGGCGCAGTGCACGGTCGTCGATGGCGGCAACGAGTTCCTCGAGGTCGGTGATGCCGCCGCCGTCGAAGATCTCGGCGGTGACGTGCACTGTCTTCTTGCCTATGCGCATCAGGCGAGCGTCGACGACGATCGGCCCCTCGGTGAGGGGCTCGGCCGCGTAGATGGCGAGATCCTGCGTGGCCGTCCAGTCCGGACTGCACGCGGCGAGTGCTGGGGTCGACGTGACGATGTCGACCACGGTGGTGAGCACTCCGAGTGCTGCCGCGCCGGCCCTGTTGCGCAATTCGTCGGGCAGGTCGGCGCGCATGACGGCGCGTTCCTTGCTCACCTGGAGCGACGTCAGGCCGAAGTCGGCCGTGAAGGTGTAATGGCCGGTCGTCACCATCGAGCTATTGGCGGAAATGTCGTTCTCATTCATGAGAGTGATATTGCCACGTTGCTTGCGGCCGGCAAAGAACGGCGCCCGTGGCAGGACTCCATGTCCTCGCATTCGGGGGCACGGTCTACTCGGGTCTCGGTATCTCCGCGAACGAGTCGCGCTGCTCCACCATCCATACCGGCGCGATGAAGATGCCCTCCGCCTCCACACAGATGCCCTCGTCGTCGGCGACGTGCCCGACGACGAACGCTTTGCGTCCCTCGACGCGATCGAGTTTCGCCTCGACCCGCAGAGTTCCGAGCGGGGTGCGCTTGCGGTAGCGGATGGTGAGCGTGCCGGTCATCCCCGGGTATCCGGAGATGCGCGCGGCGTCCCCGAGAACCTGATCGAGCAGCAACGCCGAGACTCCGCCGTGGACGTGCCCGGCCGGCCCTTCGTAAACCGGGCCGAGATGGACGTCCACCCACACGCGGCCGTCGTCGTCCTGCTGAATATCGCCGAGCGGTGCGATGGCGTTGCGCAGGCCTATCGCGGCGTTGCCCCAGTTGCGGAAGCGGCCCGAATCGTTGAACCGCGTGCCGTACGGGCGGTCCTCGCGGTCGCGTTCGAGGATCCGGCGGGCGGCGGCGAGATGTTCCCGCGCTCGTGCGACGTCGGCGGCATCGACGCGGGTCTGCAGGGCGAGTTGGATCAGCTCCCGCACATCCTCTGTGAGGGGGCCGTAGGTGAGTCTCTGCTGATCGATTTCCTCGTCGGACAGGCCGTCGTTGACGTAGAGCTCGAGGATGGAATCGGTCATCAGGTTCTCCGGATCGTGAGCGTGGTGAAGGAAATAGTCGACCGCGGGACCAGGCGGGAGTCAAGCCTCGATGCCGCTGCGCGGGACCACCGCAGACGCCGCGCTGCCGATACCGCAGCGGACGGCGTGAATCGGCCCTGGTGCCTGCCAAATAGAATGAACCCCGCCGGCTGTACGAGGGGAGGGGCCGACGGGGTCCGTCCGTGCCGCTCACAAAGGGGAGGAGACGCGGCACGTTTTGTTGCGAGGAGCAACAACGACTCCACGCTACCGGCAATTCTCCCACCTGCCAACCGCTCGAGTGGGTGAACGGAGGGGTGATTTCTCGTCGTTCTGCGCCTATGGCGAGCGTCGTATCACGAGCGTACCCTTCGCTTCTGCGTGCATCGAGATGCGCGGGACAGGAGCCGGTGTCGTGGCCGTAACCTTGCACAAGGGCCGTGACGGAATCACCAAACGTGTGTTGTTCGGAAGACCGCTACGCAGCGACACGCTCGGCTACACGCTGCTGCCGAAACGTATCGCCCTCCCGGTCTTCGCGTCCGACGCGTTGTCGTCCGTCGCCTATGCGCCGGAGGAGATTTTCCTCGTGCTGTCGGTGGCAGGGCTGTCCGCTTATGCCTTCTCCGGCTGGATCGGTCTCGCGGTCGCGGTCGTCCTGGTGGTGGTGGTCGCGAGCTACCGGCAGAACGTGCACGCCTATCCATCCGGGGGCGGCGACTACGAGGTGGCGACGACCAATCTCGGTGCGGCGGCAGGCCTGACGGTGGGGAGCGCGCTGATCGTCGATTACGTGCTGACAGTTGCCGTGTCGATCTCGTCGGCGGCCCAGAACATCGGTTCGGCGATTCCCTTCGTCGAGCACCACAGGGTGCTGTTCGCGATCACCGCGATCGTCCTTCTCACCACCGTCAATCTGCGCGGGCTCCGTGAAGCGGGAACAGCTTTCGCCATCCCCACCTACGCCTTCATGGTCTGCATCGGGGCGATGATCGTCTGGGGATTCGTGCGTCTCGTACTCGGCGACGATCTGCGCGCCGAGTCGTCGCAGTACGAACTCGTCGGCGAACAGTCGCATCTGGCCGGCCTGGCGTTCGCCTTCCTCCTCGCCCGGGCGTTCTCGTCGGGGTGTGCCGCCCTCACAGGTGTCGAGGCCATCAGCAACGGTGTACCGGCTTTCCGGAAACCGAAATCGCGCAACGCCGCCACCACCCTGCTCATGCTGGGTGCGATCGCGATCACGCTGCTGATGGGCATCATCGTCCTCGCCGAACGGCTCGGTGTCGTCATCGCCGAAGATCCCGCGACGCAGCTACGTGGAGCACCCGAGGGATACCACCAGAAGACGCTGGTCGTGCAGATCGCCGAGACGGTCTTCGCCGGTTTTCCTGTCGGCTTCTATCTCGTCACCGGGGTGACCGCGCTCATCCTGGTGCTCGCCGCGAACACCGCGTTCAACGGATTCCCGGTTCTCGCATCGGTACTCGCCCACGACAAGCACCTGCCGACGCAGCTCCGCACCCGCGGCGATCGCCTCGCGTTCAGCAACGGCATCGTCTTCCTCGCCCTCGGGGCGATCGTGTTCGTCTGGGCTTTCGACGCCGAGGTCACGCACCTCATCCAGCTCTACATCGTCGGCGTGTTCGTCTCGTTCACGCTGAGCCAGACGGGCATGGTGCGTCACTGGACCCGGCTGCTGGCGACCGAGACGGACGCCCGGCACCGGCGCAGAATGCAGCGCTCACGCCTCATCAACGCCGTCGGCCTGGCGATGACCGGAAGCGTGCTGATCATCGTCCTGATCACGAAGTTCGTTGCCGGAGCGTGGATCGCGATCCTCGCCATGGTGGCCGTTTTCGTGACGATGCGGGCTGTCAACCGACATTACCGCCGCGTCGCAGAGGAACTCGACCCCGCCAATTGGGATGGTCTGCTGCCGAGCCGAACATATTCGATCGTGCTCGTGGCCAAACTGCACCATCCCACCCGGCGTGCACTCGCGTATGCGGCAGCGACGCGACCCGACACCCTCGAAGCGATCACCGTCGACGTCGACGAGGAGGAGACCCGGCAACTCGTGCGCGAGTGGGAGGCCAGCGACATCACCGTTCCCCTGAAGGTGCTCGAGTCGCCCTACCGGGAGATCACCCGACCGGTGCTCGACTACGTCAAGCGGGTGCGGGGCAACTCGCCGCGCGACGTGGTCACCGTCTTCATCCCCGAATACGTCGTGGGCCACTGGTGGGAGAACCTGCTCCACAACCAGAGCGCGCTGCGGTTGAAGAGTCGCTTGCTGTTCCAGCCCGGGGTGATGGTCGCGAGCGTGCCGTGGCGGCTGCGGTCCTCGGAAGGTAAGTGATCAGTCCGCCGTTCCATTCGGACTCGGGACGATGCGACCCGAACGGTTCCGCCACGCACAACTCCTTCGTCGGAAACACTTCGCTTCCGCGGTAGGTGCGCCCGTCGTCGTCGGTGCAGTCGCTGAGGGGTCAGTGCCAGTCGCCCTGCCGTCCGAGGGTCTCGACGGGAGTCGCGCCGGGCCGGGTCCACTGCGGCACCGGGCGGCTCGTCTCACCCCATGTCGCGTGCCCCTCGGCGTCCGTGCGCCAGAACCAGCACGGGTCGTCTCCCTCCGGCCAGCCCTCGGGCTTGTCCTCCCACCTCTCGCCGCGCCCGTACGGGGTCATGTCGAGCAGGCCGGCGGAACTGTTGGCCCGTTCGGTGCCGCGACCCGTCGTGGAGTAGGTGAGGAAGGTCCGGTCGCCGTCCCGGAGATAGGAGGTGAGATAACCCATCGCTCCGCCCACGGGTTCGTCGATGTCGCGCACCGAGTACCAGGGTTGTGTGTATCCCATGAACTCGACGAACGCGGCCACTTCCTCCCAGGTACCCGTGGTCACGAACGCGAGTGAGACGCCCCGGGCCTCGAGGTAGACGGCGTCGCGGACATGCCAGGCCGTGGTGGTGCACCCCTCGCACTGTCCTTGCGGGGGTGCCCCGTCGTACCACATGTGTTTGTAGACGACGAGTTCGTTGCGGCCCTGGAAGAGGTCGAGGAAGGGGACCGGGCCGTCCGGTCCGACCACCTCGACCGTGCCGTCGAACTCCACCATCGGCAGTCGGCGGCGAGCCGCGGCGATAGCGTCGCCTTCTTTCGTGTGGGCCTTCTCCCGGAGCAGGAGCTTGTCGCGTTCGGCCTGCCAGGTGGCGAGGTCGACCACGGGTGGGCGGCCGGATCGCGGTGTGGTCATGGTGAGGTCCCGGATGATCGGTCGGGTTACACGCGGCTCGGTTGGAGCACGTCGCGGAGCACGGTGGCGAAGGCCTCGGGATCGCCCGCCATGCCCTGCTCGGCGCCCATGAATCCGCCGTGGTCGCCGGGGAAGAGCATCGGGCTGGTGCCGAGCCTGTCGGCGAGTGCCGCGGCAGCACGCCCGCACAATTGGCGCGTGGACTCGCGCCCACCGGCGACCACGATGTGCGTGGACGCCTTCGCGAGGGCATCGAAGTCGGGCCGGTAACCCGTGCACGACAACCAGTTCTGGCTCAGCAACACGTCGTCGCGGGTTCCGTCGTCCTCCGTGGGCAGGCCGAACTCCGCCGGATTCGGGGCGGGACGGTCGAGATAGCCGGACGTCAGCTCGCCCTCGTAGCCGACCAGCGCGATGAACTTGGCCATGGCCGGTCCGGTGCCGCTGCGCTGGTAGGTCTCGTGGATGTCGTCGCGCACCGCTTCGGCCTGAAGGCGATCGGGCAGCAGTTCGAGAATCGGTGGTTCGTGCGCGACCAGCGTGCGCACCTGTGCCGGGTGCCGGGAGACGAGTTCGAGGGCGTTGACCGCGCCGCCGCTGCTGGCGAAGACGTCGACGGGACCGAGATCGAGTTCGACGAGCAGTCGGTGCAGGTCGTCGGCGTGCAGGGCGGGAGTGGACGGGATCGACGTGTCGGTGCGTGTGCCACGACCCGTGCCGCGTGGATCGTAGGTGATCACCGTCCGGTCGTCGAACAGGGAGGCGAGCGTGGTGAAACCGCTTGCGTCCATGGGTGATCCTGCGATAACCAGCGGGAGCGCATCGCCTGGTGCCGAGCGGACGTCGTAGACGAGGCTCGCGCCGGGGACTTCGAGCGTGTGGGTGACTAGTTCGGTCATGTCGGCTCCTCGAGTGGTCGGTGACTGTACCGACTCCCGCCGACCGAAGAACTCATCGCGTCCGCGTCATCGGTTCGTGTCGTCGGCCAGTTTCTGTGCCGTAGGGCCAGGGCGGGTCTGCGCCTCGGTCGGCCGTAGTGGGCCGTGCCCGTGCGCGCACTTCACGACCGTTTCGACGGGAGCGCCGCAGTCGCGATGTTCGATGAGAAGTGACGGTCCCTCGGGATCGGCACAGTATTTGTCTCCCCACTGCAGCAGGGCCACGAGGATCGGGTAGAGGTCGCGGCCCTTCTCGGTGAGTCGATATTCGTGACGCGTGCGGCGCCCTTCCTCGCGATAGGGGACGGTGTCGAGGATGCCTGCGTCGACCAGGGTGCGGAGTCTGGCCGACAGCACGGGATCGGAGATGCCGGTGTGGCGGCGCATCTGCTCGAACCGTCGCACACCGTTGAACACCTCGCGCAGGACGATCATCGTCCATTTCTCGCCGATGACGTCGAGGGTGCGCTGGACCGAGCAGTTGTCGGTGCTGTAGTCGAGCCACTGCATGCACACATCGTAGCTGACTTAATCCTTGACAGTCAGGGCCCGGAAGTGGCTAACTGTGGATATCCAAGCCAGACCATGCAAGGGAGTCGTCGTGACCGAAACTGTCGAGAACCACCCGACGATCGAAGATTACGGCCGGAAGGCACCGAGCCGGTTCGTCGAGGCGAGCGGGTTCGTCGTCGAAGAGGCCACCGGCACGAAGGTGACGGGCCACGTCGATCTGGGGCCCGACCACCACACCCCCTGGGGCGTCGTGCACGGCGGTCTCTACGCGACCATCGTGGAAAGTGCCGGCAGCATCGGTGCGAGCGCTGCGGTGCTCGATCGCGGGCAGTTCGCCGTCGGCGTCAACAATTCGACCGATTTTCTGCGATCGACGACGGGATGCCGGGCATCGGTGACCGCGGAACCGTTGCAGCAGGGACGAACGCAGCAGTTGTGGCTCGTGATCATCACCGATACCGCGACAGGCAAGGTCCTCGCACGCGGCCAGTTGCGTCTGCAGAACGTTCCGTTGCCGGGATAGGCCGCCTACTGCCGACGAGGGTGCGTCGAGGCGTCACGCGGCAGACGTCGCGGCGAATACGAGGAAGACGACGAACAACGCCGCCAACCCCAGACCTCCGCCGATCACCGCATCTCGCTGGTTGGACGCGATTCCCTTGTCCACCCGATTCAGGCCGATCCATCCGCACACCACGGCGATCAGACCGGCGGGAACGGTGACGAAATCTCCGATGAAGGGCACGAAGGCGAACACCGCAGCCGCGATACCCGCAACCAGTGCGGTGCTGCCGACGCCGTTGCGGTACGGGGATCCGGCCGCGTGCTCGTCGGTCATCTCGCCTCCGGGTGAGATCGTGAGGATCGAAAGGGTACCCGTCCATGTGACCAGGAACAACATCCATGCGGGTTCGGAGGGCCGTATCCTGGGCGGGGTAGTTGTTTCCTACTTCAGAGAGAGCCATGAGACGCGCGAAGCGCAAACCTCGAAGACCCTCCCAGCCCCCGTGTGACGCTCCGTCTGTCACCGCACCTCGGATCCGGCCGTGCTGACCGTCGCAGGTATCGCACTCGGCATCCTCGTAGTCCTCGCCATCACCGCGCTGACCGGCTATTTCGTCGCGCAGGAATTCGCCTACATGGCCGTGGACCGTTCCCGTCTGAAGGCCCGCGCCGAAGCCGGCGATCATGCCGCCGGCCGCGCGCTGTCGGTCACCCGCCGCACCTCGTTCATGCTTTCCGGTGCCCAGCTGGGCATTACCGTGACCGGTCTGCTCGTCGGCTACGTAGCCGAACCGCTGATCGGTAGCGGTCTCGGAGAGTTGCTCGGCGGCGTCGGGATTCCCACGGCCGTCGGGATCGCGATCGGCACCGTGCTTGCGGTGGCGTTCTCCACCGTGGTGCAGATGGTCTTCGGCGAACTGTTTCCCAAGAACCTCGCGATCGCGCGACCGGAACCGGTGGCCCGGTGGCTGGCGTTGTCGACGACGATCTACCTGA
Source organism: Rhodococcus sp. NPDC047139 (assembly GCF_040643435.1). Classification (NCBI taxonomy): domain Bacteria; kingdom Bacillati; phylum Actinomycetota; class Actinomycetes; order Mycobacteriales; family Nocardiaceae; genus Rhodococcus; species Rhodococcus sp. NPDC047139. Next base: position 299,084 of record NZ_JBEYUH010000006.1, read on the forward strand.
AGGTGTTCGGCTGGCTGATCACCTTGTTCGATGCCTCGTCGAACCTGCTGCTGCGGATGTTGCGCATCGAACCGGTACACGACGTGGAGCATTCGGCGACTCCGCGCGATCTCGAACACATCGTCGCCGAGTCCCGCGATACGGGTGAGTTGCCTCGGGAGCTGTCCACGCTGCTCGATCGGATCCTCGACTTCCCCACCCGCACAGCCGAACACGCGATGATCCCGCGCGCCCGGGTGGACTACGTCCGTTCGGACGAACCACTCACTCAGGTGCTGGCGAAGATGAGCACCGGGCACACCCGCTATCCGGTCGTCGGTGTGAGCGCCGACGACCTGCTCGGCGTGGTGCACCTGCACGACCTGCTCGACCGCGACTCCGACACCGGATCCGTGAAGCAGGCTCTGCGGCCGGCAGTGATCGTCCCGACCACGCTGCCCCTGCCCGACGTGCTCACCCGCCTGTCGGAGGAGAACGAGGAGATGGCCCTGGTCATCGACGAGTACGGCGGTTTCGCCGGGGTGATCACCGTCGAGGACATGGCCGAGGAACTCGTCGGTGAGATCGCCGACGAACACGACCCGGCCCTCGAGGCACAGGTCATCGTGCCCGACGACGACGGCTGGCGTATCCGTGGCGACGTGCACCTCGACGAGGTCGCCCGCACCCTCGATCACGAACTACCCGAAGGCGACTACGAAACCCTCGCCGGCCTGGTCATCACCGAATACGGCGGGTTGCCGGAGGTGGGCGAGACCGTCACGATTGCTCTCGGTCCGGATCCGGCCGATCTGGTGCACGAGAGTGCGCCACACATACGTGTCCTGCACGCCGAGGTGCTCGAGGTGGACAAGCATGTGCCGTCCATGGTGCGCGTGAGCACCTCGACCGCGACCGTCGGCTCGCGCGGAGCGGAGAACACCAATGGATAACCCTTTGATCGTGCTGGCGGTCACGGTCGGCCTGATCGCAGCGAGCGCGTTCTTCGTCGCAGTCGAGTTCGCGCTGATCGCCGCCCGCAGGCACCGCCTCGAAGACGATGCGCCCAACAGCCGTGCCGCGCGTGCCGCGCTGCGCAGCGCCTCCGAACTGTCGGTCCTGCTCGCCGGATCCCAGCTCGGCATCACCGTGTGCACCCTCGCGCTCGGTGCGGTGACCAAACCCGCCGTGCACCACTGGTTGACACCCGCCTTCGAAGGCTGGGGTGCACCCCTGTGGCTGGCCGACGTGGCAGGTTTCGTCCTCGCCCTGATCATCGTGACCTTCCTGCACCTGGTGGTGGGGGAGATGGCCCCGAAGTCGTGGGCGATCGCGCACCCGGAGAAATCGGCGACCATGCTGGCAATCCCGATGCGCGCATTCATGTGGGTCGCACGCCCGGTGATCGTCCAGCTCAACCACATGGCCAACTGGTGCCTCCGCAAGGTCGGCGTCGACCCGGTCGATCAGGTCGCCGCGGGCCAGGATCCGGACGCTCTGCGGCACCTGGTAGAGCACTCGGCCACCGTCGGGACCCTCGACGAGCGGTACCACGGGCACCTGACGAGCGCGCTCGAACTCGAGGCGCTCACGGTCGGCGACATCGTCCGGCCGAATGCCCATCCGAGCAGTGTCCCGCCCGAGGCGGACACCGCGCTGATCCGTGAGACCGCCCGCCGCACCGGGCACCTGCGACTGCTCGTGCGGGGCAACGGCCATGTCGACGGGGTGGTGCACGTGCGCGACGCTCTCGCGGCAGAGCCGGGGGCGACCGCGGCTCGGCTGATGAGGCCCGCCCTCACGGTGGAGGCTCAGGTCCCGGTGTACGAGGCCTTGCGCACCATGCGGGAGACCCGAAACCACCTGGCCACGGTCACCGATGACGGACGAGTGGTCGGGTTGATCACCCTCAACGACGTGCTCACCCGGCTCATGCCCACTGCCGACAGCGCCGCCTGACCGACACCCTTCATCACCGGTGGCCGGGTATCCGACAGATGGATGCCCGGCCACCGGCGTGAGAGCGACCCCATCCGTCTGCTTCGTGCCGGCCGCTCGCAACTCGCCGACCGCTGTGCTGTGCTGTTCCTAGACAGGCAGTCACCGGCGAGGAGTACGGAATATGGCCGACGGTCCGAGATCCCTGTCCCCCCGAGCTGAGCGCGACATGTCGCCATGACCTCCGGTGCGCTCCTCAATCTGGCGTTGGTGCTGGTTTTCGTGCTCGTCGGGGGCGTGTTCGCCGCCACCGAGATCGCGCTGGTGTCTCTGCGCGAAAGTCAGATCCGTGAGCTCGATCGGCGAGGGGGACGCGGTCGCCGCACCGCGGCACTCGCGCGCGATCCGAACCGTTTCCTGTCTGCGGTGCAGATCGGGGTGACCGTGGCCGGTTTCTTCTCCGCCGCATACGGCGCCTCGACTCTCGCCCCCGATCTGACTCCCACACTGCGTCGGTGGGGATTGTCCGAGGGCATCGCCGACGCCACGGCCTTGATCGGTACGACCCTGGTCATCGCGTATCTGTCGCTGGTGCTCGGTGAACTGGTACCCAAACGCGTCGCTCTGCAGCGCGCCACCGGTACGGCTTTGGCCACCGCACCGGCACTGGATCGTTTCGCCACGCTCGTGCGGCCGGTGATCTGGCTGTTGTCGATCTCCACCGACGCCCTGGTACGACTGCTCGGCGGCGACCCGACACGTAAGAACGAGGAGATCACTCACGACGAGCTCCGTGACATGCTGATCGAACACGATGCTCTTCCCAAGGACGAACGCAGTGTGCTCGCCGAGGTTTTCGACGCCGGAACCCGGAGCCTGACCGATGTGATGCGCCCTCGCACCGAGGTGGACTTCCTGGACGCCGACAGCACGGTACCGGAGGCTCGCGCCATCGCACTGAGCAAGTCGCACAGCCGTTTTCCGGTTGTGTCCGGCACCAGTGATCACGTGATCGGGTTCGTCCACCTGCGCGATCTGCTCCTCGCCGATTCCGGGACCGGACCCACCCGGGTGGCCGACCTGTGCCGTCCGATCCTGGCTCTACCCGGTTCCGAACCCGCCCTGGCCACCCTCACGCTCATGCGCCGCGGCAACGCCCAGATCGCTTTGGTGGTAGACGAATACGGCGGCACTGCCGGAATCATCACGATCGAGGACATCGTCGAAGAGATAGTCGGTGAGATCGGTGACGAGTTCGACCCTCTCGTCGAGCCTTCGACTCTCTCGCCGGACTCCGGGCGGAGCACCTCGCCGGCAGTGCAACCGATCGACGGACGCCTTCACGTCGACGACTTCTACCGCCTCACCGGTATCCGGCTACCCGACGGGCCCTACGACACCGTCGCCGGTTATGTCCTGTATCGCCTGCAGAAATTACCTCGCGGCGGCGAGACCGTCGAGTGTGACGGGCATCGGCTGACCGTCGGCGAACTCGACGGCCACCGCATCGTTCGCCTGTTCCTGAGTTAGATCCTCTTCGGTCCGCATCGAATCGCGTGCAAAGGTCCCGGGGTGTTTGTCCGTGAACCGGAAGGGAACCCGTTTCCATGGCCAGTATGGAACCGTTTCTCCCCGTCAAGAACACCGGCTCGAACGAGATCGACGCGGCCGATCCCGGTCAGGGCGCACCCGGTACCGATCCCGGACCCGTGCCGTCGGGCGAGGAAGTCGATCCGGAGACGATCGACCGGGAGAAGGAGGAATTCGAGAAGAGGATGTCCGAGAAACGTAGGGAAGAACCGGTTTTCCGGACCCCTGAGGTGCACCCTCGGGACTCGGCCGATTGAGGACGAGTCGCGCCCGCACGCAAGGGGGGTGCGGGCGCGACGTCGGCCTGTGTGGCTGTCAGAGAATGATGCCGAGACCGGCGAGCAGGCCGACGAGGGTGAGACCGAGGGATCCGAGCAGCATGTTGTGCCTCCGTTGTCGTTCTTTCACGTGGAAGGGAGTGAACGAGTCCGGGGACACGCACTCGTTCACTCCCACCCCAAACGTCTCAATTACCCCGTGATCTTGTTAGCCGACGCGAGCGTCTGTGATTCATTTGTGATCTTGAAGTCCGAATTGACCGAAATATAGTCACCTATGGGCGTTTTGGGCTTTTCCTCGTTCGATCACCTCGGCGCGCCGCTCGGCCACACGCGCCGGGGAGAACTCGCGCATCCACGCTTCCGATGTCTGTTGTTCGACACGCAGGGCAGGTTCGGCGACATGCTCCTCCGCGCGGCGGTACGAGCCGAGCAGCGCGCGTACTCCCGGCTGATCGTTGCCGGCGATCGTCCGCGCGATCTCCACCGCAGTATCGAGGAGGTCGTCGTGTGCGACGACCTGCGTCACCAGGCCCACGCGCAGTGCCTCCTCGGCGCCGACGAAGTTGCCCGTCAGGCTCATGCGGCGCGCGAAACCCGGACCCACGACCGCAGGCAGGCGCTGCGTGAGTCCCCAGCCCGGCAGAACGCCGACGCGGGCATGGGTGTCGGCGAATCGAGCGCGCTCGGAGGCGACGAGGAAATCGCAGGCCAGGGCCATCTCGAGACCGCCGGTGATCGCCGCACCGTTGACGGCGCCGATCACGGGCTTGGACAGCGGTGTCCACGGGTGCCCGACGGGGATGTCTCCGTCGCCGATCAGCGACAGGTTCCCGCCGTTCTGCCCGAGCTCTTGCAGGTCCAGTCCGGCGCAGAAGGCCGGGTCGGTGCCGGTGAGCACGACAACGCTCGTCGCGTCGTCGGCGTCGGCCGCCCGGAGTTCGGCGCGCAGTGTCTCGATGAGCGCCGAGCTCAACGCATTCCTCGCATTCGGTCGGTTGAACGTGAGAATGCGGACCGCGTCGCGTTGTTCGACGAGCAGGATCTCCTCAGAAGTCATGGCCCGACATTAGCCACTGACGCTGAGCCTCGGTGCGTGCCTGAATCCACGAGCGCATCGAGTCGACAGCGGCCTGCAACGTTTCCGCCGTGAGAGTGTCGGAGGTCGGGACGGACGCGGCCACCTCGGTGAGCACGTCGAGGGCCAGTCCGCTGCCGTAGATCTGCTCGGACAGGTCGCGGTACGCCTCTTCGTACAGCGACGTGAAGGCGTCGGAGTCCAGGAAGCGGGTCTTCAAGCTGTTGCCGCCTCGCGGCGCCTCACCTGCGGTGTCGCCTCCGGGCATACGCTCGGGCATGCCTTCGGGTCGCTCCCCGGCCTGCATGCCCGGAGGCAGTCCTCCGCCGCCCGGGCGCATTCCGCCCCCAGCGCCGCCCGCACCGCCGCCACCCGGACCCATCATCGATATCGTGTCGTGCGGGCCGGCGCTCGTATCGCCCTGCATCGCCAGGTTCAGATCCCACGACACCACAGACAGCTTCTCGGTCTCGAGGTCGTACCAGAGGTAGTAGTTCTGGCCGGGTCCGGCCATGTCGTCGCTGTTGACGAGCAGATTCTGTGTGGCGACGTAGCGGGCGAAGGAGTCGACGTCCACCCGGTCGGCCAGGTGCGCGTCGAACTCGGTGTCGTCGGCGGAATCCAGCCACTTCAGGAAATCGATGATCGGCTGCAGCGTGCCCGAGTCGGCGGCATTGATCTGCTCGAACTGCTCGGAGTAGTCCGATTGGTCGTCGCCGACGTACTCGAACCGCGACGACGCATCCGCCTTGTAGAGATATCCATCGGAATCGAACAGGCTGTCGGCATAGGTGCCATCGGGGTGTTCGAGTACGAGCCGGGTGGTCGTTGCGCTGTCGTTCACGGAGTACACCGTGTACGCGTAGCGCTGGGTGGGCTGGCCGGTCTCGGCGGTGAGCGACAGTGCCATCGCCTCGTTGAGCACGGGGGAGCCGGGCCGGACCGAGAGTTCGGTCATGCCCTGATAGGCGCGACCCTCGACGTTCTCGTCGAAGCTGATGAGCAAGGGCAGGGAGGTCGGGTCGTCCGGCGTCGCCTGCGCCATACCTCCCATGCCGGGCGGGCCCTGGGCGGGATCGAACCCTTCGGGCGGTTCCATGCCTTCGGGCGGTTCTATGCCCTCGGGCGGGACCATGCCCTCGGGCCGGTTCCCGGCCGCGTCCTCTCCGCGCACACCCATGAGCGTCGAGTTGCCCTTCAACCGCACCGCGGCATCGTCGATCCGCGTGCCGTCGATGACGACGGAGGCGGTGACCCACTTCTTGTCGCCTTCCTTCTGAAAGGTGGAGATCATGTCGTCGTATTCCGCATCGCCGATCTCGATCGACAACTCGTGGGTGACGGAGGCGTCGAACAGATCGACTGTGCCCGTGATGTTCTGCGTGATCACCGAGGCGATGATCGTCGCGTCGCCGGTGATGTAGGGGCGAACCCTCGTCGCTCCGAACACCGACGCGACAACCGCGACGAATGCGATCAGTGCGACAGGCAGTTTCCAATGCTGCCGCAACGATTTCGGTATCCGGTGCCGCAGCCGGCTCCGGGGCGGGGTCGGTGTGCTCATCACAGATCGGTCTGGTCGTATCCGGTCAGGACGGTGACGCGCTGGCCCGTATTGACGGCGTTCAGGGCGGTGATCAGCGTGCTCGCCTGAACCCCCTTCTTCATCTGCGCGGTGTAGTACAGCTCGGTCAGGGCGCCGGAGCGAGCGGATTCGGTGGAGACGAGCTCGAATTCGGTGCAGTGCTCGATGAGTACGTCCTCCACCCTTGCGATGTACTCGGGCTCCGGTGGCACCTGGACTTTGACCACCTGGCGACGCACGTCGTGCTTGAACCAGTCGAACTTGTTCATGATCAACAGCACCAGGCAGATCGCAATGGTGGCGGCGACGGCGAGGACATAGAAACGTGTGCCGGTGGTCATACCGATGGCCATAACCAGGAAGATGAACCCGACGTCACGAGTTTCCTTGATGGCGTTACGGAATCGGATTACCGACAGAGCGCCGACGAGGGCGAACGCGCGGGCGATGTTCGAGCCGACCACCAGCATGATGAGACTGATGATCATGCCGCACAGCACGAGCGTCTGCACGTAGGACTGGCTGTAGGAGACGTTCTTGTGGGTGTAGCGGTAGACCCACGCGATCACGCTCGACAGGAGGAACGACAACGTCAGCGACACAACGATGTCGAACACTGTGAACGTGCCGCTGAGATCGTGGAAATCGAGATTCATGGAAGTCCTTGTCCGAAGAAGAGATCAGTGCGTGGAGACCGGAGTGGTGCGTAGGAGGTCGTCGGGCACGCCGGTGTCCGAGCCTGCGGGCAGGATCAGCTCGGGAGAGCCGAGGCGTGAGCGCGGAGCGAGCCCGAACGCTTGGACCGATTGGCAGTACTTCGACACCCGCACCACCGACATGTCGAGGCGGGCGGTGAGGTCGGTGGCCCAGTAGGGCACCCGCTCGTTGGCCTTGAGTTCGACGATGGCCAGTTTCGGCGGGATGATGAAGCGGTTCTTCGCTCCCGACGCGAAGTGGAAGTCGCGGTCCCGGCCGTGCACCTTGTGGTCGATCGTCACACGCAGGCCGAGATCGGCGTCGCGTCCGACGAAGGCTTCCCGCAGATAGCCGGTGGTCACGATCGGTCGTAGATCGAGGTTGCCGACGAGGGCGCTCACCTCGTGAACGAACGGCCGCTGCGACGCATCGCATTCGATGTCCTCGCGACCGTCGAGCCAGCGCCGGGCGCGGGCGTAGGGCAGCGCGATGCGTCGTTTCTGCGTGACGCGGTTGACGCGCTGCTTGATCTCGACCTGCACCGGCGTGCCGTCGGTGCACTCGGCCGGGTCGCCGTACAAGCGCATCCGCACCTTGCGCCGGAACTTCAGGCCCTCGATCTTCTCCCAGTAGAAGCGCAGATCGGCAGTGTCGTAGTACAGCGATGTCACGGGGTAGCCCCCGTGCGGAGAATGCGGGTCGGAGTCCATGCGTGCTGCCAGCTCGCGCCGCAGTTCCGGAACCTTCATCTCGTCGACGAAGTACTTGATCTCGTATCGGTTGAACGCGTGCAGTCTGCTCGCGGTCTGCTGATAGCCGTTGTCCACTCCACCAGCACACACCCGCCGTCTCGAGGTTCCGTGGGGTTTTCCTGGCAACTTCCTGGCAATCAGGGCTCACAGGAACTTGCCAGGAATCCTCGAGCGGAGAATCAGTCTCACGCGCGACAATCGACTCGTGACCGACCGTACTCCCGAGGCGCGCGTGCTCGTCGTCGACGACGAGCCGAGCATCGTCGAACTGCTGTCGGTGAGCCTGAGGTTCCAGGGCTTCGAGGTCGAGACCGCGAGCAACGGCGCGGAAGGTCTCGACAAGGCCCGGCGGTTCCGGCCCGACGCGGTGATCCTCGACGTGATGATGCCGGGGATGGACGGCATGGGCATGCTGCGCCGCCTGCGTGCCGACGGCTGCGATGCGCCTGTGCTGTTCCTGACCGCGAAGGACGCCGTCGAGGACAAGGTTGCAGGACTGACCCTCGGCGCCGACGACTACGTCACCAAACCCTTCAGCCTCGAGGAGGTCATCGCCCGGCTGCGCACGATTCTGCGCCGCGCCGGCAAGACGTCCGAGACCGAGCGGAACTCACGCATCACCTTTGCCGATCTGGTACTCGACGAGGACACCCACGAGGTGTTCAAGGCCGGCAAGCCGGTGTCGTTGTCGCCCACCGAATTCACCTTGCTGCGTTATTTCATGCTCAATGCGGGGACGGTGCTGAGCAAACCCCGCATCCTCGACCACGTGTGGAACTACGACTTCGGCGGAGAGGTCGGCGTCGTCGAATCGTATGTCTCGTACCTGCGCCGCAAGGTCGACACCGGCGAGGTTCCCCTGATCCACACCGTCCGGGGCGTCGGCTACGTGATGCGAGAACCACGCACATGACCCGTCTGCGGGCGCTTCCGCTGCGATGGACGCTGGTGGCGGCACTCGTGGTGCTGGCAGGCATCGGTCTGCTCGCATCGGGTGTGGCCGTGACGTCCGCGCTGCAGGAATCGCTGCTCGCTCGCGTCGACCGGGATCTCGAGGACGCCGCCCGCACGTGGGCGCGCCCCGACGCCCCGCCGCCTCTTCCCAGGCCACCGGACAGCCCGAGTTCGCAGCGCCCTCCGAGTCCGTTCTACGTCCGGGTCACGAATTCGGACGGGCAGGTGCTCGTGTTGGTCAACGACGCGCCCACTGCACCGGACGTTCCGCTGGGTGCCACCGACGGGCCGGTCACGGTCGGTTCCACCGGCGACGGCGACTACGACTGGCGCGTGCTGAACACCGAGAGTGCCGGCGGCGTCATCACCACGGTCGGCATGAGTCTCGCGGAGACCGAGGACACCGTGAACCGGCTCGTGGTGCTGCAGACCGGAATCGGTGCCGGTGTGCTGGTCGCACTCGCGGTGGCCGGGGGCTTCGTCGTACGCAGGAGCCTTCGTCCGCTCGACGAGGTCGAACGCACCGCCGCGGCCATCGCAGAAGGAGACTTGAGCGAAAGGGTCCCCGAGCGAGATCCCCGCACCGAGATCGGGCGGCTGTCGGTGACGTTCAACGCGATGCTCGGCAAGATCGAGACGGCGTTCGCGGCGACGGAGGCGTCGGAGGAGTCGGCGCGACGCTCCGAGGAGAAGATGCGTCGATTCGTCGCCGACGCCGGTCACGAATTGCGGACCCCACTCACCACCATCCGGGGCTTCGCCGAGTTGTACCGGCAGGGCGCGAGCACGGACACGGGCATGCTCATGGATCGCATCGAACGCGAGGCGCGGCGCATGGGTCTGCTGGTCGAGGATCTGCTCGTGCTCGCGCGCCTCGACGAGCAGCGACCACTCGAGCGATCTCCGGTGGACCTCCTTGCAGTGGCGGCCGACGCCGTGCACGGCGCGCGGGCCGTCGCACCCGGTCGGCACATCGAACTCGAGGTGATCGACGGCCCGGGAACTCCCGAGGTGCTCGGCGACGACGCGCGGCTGCGTCAGGTGCTCGGCAATCTCGTCACCAACGCCCTCACCCACACCCCGCCCGAGGCCGACGTCACGGTACGGGTGGGTACCTCGGATGCCGACGTCATCCTCGAGGTGTCCGATACCGGGCCGGGTCTCGACCCGGAGGATCGCGAGCGCGTCTTCGAACGCTTCTACCGCGCCGATGCGTCACGCACCCGTGCCTCCGGTGGCACCGGCCTGGGGCTGTCGATCGTTGCCGCGCTGGTCGCGGCGCACGACGGACAGGTGGAGGTGGAGTCGGAGAAGGGCGTCGGTTCGACCTTCCGGGTCCGCATCCCGCGTCGCGTGCCCGATTGACACCGGTTTGTTCCACTGGGCTGAAAAGCTGTGTCGCCGGACACATCGCGGTTCCTAGGCTCGACGCATCCGAGGAAGGGAACCGGCAAACAATGCAGTCGCTCGCCTGTCACACCTGTGACGCTCGCGTGCTCGTCGCGAAGTACAGCCCCGCTCATACCAGCATCCAGTGGTCCGACGAGGCCCGGCAGTCGTGCCACGAGATCGCGGCCGCAGCGGCCGTCGGCTCCGGTGCCTACGTGATGCGTTGCGAGGCACTCGACCGCACGGTGGACGCGGCGGTGTCCGACGGTGTGATCCAGCCCAGCCACCGGGTCGACCCCACCATCGCCCCTCTCGCTTCCACGGAGTCAGTCACCTCTGCCCGGTGACTGTCGTTCGCCTTCACCCCTCGTCAGCCCAGGAGAAACCCATGACCGTCCCCCAGGAGCGGATCGAGATCCGCAATATCGATCCCGGTTCCAATCCCACCCGCTTCGCGCGCGGATGGCACTGCATCGGCCTCGCAAAGGATTTCCGTGACGGAAAGCCGCACCAGGTCAAGGTGTTCGGCACCGACCTGGTGGTCTTCGCCGACACGGCAGGAAAGCTGCACGTGCTCGACGCCTTCTGCCGGCACATGGGCGGAAACCTCGCGCGCGGCGAGATCAAGGGTGACAACATCTCCTGCCCGTTCCACGACTGGCGCTGGAACGGCCAGGGTCGTTGCGTAGAGGTGCCCTACGCGCGCCGCACGCCGAAGCTCGGCCGCACCAAGGCGTGGACGACCATGGAGCGCAACGGCGTTCTCTTCGTCTGGCACTGCCCGCAGGGCAGCGAGCCCACCCCTGAGCTCGCGATCCCCGAGATCGAGGGTTACGAGGACGGCGAGTGGAGCGACTGGACGTGGACGTCCATCCACGTCGAGGGCTCGCACTGCCGCGAGATCGTCGACAACGTCGTCGACATGGCGCACTTCTTCTACGTGCACTTCCAGATGCCCGAGTACTTCAAGAACGTCTTCGACGGGCACATCGCCGGCCAGCACATGCGCTCCTACGGGCGTGACGACATCAAGACCGGCGTGCAGATGGATCTGCCGGAGGCACAGACGATCTCGGATGCCTTCTACTACGGTCCGTCCTTCATGCTGGACACGATCTACACGGTGTCCGAGGGCACGACGATCGAGTCGAAGCTGATCAACTGCCACTACCCGGTGACGAACAATTCGTTCGTGCTGCAGTTCGGCACCATCGTCAAGAAGATCGAGGGCATGTCCGAGGAGCAGGCCGCCGAGATGGCGACGCTGTTCACCGACGGTCTCGAGGAGCAGTTCAAGCAGGACATCGAGATCTGGAAGCACAAGTCCCGCATCGAGAATCCGCTCCTCACCGAGGAGGACGGCCCGGTCTACCAGCTGCGTCGCTGGTACAGCCAGTTCTACGTCGATCTCGAGGACGTCACGCCCGACATGACGCAGCGTTTCGAGTTCGAGGTCGACACCTCCCGTGCGCTAGAGTCGTGGCACAAGGAGGTCGAGGAGAACCTCGCCGGTTCGGCGGAGTGATCCGATGATCCGTCCCGCCGGATGCGGCGGGACGGATCACACGTCGCGTCGACGGAATCCGTCGACGAACAACGACACGATGGTTCGCGCGAGGTCGGCGAGGGTGCGGTTCGGTCCGGGCCGGTACCAGCGGGAGGCGTGCCAGACGGCGTCGTAGATCAATTCCCGGAACGTCTCGGGATCGACGTCGGTGCGGAAGATGCCCTCCGCGATGCCGTCCCGGATGGTTTCGCGCCAGGCTACTTCCATGGCATCGGCCGTAGAGACCATGTCGGCCTCCACGACGCGTTCGCGCATGTACTCACCTTCGCGCCGCCAGATGGACGTCGCGCCGTGATAGTCCTCGGAGGTCTCCAGCGCGATCTGAGCGAGTGCCTCGAGCCGTTCGATCGGCGGCAGAGAACGCGCCAGCACCTCGCGGCATCGTCCGTTGAGATCGGTGATGTACTCGCGGATGAGTTCGGTGACGATCGCTTCCTTGGACGGGAAGTAGTGGTAGAGCGCCCCGGAATAGACCCCGACCGCGTCCGCGATCTCGCGGATGGTGGTGGCGGTGACTCCCTTGCGGGCGAAGATCTCCGCCGACCTGTCGAGTATCTGCCGTTTTCGCTCGTGCGGGTCCACCGTCGTCCTCTCGTAAGGCCTGAGCGAGGCCTGCTCTCGGACCGTATTGTGCCACATCCATTGATCAACCGATCAATGGACGCCCCGTATCGACGTCTTCAGGAGTATGCATGGCTGTCTCCCGCATGGAACCGATCGTTCCCACCACGCCCCTCGCCGGCGGTACCGCCCTCGTGACCGGTGCCGGACAGGGTATCGGACGCGGAATCGCTCTTGCCCTTGCCGCTGCCGGGGCCTCGGTGGCCGTGGTCGGCCGCACCGCGGAAACGATCGGCGCCACCGCGGTCGAGATCGAATCGCGGGGTGGCCGCGCAGTACCGTTCGTGTGCGATGTCACCGACGGTGCAGCGGTGGAGGCGACCGTGGCCGACGTGGTGCGCGAGTTCGGCGGACTCACGATTCTCGTGAACAACGCTCAGTCTCCTGCGCCCGGAACCCTGCTCGAACTCGACGAAGCCGTCTACCGCGGCGGCATGGAGTCCGGCCCCACCGCCACCTGGCGGATGATGCGGGCGTGCTACCCGCATCTGCGCGGCGGCGGCTCGATCGTCAACCTCGGTTCGGCGGCCGGCATCCGGTGGAATCCGTCGGGAACCGGCGGATACGCCGCGGCGAAGGAGGCGATCCGGGTGCTCACCCGTACCGCCGCCTGCGAGTGGGCGGCAGACGGCATTCGAGTCAATTGCATTCTTCCGCTGGCAGATTCGGTCGCCATGCAGCAGTGGGCGGAACGTGAACCGGACGAGGCCGCCGCCTATGCGAGTTCGATTCCGCTCGGGCGTCTCGGTGATCCCGAGACCGACATCGGCCCCGCCGTCGTCTTCCTGTGCAGCGAGGCCGCCCGCTACATCACCGGTCACTCGCTTCCGGTGGACGGAGGTCAGGCACTGGTGCGCTGACCAGGGGGGTCAGTCGGCGTGCTGCGGCGAGTCGTTCTGGGACAGGGCGCGCCAGACCGCCCGTGCGGCGAGTCGGACCGGAGTGGCCAGGCCGACGGTGTCGACGGCCTCGACGGGCCCCGTCACGGACAGTGCACCTGCGCAGGTGCGACCGTTACCGATGGGTGCCGCCACGCACGCGACACCCGGCGTCGACTCCTCGCGCTCGTGCGCGATGTGCCGCTCGCGAATATGCGCGATCTCGTTGCGGGGCAGCAGGGTCTCGACTCGCACGGTTCCGGCGGGCAAGCATCCTGCCGCGGCGCGAGCGGTATCGAGCCGAGTGTGGGCCAGAAGTGCTTTGCCGAGTGCGGTGCGGTGGGCGGGCAGCCGGCCACCGACGCGCGAGGGTAATGCGAGAGGTCCGCGACCGACCTTGTCGACGTAACGCACGTCGCCGCCGTCGAGCACGGCCAGGTGGACGACGAGACCGGTCGCCGAATGCAGGTCGTGCAGGACGGGATGCGCTGCGCGGTGCAGGCGGTCGTGGTTGCGCGCCAGCGCGCCCCATTCGAGCGGCGTACGTCCGAGGGCGTACGCCTTGCCACGCTTGCTCACCCAGCCGTGTTCGGCGAGTTGGGTGAGCAAGCGGTGGGTGGACGAGCGGGGCAGGCCCGTGCGGGTCGACAGCTCGGAGAGGGTGAGGTGATCGCCGCTGTGGAACTCGTCCAGAAGGCCGGCAACGCGCGCGATGACGGCATCGGGAAACTCGGCAGTGCGTGTCACGAAATCCTCCCAAGGTGTGTGTCCGTGTATTGATCGATCGATCAATCAATCCTTCGGCGGCAACTGTAACAGGACGTTTACCGAGTGGCCAGCGTCACTTCGAGACGGTCGGCTGCTCGGCGTACCCGCCGGGCCGCATCCTCGGGGATCATCTCGTCCGGGCCGGCCAGCGACAGCGCGGCGATCTCACCGTCTCCGGCCGCAAAGGCGGCGACCATGTGGCGGAAGCAGGTACCGCCGTGCACCACGCCGTCGACCAGTGCGCAGCCGTTGCCGTCTTCCAGCGCGGGGTGGGTTCCGTCGCGGCGAGCCAGTAGCGCCAAGCCGGCGACGGTCTCCTCGGCGGACTGCCGCTGCCCTGCCCACGAGCTGTCCGCGACCCGGATGCCACTCACTTTCTCCAGGTAGACGAGCTGCTCCCCGTCGAGGACCGTCAGGTGGACGACCAGTCCGGTCTCGCGATGCAGTTCGTACATGGCGGGGAGGGCGGCGCTGTGGATGCGGTCGTGGGTCTGCGCGAGGGCGCCGAGTTCGACGATCTTCGGGCCCAGGTGATAGGTGGTTCCGGTGCGTCGCATCCACCCGACCCGCACGAGCTGCAGGAGCATGCGGTGCGCGGACGAGCGGGGAAAACCTGTACGGCGGCACAGTTCGGTGAGCGTCAGGCCGTCGGTATCGCGGAACGGTTCGAGCAGCAGGCCGACGCGACCCATGACGGACGAGGGGTTGTCTAGAACTTCGGACATGTTCTTCTCCGAGGCGTGATCGTGCGGTGATTGATCGACCGATCAATATGTGTACGACTGTAGCGCCGCTCACGATCCGAGGGAAGAACGAATTTCAGGACAGAACGAAAAATGCACCGCGACCAGCGTCGCGGTGCATTTTTCGAACGGGGTGGAACAGCCCGATGTCAGGTTGTCGGCGGCAGGAACGCCTTCAGCGGCTCGGAGCCCGACTGGTCGTGGCCCCAGTACGCGTCCGCGGTGATCTCCTCGGACGTGTAGTGACGCTCGTCCACGAGCATGCCCTCGGTGCCGAACTCGAGGTCCCAGCCTCCGGGTGCACGGACGTAGAACGAGATCATCTTGTCGTTGGTGTGCCGGCCGAGCGTCGACGAGATCGAGAAGTCGAGGCGATTCACCCGGTCGAGCGCCTGACCGACCGCGTCGAGGGTGTCGACCTCGGTCATCAGGTGGACCAGGCCGGGCTCCTCGTTCGGCGGAGCCGGGCACAGCGCGAGGCTGTGGTGACGCTCGTTGATGCCGAGGAAGCGCACCCGGACGAGTCCGTCCTCGTCGAGGCGGATCGAGCCGCGCGGCAGGAAGCCCAGAACCTGGGTGTAGAACTCGTACGTCTCGTCGAAGTTCGCCGTGGGCAGCACCACGTGGCCGAGGCCGAGTCCGCCGGTCACCCAGCGTCCGCCGCCCCGCGTCACGACCGGGCTGTGGTCGAGCACCGGTCCGAAGAACACCTCGAGGCGGGTTCCGGCCGGATCGTTGAACGCGATCGCGCCTTCCGCGTCGATGTAGGTCGCTTCCTTGTGCGAGAGCACCTCGACGGTGCGTCCCGACTTCTCGACAGCCTCACGGACCCGCTGGAGCGCGAACTCGTCACGCACCTCCCAGCCCACGGCCAGTGCCTTGTCGGAATCGCCGGGCAGCACCTGGATGCGCGAGCGACGCTCGTCGATGCGGGCGTAGAAGCCGTCTGCTTCCGGGCCCGAACCCTCGGCCATGCCGAGGCCGTCGAGAAGCAGGGTGCGCCAGCGCGGCACGTCCTGCGTCTGGATGCGGAGGTAGCCGAGACCTCTCAGTTCAGTCATGTCATCGTCCTCGAAAGTGAAGGGGATCAGATCATCGCGCGGTAGGGACCCTGCGGGTCGCCACCGAGCTGCGTCAGGGCTGCGGAGTGGTAGATCAGGCCGGGCACGTGGATGGCGTGGGTCAGGCCGACGTGCGCGTCGCGCCAGAAGCGCTGCATCGGCGTCTTCAGGTGCACCGCGGCACCGCCGGCACGCGCGAAGATCTCGTCCATCGCCCGCACGGCCCGCCATGCGGCCGAGATCTGGGTGCGACGCCCGATGGCGCGCTCCTCGAAGCTGATCTCCTCGCCGCGGTCCGTCTTGTCCCAGAACCGGTCGACGGTTTCGAGCAGTGCGAGTCGCGATGCGGAGATCTCGGAAGCGGCCTCACTGATGGCGAACAGAACGTACGGGTCTTCCTTGATCGGGATGCCCGTGACCTGGACGCGCTCCTTCTGCGCTGCGATGTAGCAGGCCAGTGCGCCCTCGGTCATGCCGATCAGCGACGAGGTGATGCCCAGCGGGAAGATGTACGAGAACGGGAACTTGTACAGCGTCTCGTCGCGACCCGCGTGCCGCCAGCCGTTGCCGCTGAGGACGATGTCGGCGTCGATCGTGCGGTGCTCGGGGATGAAGGCGTCCTTGATGATCAGGTCCTTCGAGCCCGTGCCGCGCAGGCCGATGACGTTCCAGCTGTCCTGGTCGATCTCGTAATCGGAGCGGGGGAGCACGACGTGCAGCACCTTGCCGGTGCGGTTGCCGTCCTTGTCGCCGACCGCGGCACCGATCATGACCCAGCCGCAGTGGTCCGTGCCGGACGAGAACGACCAGCGGCCGTTGAGGATGTAACCGCCGTCGACGGGCACCGCGACACCCATCGGTGCGTACGGCGACGCCATCCACATGTCGTTGTCTTCGCCCCAGATCTCTTCCTGGGCCTTGGGGTCGAAGAAGGCGAGCTCCCACGGATGAACGCCGACGATGCCGGCGACCCAGCCCGTCGCGCCGTCGAGTGCACCGAGCGCCATGATGGTCTCGGCAGCCTCACGCGGGTGGCCTTCGAAACCGCCGTATTCTTTCGGCTGGAAGGTGCGGATGATGCCGGAGTCGCGCAGACGCTTCGCGGAGGTGTCGGTGAGGCGCATGATCTTGTCGCCCTCGACACCCTCGGCGCGGATCTCCTCCGCGTGCTGCATGATCCTGTCCAATACCTGACCCATGACGGTGACTCTTCCTGGGAATCGGCTGCTGACGAGCCGGGACTGCGTGAGGGGGGTGTGCTCCGCGATGCGGAGCGACCTGCGCTGTGCAGGTGTGGCGTGTCGAACAGTCCCAGCCGAGATGTGAGCGCGCACCGACATTTCCGTTGAATGGGACGACGAGGCGGCCGGGATCCGGCGGAACGAACAATCGATGCCTATACCAAGGATTCGTCCACGAAATCGATCTTGTTCGATCGTGTACTTCCGCTCACCGGGACACTGCGGGCGGCAGCGACGCGAGGCCGGTAGACAGACGCGGGACGGCACAGCTCTGCCGTCGACACGACCGCCCGCATTCGGAAGGATCGTCATGACCGACACCGCAGACCTGGTGGCTTCGCTCGTCGAGCGGGTGCAGCTTCTCGAGGACAAAGCCGCCATCCACGAGGTGCTCACGGCCTACGGTCCGGCCGTCGACGCCGGCGATGCCGACGCGGTGGGCGAGCTGTGGGCGGAGGATGCGGTCTACGACATCGACATCCGGGTGATGGAAGGTCGCGACGCCATCACCGAGATGGTTCGCACCCGGCCGCACCAGGACTACATCAACGAGGGATGCGGCCACCTGCTCGACCCGGTCCACATCCGCGTCGACGGTGATACCGCCGTCGCGACCTGCCATTCCCTGCTGCTGCGCCGCAACCTCGATTCCGATTCGTTCCGGGTGTGGCGGGTGACGGCCAACCGCTTCGAACTCGCCCGCATCGACGGACGCTGGAAGATCAAGCGCCGCACCGCCCGCGTGCTCGACGGAAGCGCCGAGGCTCGCGAGCTGCTTGCGAGGGCCTCCCGATGAGCGATATGTCTGCCGCAGAGCAACTCCTCGCCATCCACGAGATCCAGCAGGTCTTCTCGGCCCGGCTGCGGGTGATGGACACCAAGCAGTGGGAGCTGTACCCGACCCTGCACACCGAGGACGTGGTGAGCGAGACGTGGGGCGGGCTGCCCAGCGACAAGCAGCCCAGCACCGGCGAGGAAGCCGGCCGCGTCGTCGGCCGCGAGGCACTGACCCACGCCATCAGCAACTTCCTCGACGGGCCGGTATCGATCACCTCGGCCCATCACGGTCACTGCCCGGAGATCGTCCTCGAATCCGACACCACCGCCCGTGGAATCTGGGCGATGGAGGATCAGCTGTGGTGGGACAACGACGGCGTCGAGGAGTCGCTCCACGGGTGGGGGCACTATCACGAGGAATACCGCAAGGTCGACGGTGTCTGGCTGATCTCCTACCGCAAGCTCACCCGCCTGCGTGAGGTGCACACGCCCGGTTTCTTCAGCTTCCTGAAGTAACTCCGGACGGCGAGTCCTCTCGGGGCGGTCTCGCGTTCACAGGTGGGCCTGCCCTGGATCGAAGGTCGCGGTTCGGCCGTGACCTTGCCGTGGGAGACCTAGGGTGGGGACATGACACCCCCATCGATCACCCTGAACAACGGCATCACGATGCCGGCTCTGGGTTTCGGGGTCTTCCAGACGCCTCCCGAGCAGACCGTCGACGCCGTGACCACGGCTCTCGACGTCGGCTACCGGCATATCGACACCGCCGCCGCGTACCTCAACGAACGGCAGGTCGGCGAAGCGATCGCGCGGTCGGACGTCGACCGCGACGATGTCTTCCTCGAGACGAAAGTCTGGATCACCGACTACGGCTACGACAAGACCCTGCACGCTTTCGACAAGAGCATCGGCAAACTGGGCGTCGACCGGCTCGACATGCTCATCCTGCACCAGGCGCTGCCGGGCGAATTCGATCTCACCATCGGCGCGTACAAGGCTCTCGAAAAGTTGCTCGCGGACGGGAAGGTCCGGTCCATCGGTGTCAGCAACTTCATGCCCGACCATCTCACCCGACTGATGAACGAGACCTCGATCGTGCCGGCGGTCAACCAGATCGAGGTGCACCCGTACTTCCGTCAGTCCGACCTGCTCGCCGCCGACGCCGAGCACGGCATCCTATCGCAGGCATGGTCTCCGATCGGTGGCATCACCTTCTACCGCAACGGATCCCACGGGTCTACCCTCGAAGATCCTGTGATCGGCGATATCGCCCGCGCTCACGGCAAGAGCGCCGCGCAGGTGATGCTCCGGTGGCATCTGCAGCAGGGACGTCAGGCCATCCCCAAGTCGGTCACGCCGTCCCGGATCGCGGAGAACTTCGACATCTTCGACTTCGAATTGACCGCAGAGGAACTCGCTGCCATCGACGCACTCGACACCGGCGTGCGCGGCGGACCCGAACCCGAAGTCATCACGCGGGAGACCTTCGGACTCGACATCCCCGAAGCCTGACCGACCCGCCCTCGGGTGTTGACGCGCCCGAACGAGGTTCACGCAAGCTCTACCGTGTGCGAACCTCGTTTCGGCGTGCGAACTCTGCCGAACTCAGACGGCGACACGCTCGGAAGCGCGCCGCGCCGACGGAACAGGATCGGGCACCGCAGCGATGAGCGCCCGCGTGTACCCCTCGCGCGGAGCGGAGAACACCGACTCCACCGGACCTTCTTCGACCACCGCTCCGGATTGGAGCACTGCAACCCGGTCGGCCACCTGGTGCACGACGGCGAGGTCGTGGCTGATGAACAGGCACGCGAACTCGAGCTCACGCTGGATCTCCGTGAACAGTTCGAGAACTTCGGCCTGCAGCGACACGTCGAGAGCGCTGGTCGGTTCGTCGGCGACGAGCAGCCGGGGGCTCAGCGCCAACGCCCGCGCCAGCGCGACCCGCTGTTTCTGCCCACCCGACAGCTGATGCGGAAAGCGGCCGGCGAACGAGGCGGGCAGGCGGACGGCATCGAGCAGTTCGAGCACCCGCCCGCGCCTGTCGGCTGCGGTACCCACCCGGTGGACGTCGAGTGGCTCCCGGATGCTCGCGGCGACGGTGAGCCTGGGATCGAGCGAGGCTGCCGGATCCTGTTGGACGACTGCGACGTTGCGCCTCACCTCGCGGAGCTCACGCGCGGAGAGCGTACCGAGGTCGTGACCGTCGAACACGACGCGTCCGGCGCTGACGGGCACGAGCCCTAGGGCGACGCGACCGAGGGTGGTCTTACCCGAACCGGATTCGCCGACCAGCCCGAGAACTTCTCCGCGACGGATGTCGAGGTGGACACCGTCGACGGCGGAGAACGCCGGCGTGCCGTGGCGGGCGGGATAGGTGACGGTGACGCCGTCGAATTCGAGGACTGGATCCCCGGCCCTGCCGGCTTCGGTCGCAGGGGTGTTACCGGGCTCGGGTAGCCGTGGCACCGATGCCAGCAGTGTTCGCGTGTAGGGGTGCTCGGGTGCGTCGAACAAAGAATGGACACTGCCTGTTTCGACGACGAGTCCGTGCCGCATCACCACCACACGGTCGGCGTGCCGGGCAGCAACGCCCATATTGTGGGTGATGAGCAGCACACCCATTCCGGTACGGCGGCGGATACGGTCGAGCAGGGCAAGGATCTCTGCCTGCACGGTGACGTCCAGAGCGGTGGTGGGTTCGTCCGCGACGAGCAGGTCGGGGTCGTTGGCCAGCGCGAGGGCGATCGCGACACGCTGTTTCTGCCCACCGGACAGCTGATGGGGGAAGTAGTCCACACGCCGCTGCGGATCGGGGATCTCGACCTGCTCGAGCAACTCGATGGCGGCGCGGCGCGCGTGTGCCTTCGACAACGAGCGGTGGGCGCGGAAGGCTTCACGCAGTTGCCATCCGATCCGGCGCACGGGATTGAGCGCACTCTGCGGTTCCTGGAATATCAACGCCACCTTCGTGCCCCGCAGGCGGTTCAGTTCGCTTTCCGCGGCGCCGAGGATCTCGGTGCCGTCGAGGACGATCGATCCGGCGGTGTCGGCGCCCTCGGGGAGCAGACCGAGGATGGCACGGGCGGTCATCGACTTTCCGGAACCGGACTCGCCGACCATGGCCACCGTCTCGCCGCGCCGGATCTCGAAGGAGGCGCCCCCGACGGCAGGAGTGTCGGTGCCGAAGGCGATGTGCAGGTCGCGGACGGTGAGAAGAGTAGGAGACACGACAAAATCCTTGCTGTCGGAGAACCGGTTCATCGCCGACGTGAGCGGGCGGCCAGGGATTGGGAGATCAGCAGCAGTCCGAGAACCAGGACGACGACGACCGAGAGTGGGCCGACGACGAACAGCGGCGAGTGGTAGGCATTCTGGGTGCCCTCCTTGATTAGGGATCCCAGCGACGGGGTGGGTGGAGTGATACCGAGTCCGAGGAAACTCATCGCGCCCTCGATGAACACGCCCACCGACATCGCCAGGGCCAACTGCACCGTGAGTGGTTCGAGACTGTTGGGCAGGATGTGGCGGCGCAGGATCCATCCCTCGCTCGCACCCACCGTGCGTGCGGCCTCGACGTACGGTGCCTGCCGGACGGTGAGCACCGACGTGCGGGTCAGCCGGCCGAAGATGGGGATCTCGGCGAGCACGATCACCGCCCCGATGGTCCACATCCCCGGCCCCACGACCATGGTCAGTGCGATTGCCAGGATGATCGTGGGAAAGGCCAGGATCAGATCGAAGGCGCGTTGCAGGGCGGTGTCGAGCAGGGAGAAGCGGGTGGACGCCAGCCCGAGTATCGATCCGATCGCCGCGCCGATGGGGACGGCGAGGAAGATGACGAGCAAGTCCACCCGGATCCCGTAGAGCGTGCGAGACAGGATGTCGCGGCCGACCGAATCGGTGCCGAGAAGATGTTCGCTGTTCGGGGCGAGCAGCGTGGCGCCCGCGAGCTGGGCGTCGGGTGCGTAGGGGGCGAGCCAGGGCGCGAGCAGACCGGCCGCGGCGACCAGCCCGACCAGGATCACTCCTGCGAGGCCCCGGCCACCGGTCAGCGCGGTCCACCTGCTGTCCCGGTCGTCGACCGAATCCTCGGGCTGCGCGGCGACGGCGGTGCTCATGCTTTGTCTCCCAATCGGATCCGGGGGTCGAGGGTGGCGTTGACGAGATCGGTGGCCAGCTGGATCACGACGAACAGGGCGACGGAGAACAGCAACATCACCTGCACCACGGGGTAGTCGCGACTTGCGATGGCCCGTTCGATGAGGTGCCCGAGTCCGGGCCAGGCGAAGATCGCCTCGACGAGCACCGCGCCGCCGATCAGGTGGCCGATCTGGAGGCCGAGGACGGTGATCGTCGACGGCAGCGCGTTCGGCAGCGCCTGGGTGAGGACGATGCGTCGCCGGGAGATGCCCAACGCCCGTGCCGTGGTCACATAGGGTTCGGCCATGTGGCTGCGCAGCGACTCGGTGAGAAAGCGGGTCAGGGCAGCGGCGATGGGCAGCGCCAGGCACACCGCGGGCAGCAGCAGATACTGCACCGAGATCCCGGGATCGTCGAGCAGCCCCCTGCGCGGGATGCCGCCGGCGGGCAGCACGGCCCAGACGACACCGAACAGCACGACGAGCACTGCGCCGGTGACGAAATTGGGGATGGCCACGGCGACGGTTCCGAACGCGGTGACGAGACTGTTCAGCCACTTTCGGTCGACGATCACCGACACGGTGGCGAGGGTGAACGCGATCGACAGTGCCACCAGCAGCGCTGCGCCGGCGAGCGCCAGGGTGTTGCCCAGGGCGCCGAGCAGGAGAGCGCCGATCTCCCCTCCGAGGACGAGGGAGCGTCCGAGATCGAAGGTGACGATGCCGACGAGCCACGCGAAGTACTGGGTGATCTGCGATCCGTCGAGGCCGAGTTCGGTCCGTAGGGCCGCGAGTGCTTCCGGGGAGGCATCCGGTCCGGCGAGCACGAGCGCGGGATCGCCCGGCACCAGACGCAGCAGCGCGAAGATCACCACCGAACCGACGGCGAGGACGATCAGCGCGGAGGGGAGACGGCGAAGGCTGTAGCGAAACATGATCGGCTCATCCCCCCAGGTAGGCGTCGCTCAGGTCGAGCTCCGCTTTCTTGGACCAGTCGAAATCGTGCAGATCGGCAGTTGTCGCGAGTTGGCCCGTGGCGTTGTGCAGGCCGATGACGAAGGCGTTGCCGAGCAGTTCGTCGTTGAGTGCCCGGTAGGCGGCCTCGGCCTCGTCGCTCTTGGGATCGGCCAGCCGCCAAGCCGTTTCGACGGCTCGCTGGTAGTCGGCGTCGATGAAGTTGGAGGTGTTCTTGTAGGCGTTGAACGGGAAGGCGCTCGTGGGGAGGGTCGCGGGTGTGTACTGCGCGTAGGTGTGCCCGTAGACCCACAGTCCGCCGAAGGTGCCGCCGATCAGATTCTTCAGGGACGTGGCACCGTCGAGCGGCACCAATGTCGTTTCGATACCGACGGCAGCGAGATCGGCCTGGATGATCTGAGCCGTCGATTCGGCTTCGATCGATCCCGTGGCATAGGAGAGAGGGAGGACCGGAATCTCGCCGACCTCTGCAACCAGAGCCCGTGCGCGATCCTGGTCGAGCGTGTAGGTCGAATTCAGGCCGGCGTCGTAGGCCGGCGAGTACTCGGGCCACGGCAGGTTGCCGACGTCGCCGTGCCCGCGGTAGACGTCCTCGAGGATGCGGTCGCGATCGACGGCGTAGGCGATGGCCTGACGCAATCGCACGTCGTTCAGCCCGGGTGCGCTGACGTCGGCGCCGACATACCACGTGCGTTCCACACCGGCCTGGTCGACGATCCGGAAGTTCGGGTCGGATTCGAGCTGGTCGGCGTCGCGCGGGGAGACGGCGAGCAGCACGTCGAGCTGACCGGAGCGCAACTGTGAGATGCGGGTCTGTGCGTCGGGCACGATGACGATCTCCACGCCGTCGAGCTTCGGTGCGCCATCCCAGTACTCGTCGTTCGCTTCGAACGTGATCGACGTACCCGGTTTCCACTCGGTGAAGCGGAAGGCGCCGGTGCCGTTGTAGGACGTGCCGGTCTCGAAGCCCGTGAGGGTGTTGCGGTCGATGATCGGGACGAGGTCGAGCAGGTCGAGCAGATTCGCTGTCGGTTGCGAGAGGGTGAGCACGAGAGCGTGCGGGTCGCTCGTGTCGTAGCCGGTGATGAGCGCAGCGGTGCGAGCGAGCTGACCGGCCCTCTGGGGGTCCGCGTAGGTGCGGATGCTGAACTCGACATCCGCGGAGGTCATCGGCCGGCCGTCGTGAAAGGTGACGTCGTCGCGCAGGTCGATGCGTGCGGACAGACCGTCGGGCGCGACCTCCCATGCCGTGGCCAGGTGCGGTTCCGGATCGAGACTGTCTGCCGGGTAATCGATCAGGGTGTCGTAGACCAGCCCGGTGACAGCAGCCTGGGTGAGAGAGCCCGCGTAGATGCTCGCGGGCACGAGATCCATGCCCTCGCCGATCCGGAGGACGCCGCCTTCGGCGACTCCCGCCTGGCCCACCGCCGAACTACATCCTGCGACAGCCACGCTGCCGACGACAGACAGGGCGACAGCACCCCAGAGGGGGCTGCGCCGGCGGAGAGAGGAGCGGCTGAACACGCGGGGGTCCTTTCGAAGGTGCAGGTGCCGGCCACCCACAGAGGGGCGACCGGCACCGCAGGGAGAGCGGATCAGGAATCGAATCCGGGGAAGCGGCCGGGGGTGTCGACGACGGAGAAGTGCGCGGCGTCGCCGGTACGGATACGGCTGGTGGTGCCGTCGACGGAGACGGGCACGTCGCCCGCCAGCGTCACCCGGTGGACGCTGCGCTTGTGGTCTCCGAAGTCGGCGATGCCGTAGTGCTGAGTCGCGCGGTTGTCCCAGATCACCAGGTCGCCCGGAGTCCAAGCCCACCGCAGGGTGTTCTCGAGGCGAATGACGCGTTCCTGCAGCAGCTGGAAGAGCGCAGCCGATTCCGAGGACTTCAGGCCGACGAAGTTCTTCACGAAATGTCCGAGCAGCAGCGACTTCTCGCCCGTCTCGGGATGCACCCGCACCACGGGATGCTCCGTCTCGAAAGTGAGACGGGTGAAGTTCTGCATGTAGTTGCCCGACTTGGCGGCGAGACCGCGATTGTCGGCGTGGACGCCGGCATAGTCGTACTCGTTGCTGTGCACGGCCCAGAGGTTGTCGACGAGGGCCTTGAGCGGAGCGGGTAACTGCGCGTATGCGGCGGTGGTGGACGCCCAGGTGGTGGCACCGCCGTAGGGCGGGATCTCTACCGCACGCAGGATGGACGCTTTCGGGATGCGGTCGATGAAGCTCACGTCGGTGTGCCAGCTGTTCGCGGCGCCTTCGATGACGAGGGTGCGGTTGTCCTCGGAGGTGAGGGTCGGGTGCGTAGTTGTGGGCGCGCCGAGCGTGGATGCGAACTGATACTGGATGTCGTCGTCGAGGTGGTGTTGTCCGCGGAACACCACCACCTTGTTGGCTGCGAGCGCGTAGCGGATCGCGAAGGCGGTGTCGGCGGAGATGTCGCCGGAGACGTGGACGCCCTCGATGAGCGCGCCGATGTTCTCGCCGAGCTTGGTGACGGTGATCCCGCCGGCGGCGTAGATCTCGGCTGCGGTGGTGGGCCGAACGTCTGTGATGGTCACGAAGTCTCCTTGTTCGTGGAAGTGGTGGATGTGTCAGCGAGGGCGCTTCGGGTGTCGCCACAGCGCGTCCTCGGGTTCGGGCTGTGGTGGTCGAGGCGGAACGCTAATAGCCCGCTGTCGATCGGCGAACCCATCGGATCAACCTGCGCGCAGGGGTTTACAGCCCGCGCCGGTCTCGGTATAAGTCGTGGTCCGGTGTCTCGGGGATCTGGTGATGCGGACCCGGCGATCGGCGGGCTGTCCGGGCATGAGCGCCCGGCGTAGTCGCTCTGATGCCGGACACGAAACTCACGGGATGGTCTTCGCGCGCCGAAACGAGGTTCGCGCGCCGTACAGCTGCGGCGAACCCCATTTCGGCGGGCGAAGATGCCAGGAGCTTGTCTGGGACGCTCGCGGCAACGAGCACGTATTACCCCGGCTCCCTTCCGTGCCCCGCCCGTGCTCAGCACGAATGAGGGAAAGAAATCGGCCGATTCCTGAACACCGGGAATTCGGCGTGCCGCGAAGGTGATCATGATCACCAAGTGTTTCTGCACTGGCACTGCAAAATACCAGGTAGACGGGTTCGGAGGCTGGTGGATTCGGCCGAAGGCGTGTCGTAGGGCCGACTTTGGAGTTGGTTCAGCGGGTCATATGGGGCAAGACTTCAATTCGTACGTAACGCCCAGCCATTCACACCAGATAACTCGGGTAACGCTCCGGTATGAGCAGGTTCCAATGTCGGTCCTGGCTTGTCGGAGGAAATTCTTGTCTCGGGGAGGAGACAGGTGATGGGGAGGGCTGCGGGATGATGACGGTGCGTGATCGAGGGGTCGACCCGTCGGATGCATCGAGGCGCGCGCAGGGTAGCGCGTCCGCGGATGTGTCGCCCGCAGCCGGCCTCAGCCGGTGGAAATGGCAGAACGCGTACGTGAAGAGGCTGTATTTCACGGACGTGGTCGTCGTCGTGCTGTCCGTACTACTGGCTCAGTGGGTGCGGTTCGGCTACGAGGAACTCTTGCTCGCCGGGGAGGGCGCAGATCTCGAGTACTCGTTGACATCCGCCACGCTCATCGGCGCGTGGCTGATTGCGCTGAGCCTCTTCCGGACTCGGTCACGGCGCGTGATCGGGGCCGGTTACGACGAATACCAGCGGGTCGTCTCGGCGACGATCGGAATGTTCGGGGCGATCGCGATCATCGCGCTCGTCGCCGACCAGAAGATCGCACGTGGATTCCTTGCGATCGCGTTGCCGGTCGGTCTCGCGGGTTTGCTGCTGACGCGGTGGTTGTGGCGGAAAGCGGTAGCGCGCAAGCGCTCTCGTGGGGAGTTCCAGACTTCGGTGCTGGTGGTCGGCGGTGCGCGGGCGGTGCGGCACATGGCGCGCACGTTCGAGCGGAAGGACGGCGAGGGTTACCGGGTGGTCGGGGTGTGTGTGCCGAGTTATTCGGGTGCTCCCGGCGATGTGATCGACGTCGACGGCCGGGAGATCACTATCTACGGCGACGAACGTTCGGTGGTCGAGGCGCTGCAGTTGTCACACGCCGACACGGTGGTGGTCACGGCCACCGAAACGCTCGGTAGCGAGGGATTGCACGATCTGATCTGGCAGCTCGAGCCGCTGGAGACGGATCTGGTGGTGGCCACGGGTGTGGTCGATGTTGCCGGTCCGCGGATCGAGATGCGTCCGGTGGCGGGTTTGCCGTTGATTCATGTGGAGAAGCCGAGTTATCACGGGGCGAAGCGATCCGGGAAGCGGTTGTTCGATCTGGCGTTTGCGTCGGTGGCGTTGGTGGTGCTGGCGCCGGTGTTCGCGGTGGTGGCGTTGTTGATCAAGCTGGATTCGCGGGGGCCGGTGTTCTATCGGGCGGAGCGGATCGGGTTGGACGGTGAGCCGTTCGGGATGGTCAAGTTCCGGTCGATGGTGACGGACGCGGATACGTTGGTCGACACGCTCATGTCGCGGAACGAGGGTGCCGGCGTGTTGTTCAAGTTGAAGGACGATCCGCGGGTGACGCGGGTGGGGAAGGTGTTGCGGCGGTTCAGTATCGATGAGTTGCCGCAGTTCTTGAATGTTCTTCGGGGTGAGATGAGTGTGGTGGGTCCGCGTCCGCCGTTGCGGCGTGAGGTGGAGGCCTATGACGGTCGGGTCAAGCGTCGGCTTCTGGTGCGTCCGGGTGTGACGGGGTTGTGGCAGGTTTCCGGCCGGTCGGATCTGTCGTGGGACGAGTCGGTGCGGCTGGATCTGTCGTATGTGGAGAACTGGTCGATGGTGTCGGATGCGCTGATCATCGGGAAGACGGTCAAGGCGGTGCTGGCCAGCGACGGCGCCTACTGAAGTAATTACCTCCGCAGGACTTGCCGGAATCGCGGTGCGTACGCACGCACACGGATACGGTGAGTCGAGAAAGTTCGGAGGTAGTCAAATGTGCACAGCGGCCAACTACACCGCCAAGGACCATTACTTCGGCCGGAATCTGGACCTCGAGTTCTCCTACCGGGAAGCTGTCACGGTCACGCCGCGCAACTTCCCGTTCGAGTTCCGTGAGGTGCCACAGCAGACGACGCACCACGCCATGATCGGTATGGCGACCGTCGCCGACGGCTATCCGCTCTACTACGACGCGACCAACGAGAAGGGCTTGAGCATGGCGGGGCTCAACTTCCCCGACAACGCCGACTACAAGCCCGTCTCGGAAGGCGGGACGAATATCGCGTCGTTCGAGTTCATTCCGTGGGTCCTCGGCCAGTTCGAGACCGTGGCGCAGGTTCGTGATGCGCTGGCCGACGTGCGCATCGTCGACATCGCGTTCAGCGAGGAGTTTCCGCCTTCCCCGCTGCACTGGATCATCTCCGACCGCAGCGAATCCATCTCTGTCGAGTCGGTCCGGGAAGGACTGAAAGTCCACGACAACCCGATCCAGGTCCTCACCAACAACCCGACGTTCGATATCCAGCTGTTCAACATCAACAACTACATGAGCCTGTCGGTCGATCCGCCGGAGCCGCGCTTCTCCAAGGAGATCCCCTTCGACACCTACAGTCGAGGAATGGGCGCGATCGGGTTGCCGGGAGATCTGTCGTCGATGTCGCGCTTCGTCAAGGCCGTCTTCACCAAGGTGAATTCGGTATCGGGTGAGTCGGAATCCGAGGCGATCAGTCAGTTCTTCCACATCCTCGGCTCCGTGGAACAGCAGCGAGGTTGTGTGCGCCTCGCCGACAAGTACGAGATCACCATCTACTCGTCGTGCTGCAATACGAACAAGGGCGTCTACTACTACCGCACCTACGAGAACAGCCAGATCACCGGTGTGGATATGCACAAGGAAAACCTCGACGGAAGCGACCTGGCGTCGTATCCGCTGGTGAAGGGCCAGCAGATCTTGATGCAGAACTAGTCGGTCGGACGGTTTGGGCGGCCGTCCTCCGGGGTCACCTGTCCGGTGTACTGCTTTTCCCACGCCGACGAGGAGGACCCGCCATGGCGGTAACCGTCTCCGATCGATTCGATATCGCCGCCGCACCGGAGCAGGTGATGCGCGCACTGGAAGATGTCGAGCGCCTCCCCGAATGGTCGTCGGCACACAAGGGCGTCGAGGTACTCAGCAGGGACGATGACGGTCGCCCACGGCTGATCCGCATGACGCTGTCGTTGTTCGGCTTCTCCGACACGCAGACCATCGAGCACGACTGGACCGAGCGGTCGACGTCGTGGACTCTCGTCGAGAGTTCGATGCAGCGCAGCCAGGACGGCGAATACGCGCTGGAGCAACTCTCACACGGAACCCGGGTGCACCTGAGGATGTCGCTCGAACCGAAGGTTCGCGTTCCTGGTTTCCTGCTGCGGCGCGGCCAGAAGCATGCGGTCGAGGCGGTCCGTGACGGGCTGACCGCTTTCGTCCTGAACCACTACCGCTGATCGCCCCTCAGCCGTGACGGATCAGGTCGGCAGCCTTCTCTCCGATCAGGACGGACGGTGCGTGGGTGTGGCCGCGGATGATTGTCGGCATCACCGACGCGTCCGCGATGCGCAGCCTGTCGATGCCTCTCACTCGGAGACGAGGAGTCACGACGCTGTCGGCGTCGCTCCCCATGCGGCAGGTGCCCACCGGGTGGTATATCGTCTGGCCGATTTCTGTCATCGCGCGAGAGAGTATCTCTTCGTCGGAGTTTCCGGGTAGGGGAACGGGCCGGAGCATCGGACCGAGCCGCGATTTCAGCGCCGGCACAGAAGCGAGAGCCGAGCACAGCCGCAGACCTTCGAGAAGCGCGTTGCGGTCGATCCCGTCCTTGTCGCTGAGATAGTGAGGATCGATGATCGGCTTCTCTGAGGCGTCGGCAGACCTCAACCTCACTTCTCCACGGCTGACCGGCCGGAGAAGGGCCACGGCGATGACAACGGCGTGCTCGGTGGGAGCGACGAGTCCTTGCCCGAAGAACGGGGCGGCTGAGAAGCACACTTCGAGGTCGGGGAGCGTCAGATCCGGCCTGCTGCGAACGAATCCGTATGCTTCCTCGATGCATGAGGTCAGCGTGCCCTTCCGCCGCAGCAGGTACTTCACGAGTTCGGAGAGCTTGCCGGCCGAGAACAGCGAACCGCCCTCGACGCTGTAGCCGAGGCCCGTCACGAAATGGTCGGTAAGACCGCGACCGACCTCGGGGAGATGATGATGTACCTCGATGCCGTGCCGGCGGAGTTCCTGTTCGTCGCCGATACCGGAGAGCATCAACAACTGTGGCGTGTTGACCGTTCCACCCGCGACGATCACCTCTTCCCGGGCACTGACGGTGGAGCGAATGCCATCCTTCTCGTATTCGACACCGACCGCGGCGGTTCCGTCGAGAACGATCCGGGTAGCGTGCGCCCCGGTGAGGACGGTGAGGTTCGTCCGTCGACTCGCAGGGCGCAGATAACCGTCGGCCACGCTCCACCGTGCACCGTTCTTCTGCGTCACCAGCGGTCGCGTAAAGCCTTCGGGGCGAGAACGGTTCGCTCGTTCTTTCGAGAATCCTGATTCTGCGACCGCGTCGAGGAAGGCCGTGGTGATCGGACGCGGGCTGCGTAGCTCGTCGATGGCGATCGGTCCGGAATGCCCGAAATCCGGTTCGCGGCTGCCCTGTACGTTCTCGATCCGCCGGAAGTACTCGAGCACTTCGGAGAACGACCACGACGGGTCGCCGGTAAGTTCTGCCCACTCGTCGTAGTCTGCGGCGAAGCCTCGCATCCACATCATTGCGTTCATCGACGACGAGCCGCCGAGCGTCTTGCCGCGCGGCCAGTAGATCTTCCGGCCGGCGAGCGCCGGCTGCGGTTCCGTCAGGTAGTCCCAATCGACCTCACTTCGGAACAGCTTCGCGAACGCGGCGGGAATACGGATGTATCTGTTCTTGTCCTCCGGCCCGGCTTCGAGAGCGACCACCTGTTTCCGGGGGTCGGAGCTGAGACGATTGGCGAGCACT
The DNA here is from genome assembly GCF_040643435.1 of Rhodococcus sp. NPDC047139. Classification (NCBI taxonomy): domain Bacteria; kingdom Bacillati; phylum Actinomycetota; class Actinomycetes; order Mycobacteriales; family Nocardiaceae; genus Rhodococcus; species Rhodococcus sp. NPDC047139. Next base: position 330,096 of record NZ_JBEYUH010000006.1, read on the forward strand.
GCCCCTGCGGACCCGGTGCCCACGATTACGTAGTCGGCTACGGAGGGTTGCGGAGTCATTGTTCATCTCCGAGCGTGTGACGGCTGCTGTGGGCGGAATTCGTCTCCGTGCGCCCGGCCTGTGGCCGGACCTTCGTCATGGTCCGAGCGTAGGCGTTCACCTGCGGAAATGCGAGACCGGAGTGTCCGTATCGTCCACTATCCCTGGTCGTTACGCGGCAGATCGAGAGTGAATCGGGCGCCACAGCCCGGTCCGTCGCTGTGCGCGCGGAGACGCCCGCCGTGAGCTTCGACGAGTGTCCGCGCGATCGTCAGCCCGATGCCGGTACCGCCGTGATTCCGGTCGCGAGCGGTGTCCGCCCGGTAGAACCGGTCGAACAGGTGATCGAGGTGGTCGGCCGCTATGCCGTCGCCCGTGTCGGTCACGGTGATCTCTGCCCGGTCTCGATCCACAGCTGTCGTTGCGACGGTGACCGTGCCCCCTGCCGGCGTGTGCCGCAGAGCGTTGTCGAGCAGATTCGCCAGCACCTGCCCGAGCCGATCGGGATCGACCGTCACACGCGCGGACTCGACGGCCTCGACCTGCAGGGTGACTCCCTTGCTGTCGTACTGTTCGCGCACCGCATCGACAGCTGTGTTCACCAGGCTCTCGGTGGTTGTGGGCACCGGATGGATACGGGTGAGATGCTCCTCGGCACGGGAGACGGCGGTGATGTCCTGCGCAAGGCGTCCCAGCCGCCGGGTGGCGGCCCGCAAGACCTGGTGGGTGTCGTCGTCGAAGCTGCGGACACCGTCTTCGAGAGCTTCGAGATAGGAGTCGAGAGTGGCAATGGGCGTGCGCATCTCGTGACCGAGGTCTGAGAGCATCCTTCGCCGCGTGTTCTCGGTTGCTTCGAGCCGCCGTGCGAGTTCGTTGAAACTGGCTGCCAGCTCGTCGAATTCATAGCCGAGTTCGGGGCTCGGGACGCGGGTGTCGTACTTGCCTCCCGCGATCCTCGCGGTGGAGGTGGTCACTGTTCTGAGTGATCGCTGGATGCGACGTGCGATGTACCAGCTCACCGCAGATGCCAGCAGCACTGCGATCGCGACCGCCAGTCCCCACGCGAGGATGATGGCCCAGGTGAAGGCTTCTTCGACATGTGCGGCCTGACTCGAGTGGTGGTCGATCCCGGCTTGCCCGAGATGATCGTGGAAGATTCCCGGGGCGAGAGCAGAGGCGACCACCCATGCACTGACGGCACACCCGACGACGACGGCGACGAGCGCAAGGAACAGACGGGTACCGAAGCTCGTCCCGGTAGGGGAGCGGAACGTCATCGTCCTGTCCCCATCCGGTAGCCGACACCGCGCACGGTGCGCACGAAGCGCCCCCGGTTCGCGTCGTCGCCGAGTTTGCGGCGCAGATGCCCGATGTGCACGTCCACCAGATGCTCGTCGCCCACCCAGTTCTCTCCCCAGACCGCTGCGATGAGCTGCGCCCGGGTGAACACGATTCCCGGGTCCTGTGAAAGAGCGGCGAGGATGTCGAACTCGGTGCGGGTCAGCGCCACCGATGCACCGGAGACGGTGACTTCTCGTCCGTCGACGTCGATGGACAAATCGCCGAACGTTCGTGCCGCCCGCCTCGCAGACGCCGCGACTCGCGCGGCCGTCCGGGGACGACGCAACATCGCCTGGATGCGAGCCATGAGCTCGCGCGGGCTGAACGGCTTGGTGAGGTAGTCGTCGGCTCCGACGGACAGGCCGATCAACGTGTCGACCTCCTCCGTGCGCGCGGTGAGCATCACGACATAGGCGTCGGAGAAGGTGCGAAGTTGCCGGCATACCTCGACGCCGTCGAGTCCGGGTAGGCCGAGGTCGAGCACCAGGATGTCGGGGTCGACCTGCCGGGCAAGCACGACCGCTTCGGATCCGTCGCCGGTGATCGTCACATCGAAGCCGTCGCGTTCGAGATACGAACCCACGAGGTCGGCGAGTGGTTCCTCGTCTTCGACGACCATGGCCCGCATCCGGGCGGAGGAGTTCGGCGCCGTCGCGGGTGCGCCGGAAGGTCCGGTCACGCGAGGAGGGTAGGGCATGGGATCCATCATCGTCACCCACCCTGATGCTGACGGTGCGGCCGCACTTCTTGAGCAAATCTTTATGTGATCTCCACTGGAATCCGGGGCTGTGGCGGTGAGAGTGGGGGTCATGAACAAGAAGGCTCTTGCCGCCGGTGCGGTGGCCCTGGCGGTGGTGTTCACTGCATCTGCCTGCGGCGATTCGGGTAACGACGGAGGCGCGACCGCAGCGACCGGCACGTCCGCGACCTCGGCTCCCGCGACTTCCCAGGCGAACTCCGCGGACTTCGACCGGGAGGACGTGATGTTCTCGCGCATGATGATTCCGCACCACGCCCAGGCGATCGAGATGAGCGACATCCTGTTGGCCAAGGACGGGATTCCGGAGCCGGTGAGGGCTATGGCCGAACAGATCAAGTCCGAGCAGCAGCCCGAGATCGAACAGTTCCAGGCATGGCTCGACGAGTGGGGCATGCAGTCGATGCACAGGGAGGACTCACCCCGCACGGACAGGCTCCACATGCCCGGCGGTCCGCACATGGACGACGGGTCCCACATGGACGACGGGTCCCACATGGGCGACATGCCCTACGAGGACGACATGCCGCACATGGACGGGATGATGAGTGCGCGGGACATGCAGGAGCTGTCCGACGCGCAGGGCGTCGACGCCGCCCGCCTGTTCCTGGAGCAGATGATCGTGCACCACGAGGGAGCGATCGAGATGGCCCAGGACGAGATCGAGAACGGTGAGTATCCCGGCACCGTCGACCTGGCCCGCACCATTGCCGAAACCCAGCAGAAGGAAATCGAAACCATGCGTCAGTTGTTGACGACTCTGTAGCCCGATCCGCATCGCAGGGTTTCTCCCGCCGATCGAGTCAGGAGCCGTCGATGTCCCAGCAGGTGCACGAACACGTCCACCAGCACGCGGAGCACGATCGCCACGCCGGGCACGGTGCGCACGGTGAGATGTTCCGGCGCCGGTTCTGGGTCAGCTTGATCCTGTCGATTCCGGTCGTGGCGTTCAGCCACATGGTTGCCGACCTGTTCGGCTACCACCTGCCGGATGTCCCCGGCATCGAGTGGATTCCTCCGGTCTTCGGCACGGCAATCTTCTTCTACGGTGGCGTGCCGTTCATCACCGGAGGCTGGGCCGAATTGCGTTCCCGCAAGCCGGGGATGATGCTGCTGATCGCTATGGCGATCACCGTCGCCTTCGTCGCCTCATGGGCCACGACGCTCGGTATCGGCGGTTTCGATCTGGACTTCTGGTGGGAACTGGCGCTGCTGATCGTGATCATGCTTCTCGGGCACTGGCTCGAGATGCGTGCGCTGGGATCGGCGTCCGGTGCGCTCGAAGCGCTGGCGGCGATGCTGCCCGACACAGCCGAGAAGATCACCGATGACGGCGTCGTCGAGGTGCCGCTTCACGAGGTGAACCTGGACGATCTGGTGCTCGTGCGCGCCGGGGCGCGCGTGCCCGCCGACGGCACCGTCACCGACGGCACTGCGGAAGTCGACGAGTCGATGGTCACCGGCGAATCGAAGACCGTCACCCGCGGCGTCGGCGACACGGTGGTGGCGGGCACCGTCGCCACAGACAGCGCGGTGCGGGTGCGGATCACCGCGGTGGGCGAGGACACCGCGCTGGCCGGTATCCAGCGGATGGTCGCGGACGCACAGGCTTCCTCGTCCCGTGCGCAGGCACTCGCCGATCGCGCCGCGGCCTTCCTGTTCTACTTCGCTGCTATCGCCGGCGTCCTCACCTTCCTCGTGTGGACGTTGCTCGGAAATCTCGACGAAGCCGTGGTGCGTACCGTCACCGTCCTGGTCATCGCTTGCCCGCACGCCCTCGGTCTGGCGATTCCACTGGTCATCGCCATCTCTACCGAACGGGCGGCCAAGGCCGGGGTGCTGGTGAAGGATCGGTTGGCACTCGAACGCATGCGCACGGTCGACGTGGTGCTGTTCGACAAGACCGGCACCCTCACACGGGGCCGGCCCCAGGTAACCGGGGTCACGGCAACAGAAGAAATCGGCGACGAGCACCTGCTCGCCCTGGCTGCTGCCGTCGAAGCCGATAGCGAGCACCCGGTTGCGCGGGCCATCGTGACGGCTGCGGACGTCCGCGATCCGTCGGAGGAACGGATGGCGGCGACGGAATTCCGGTCGTTGCCGGGCCGGGGCGTGCGCGGACTGGTCGACGGTGCGGAGGTGACGATCGGCGGGCCGTCGATGCTGACAGCCCTCCGGCTTTCGGTTCCCGACGACGTCGCTGCGGTCACCTCCGGATGGGTGCAGCGTGGAGCCTCGGTGCTGCACGTCGCGTGCGACGGCAAAGTTCTCGGAGCGATAGCGCTCGAAGACACCGTGCGCGACGAATCCCGCCAGGCCGTCGATGCCCTGCACGCGCGCGGCGTGAAGGTCGCGATGATCACCGGTGACGCGCGGCAGGTGGCCGACGCCGTTGCCGCCGACCTCGGCATCGACGAGGTCTTCGCGGAAGTGCTGCCCGAGCACAAGGATGCGAAGGTCACCGAACTGCAGGATCGCGGGCACACGGTCGCCATGGTGGGCGACGGCGTCAACGACGCACCGGCCTTGGCGCGCGCCGATGTCGGTATCGCGATCGGGGCGGGTACGGATGTGGCGATCGAGTCGGCCGGCGTCGTCCTCGCGGCGAACGATCCACGAGCGGTGCTGTCGATCGTCGAACTTTCGCACGTGAGTTATCGGAAAATGTGGCAGAACCTGCTCTGGGCCACCGGCTACAACCTTGCCGCCGTCCCATTGGCGGCCGGTGTACTCGCGTTCGCCGGAGTCGCGATCTCGCCCGCCGTGGCCGCGGTGCTCATGTCTGCGTCGACGATCGTCGTGGCGCTCAACGCCCAGACGCTCCGTCGTCTCGACCTCGACCCTGCTCACGCCGCTCGTGTGTGACGGGCAGAATAAGTCTGCTTTCGTTGCCGCGCGCAAGCAACAATTCTGTGAGAGGATCTCGAATACATAACGTATCGATGCAGCTACGGAGGACGCGGCATCGATTTACGGGCAATTGTCGATGCCGGAGTGCAGGGAGGCACTCGCGTGTCGACGCGTCTCGGGGAGGAGACACGCAATGAGGGTTGTTCTGTCATGACCACGGCCCGTCTAACGGAAAGTGTTGTGCAGCAAGGCATATCGGAAAATGCTGTGCACGGCACTCAGGCGGGTGGTCCTACCTCCACCAGGTGGGACTGGCAGAAGTTCTACGTCAACACTCTGTTCGTGACCGATGCTGTGATCGTCGCGCTGGCAATAGCACTCGCGCACGTAATGCGTTTCGGTCAGGACTCGCTCGTGACCATGGACGGCGTCGGAACATTGAGTTACGTGCTCATCTCCATCGCATTCGCGACTGCCTGGATCGGGTTCCTTGCGCTTTTCCGCACACGGTCGAGGCGGGTGATCGGGGCAGGCTTCGAGGAGTACCAGCGGGTCGTCTCGGCGACGCTCAATCTCTTCGGCCTGGTCGCCATCGTGGCGTTGATATTCCGGATGGAACTCGCCCGCGGCTATCTCGCTATCGCCCTGCCTGCCGGTTTGGCGGGGCTGCTGTTCGCCAGGTGGATCTGGCGACGGGCCGTTGCTCGCCGCCGCCGGCGTGGTGAGTTCACCACTTCGGTTCTGGTGGTGGGTGGTGCTCGCGCGGTGCGCCATATGGCGAGCACGTTCCAGCGTCGCAGCGGCGAAGGTTATCGCGTGGTGGGTGTGTGCGTGCCCCGCTATTCGGGGGTGCCGGGCGAGAGTATCGACGTGGACGGGCGGCAGATCCCGATCCACGGCGACGAGAACTCCGTCGTCGAAGCGCTGCGGGCTTCCGGGGCCGACACCGTTGCGGTGACGGCTACCGAGACCCTCGGGCACGAAGGCATCCGCGACCTGCTGTGGCAACTCGAACCCGAGCGCGCAGACCTGGTGGTGGCGACCGGCGTCGTCGATGTCGCAGGCCCGCGGATCGAGATGCGCCCGGTGGCCGGGCTGCCGCTGATCCACGTGGAGAAGCCGAGCTATCACGGCGCCAAGCGCAGCGGGAAGCGACTGTTCGATCTCGCGTTCTCGCTCACGGCATTGTTCTTCCTTGCTCCGGTTTTCGCTGTCATTGCTCTGCTGATCAAGCTCGAGGATCGTGGCCCGATCTTCTACAAGTCGGAGCGCATCGGGATCGACGGAAATCCGTTCGGAATGATCAAGTTCCGTTCGATGGTGCAGAACGCCGACGCGATGGTCGATCAGTTGCTCGATCAGAACGAGGGCGCCGGCCTGCTGTTCAAGATGCGGGAGGATCCTCGCGTCACGCGGGTTGGCCGCACCCTGCGGCGATTCAGCCTCGACGAACTCCCTCAGTTCCTGAACGTCGTGCGTGGCGAGATGAGTGTGGTCGGTCCGCGCCCGCCGCTGCGCCGGGAGGTGGAGAGTTACGACGGGCGCGTCAAGCGCCGACTGCTGGTGCGTCCGGGCGTGACGGGTCTGTGGCAGGTCAGCGGTCGCTCGGATCTGTCGTGGGACGAATCGGTGCGCCTGGATCTGTCGTACGTGGAGAACTGGTCGATGGTGAGCGATGTGCTGATCATCGTAAAGACCGTGAAGGTGGTTGTCGCCAGCGATGGCGCGTACTGATCTCCTGCGGGGAGTGCCACTGGAATCAAGATCAACTTCCCTGTAGTGTTACACCTGTCGCCGTCCCCTGCACGGTGACATCGGCCCCGCCGGAAGGTTACTCGCATGCCCTTCCGGTGGGGCTTCTCCGTTTTCGGCGTCCAAACCGCGACCGCGGCCGTTGTCCCGGTCGGGCATCGGATCGTGTGGGAAGTGCCCGGCTGGATCGACGTGTCGGGCCCTTCGGATTCTCGGGTGCGTTTGCGACGACGGTGCGGCGGGAAGCCGATCTGCATCGACATTTCCGCGATTCGCCGAACATATTCGAAGGGACGGTACGCATGGCTGAACAAGACGTGCACACCATTCGAACCGACCAGCTGCAATTCCAGGACCCCGCATCTCGCTATCCGTCCATCTCCCCTCCGAGGCAGGATCAGCCCGAACCCGGACTCGACGCCGACATGATTCCCAAGGCAGACATCGGCGAGTTCTCGTACCGGGGTACCGGCCGGCTCGAAGGCCGCAAGGCGCTGGTGACCGGTGGTGATTCCGGCATCGGTGCCGCTACGGCCATCGCTTTTGCTCGAGAGGGTGCCGACGTCGCGATCACGTATCTGCCGGACGAAGAACCCGATGCCAAGAACGTCGCCCGCATCATCTCCGAGAGTGGCCGCAAGGTGGTCACCCTCCCGGGTGATCTCACGGATGCGTCGTTCTGTACCGAAGTCGTGAACCAGGCCGCAGAAGAACTGGGTGGATTGGACATTCTGGTCAACAACGCGGGCAAGCAGATTGCGGTGGAGGGGCTGGACGATCTCAGCGACGACCAGCTCGAGCAGACCTTCCAGGTGAACATTCTCGCGATGTTCCGCACCACCCGGGCGGCTCTGAAGCACCTGCAGCCGGGCTCGACGATCATCAACACCACATCGATCGTGGCCTACCAGCCGTCGCCGGCGTTGATCGACTACTCGTCGACGAAGGCCGCGATCAACAACTTCACCAAGAACATGGCGACCCAGCTGGCGGAGAAGGGGATCCGAGTCAACGCGGTTGCGCCGGGACCGATCTGGACTCCGCTACAGCCCTCGGACGGTCAGCCGAAGGAAGAGCTCCCCGAGTTCGGGCAGAGCACCCCGCTCGGACGCGCGGGGCAGCCTACCGAACTGGCTCCGGCCTACGTGTTTCTGGCGTCACCGGAATCGAGCTACGTGGTGGGCGCGACGATCCACGTCAACGGTGGGATGCCTTCGCCGTAACAGGCAAATCGTGCGCGTCGGTGGAATTTCACCGACGCGCACGAGAGGTTCTGTGGCTCAGACCGCGCTGCGAACCGAGCGTCCGAAGATGCGTCCTTTGGCAGTCGAAATCGGCACGACGGGAGCAAACTCCGAGGAGGCCGCTGCCAGTGCGGCAAGAATCTGTTCGGGGCCGGCGCAACTGCTCGCGCACGTGATCCCGCGGGCGCGGAGTTTCTGCAGGGCGAGTGCTTCGGCGACGCTGCAGTATCCGTCGAGGATGTCTTCGTGGACGATGGCGTAGTCGATTTCGCCGTCGAGGTCCGTCGTGGTCTCGACGCCCGAGGCACCGAGTTGCTCCTGAAGGGCGGTCCACCTGTCGAGAGCGACGGGGTGGGAAGGCGTGCCGAGGAAGAATACCCGTGCCGATTGGTCGGAAGGCGATACTGTGGTCACAGGCTGCTCCAGGGTACGAGTAGGTCAGGTGAAACCGAATTACCGCGCCGGGTAGGGCGTTACACCTTCACCTGCGAAATGTGGTGTTTCACACTGTGTACAGCACCCGTTCACCAGGCGCTAGTCGAACAGCCACGTGGGGGCATGAATGTGACCAAGGTGGTCACGAAACGGTCTTACTCCTGGGGACTTTCGTCCCGAATCACCCGAGTCTCAGTTCGCAGAACCGGCCAATTTCGCCGACTCGGGACCGAGCGGCCGCTCGGTCCCGCTACTGGATGCGACGAGGTCCGAGTACCACCGCACCGGGGCCGATCCCCCGCGCGAGCGAGGCGAGTACTTCGATCACCGACCAGGCTGTGATGGCAGAGGTGCGTCCGTTCGACGACGGGTCGACCGAGTTCGCGAACGTCAGCTCGTACCGGCCGACCGGAGACTCCCACACGACGACATGACGTGTGCTGGTGGCGATGGGGTCGGCGACGACCACCACCTCGACACGATCGAGCCCGAGGGTTGCCAGTGCGAGGGCCACCGAGGAGTTCGAGGTTCGGGGGAAGGCCAATGCTGCTTCCCGCGCCGAACCTCGGAACACCTCGCCTTCGCCATGCTCGGATCGTCCGATATCGAGAGCGCTGGGCCGCTTGATCGTGGTGTGCGTCAAGCGCGCGTCGCGTGTTCCCGCCCGGGCCGCTGCGGCCAGAATGTCGAAGCCGCCGATAGCGCCGGTCGGGAGCAGCACGCGTCCGGGCCCGGCGCTGTACGACTCCACGTCGGTCTCGCGCTCCGCGAACACAGCGCACGAGCAGACCACGATGTCTTTGCCGTGCCCCGTGACCTTGGGTATCAGCGTGCGGGCTGCGTCGACCGTCGCTGCTTCCACCACCACATCGGCGGCATCGATCGCCGCGTCGACTTCCGGCGCAATGCTGCCGGAGGTCAGCACATCCGTGAGACGTACATCCGGTACAGCGCCCGCGCGCAGAGAATCGATCACCGTCTGCCCGATCGCGCCGGCTCCTACGACGCACACGGAAATGGGTCGAGGACCGACTCCGCCGAGTGCCAGTTGACTCACATCCTCTGTGCCCTGCAGCCGCTCGCGTCCGTGAATTACCGGCTCATGCTACCGCGCGGCGAATAGGCCGAGGAGGACTGTTTTCATGCCGCCGGAAGCATCGCCTCCCTGCTGCGAGTGCGAAGTTCGGACGACGTCGCACGACGGCACGGGCAGCGCACCGCGCGTCCGAGGTGGTCGTCGGGCAGCCAGCCGTACTCGTCGCACCGCCCGCACCGTGGCGGAAGCTTCGGACGCGGTGGTTGCAGGGATTGCCAGGCCGGAATCCACGCTGCCGCAGAACGAGCGGGATCCCAAGGTCGATGACGTTCGAGAGCGGTGCGGACAAGAGCGTCGACGCCGTGTAGGTCGACGGATTGAGTGACGAGCGCGCGCTTCTCGGGCGTCAAGGTATCGAATCGTGCGGTGAGGCCGGCCCGGCGGCACGCCGTGGCCAGCCGATCGACAGGAGATGGCCGCTGCTCCTCCTGTGTGGAAGCGCGGGTGTGCTTCGTCGCGTGGGGGAGCGCGGCAGGTTCGTCTCTTGGGTCGAGGACGGTTCGGGTGACAGCGGTGTCACCCCGCTCGTCGATTTTTGTCGCCCCGTTCGATGTGCTCTTGTCACCCCGTTCGGACCTGCGGGGTGACGAGGCGTCGCCCCGCTTCATCGACAGGTCGTAGAGGACGGGCCGGCGATCTTCACGGGAGATCGTCGCTGCGACTCTCTCCTGATCACCCCGCGAGATGAGGCCGAGGGCTACCAGTGCCTTGAGGCAGCGCTGCACCTGCCGTTCGCTGATGCGGGCGTAGCCGGCGAGTTTCCGCACGGACGGGTACGCATCGGCACCGTAGCGAGACGCATGATTGGCCAGGCCGAGCAGCACCACGGTCAGCGCCGGTGCCGACGGCATACCGGGCGGAGTGGGGGAGGGAATATCGGCGCACTCGAGCGCCCAGGTGATCGCTTCGATGCTCACGATGTCACCCGCGCATGGGTATGCTGACGCATGTTCGACTCCTCTTCAGTCGGACATCCGGCCCGTCGCGATGCCAGTCGCGGCGGGCCATCTGTTTTGAGTTGTTCGCACACCCGTTCGGGCGTGTGGTTGATCATCTTGGCATTGGGGGCGGGAGGCGTCAACGATTTCGAGCGTCGCGGTACCGGCCGACTCGGCGCCTGTGTCCTCCGATCGGACGAAATCCGGAATTCGGCGTAACGGAGAAATCGGGCCCTGCGAAATTGCAGTTACAGTGCACCTTCGATTGGGGTTCCCATTGAGTGAGCGTCTCCAGGTCGACCCGACGGCCGATACGACCCAGTTTCCGCGCATCGACGATGGTGCAGTGCACCATCGAGTCGGCGTTTCTTCCAGGCGCAGCGGCGTGCACAGTGCGGGGAGGGCACCTTCGCTGGGCACGCGCCGGCCTTCGAAGAGAATCGTTTTCAGGGAGAGGAGCGGCCCCGACCTCTGGCTGATCGCTGCGATCGTGGCACTGATAGCGGGTGTGGCGATCTTCGTCGGTGGCGTGGTCGTGAATCAACAACGCGACTCGGAGTCCACCTACCAATCGGTGTATGTGCCGGAGGACGTCCTGGGCGGCTCTCAGAGGTAGCGCTGCATCGCATCTCGGTTCCCGAGTCCCGCCGGCAAGAAGGGGAGGAGCCGGCGGGACTCGGCGGTTGCCGATTCCCAGGGGGAGGGGGCTAGTTGGGGCCCGCGGCGTCCTGCTCCAGCCGCTCGTGCAGCCATTCACGGAGTCCCTCGCCGTATTCCTCACTGGCGAGTGCGGCATCGATGGACGCCCGTAAGTAACCCCCCGGGTTACCCAGGTCGTGGCGGGTTCCTCGGTGCACGACGACGTGCACCGGGTGGCCTTCTTCGATCAGGAGCGCAATGGCGTCCGTCAGTTGGAGTTCGCCACCGGCACCCGGCTCGATTCGCCGCAGGGCATCGAAGATCTCCCGATCCAGGAGGTATCGGCCGGCAGCAGCGAGCGTGGACGGTGCATCGGCCAGCGCGGGCTTCTCGACCATCCCCCGGACTCGCAAGACATCCGGATTCGCAACGTTGGGTACTTCCTCCACTTCGAAGACGCCGTACGAACTCACCTGGCTCTTCGGTACATCGATGGCGCACAGCACGCTCCCGCCACACTTGGCACGGACACGAGCCATCGTCTCCAGGATGCCGCGGGGTTGCACGAGATCGTCGGGAAGCAGCACAGCGATCGCATCCTCGTCGGGATCGAGCGCAGCCTCCGCACACCCAACGGCATGGCCGAGGCCGAGGGGCTTCTCTTGGATGACCGATTCGACAGTCAAGAGATTGGGCGCGCGCCGAACTTTCTCGAGGAGCTTCAGTTTGCCCTTCGCTTCCAGGTGCTCCTCGAGGTCGAAGTCGTCGACGAAATGCGCTACGACCCCGTCCTTCCCCGGAGACGTAACGATGAGAAGTCGTTGAGCACCTGACTGGGCAGCTTCGGTCGCTACGAGTTCGATGCCCGGGGTGTCGACCACGGGTAGCAACTCTTTCGGCACCGTCTTCGTAGCCGGCAAGAACCGAGTGCCCATCCCTGCCGCCGGCACCACAGCCGTTCTGAACGCTTTGTTCACGCCTACTTCTTCCATGGGTTTACCCTCGCCTCCCCGTCGAGCGCACGACCGCGCATTGATACCCGAAATGACGCTGTCGAAACGTGTGAACCGAAGAGGTGAGATACATCTCACCTCTAAAGACAGCCGACTGTTGATGCCGTGTGGCGTGATGTCGGTAAAGGCAGTGTAGGGGCCTTCTTCGAGGAGCGCGACTCCAACAGTGCACTGAAAGTGCAAGAGAGCAACGCAGATTGGCCCCAAGGCTCTCGGAGGGCCCCCAATGCGCGGCGCGGGAAGGACGAAAACCTCAACCTAAACGAAGTCGAATCTGGATGGCCGTTCAGGCTGCCAATTCTCGTAAGTAACGTTAAGGTCGCAACGAGCGATCTCGCATTGGCGCGAAGCGCTTACAACTGGAGGGAACTGAGCCCAGCTGGGCACGTAAGGAGCAGGTCACGCGGCCGGGGAGGGTGCGCGGACCGGCCTGGCGTCGCTTATATCTGGGTGCGGTACATGTCTCGGGGAGGAGACAGTAATGAGGGTGGTTGGGTTATGACTGCAGTCGGGGAGGCGAGTCGCGGCGTACCCGAAGCGCTCATGGGTGAACACGCCAATTCTTTTCTCGGACAGTGCAAAACCTCAGGGTTGGCATACCGTCGAACGTGGCAGCAGTCCTGTATCAGCCGATTGATCTGGTCCGGCGCGATTGTAGTTGGCCTGGCCGTGGTCTTGGCACAAAGCGTTCGCTTCGGACAGAGCGACCTACTGATGACGCAGCCGGTCTTCGAAATCAGGTGCATGCTGATCTCGGCAGGTCTTGTTGGTCTCTGGTTGGTCGCCCTAGCCCTGTTCCGGACTCGGTCGTGGCGTGTCATCGGCGCAGATCCTAGCGAGTATCAACGCGTCAAAGTCATGCGGCGCTTCAGTATCGACGAGCCCCTCCGGCAGTTCTTCAGCGTCATTCGCGGGGAAATGAGTGTGGTGGGCCCATGCCCGCCGCGGTGGCGTGAGGTGGTCGCTTACGAGGGGCGGGTCAAACGCCGACTGATGGTTCGACGGGGTGCAACCGGGCTGTGGCTGGACAGTAGCCGGTCGGGCGTGTCGGGGAAGAGTCGGTGGGACTGGATCTGCCGTATGCGGCGAACTGGTCGATGGTCTCGGATGTGTTGATCATCGGCCCGGCTGTCAAGTGAGTGCTCACCAGCGACGGCGCCCCCCAACAGCGTCACAGCGATCAAAGACTTACTCAGCACAAGAGAAACCCTTGGAAAGAGACAAAATGACTTGCCGAATTGTTGTATTCGGGACCGGCTACCTCGGTGCTACTCACGCGGCCTGCATGGCCGAACTCGGCCATGAGGTGCTGGGCGTAGACGTTGACCCTGCCAAGCTTGCCAAGTTGGAATCCGGAGAAGTCCCGTTCTATGAGCCGGGGCTTGACGAAGTACTCAAGCGGAATCTCGATGCAGGCCGCCTGCGCTTCAGCGACTCCTATAAGGAAGCTGCGGAATTCGGAGACATATTCTTCATAGGCGTCGGTACACCGCAGAAGAAGGGCGAATTCGCAGCCGATCTTCGTTTTGTCGACTCGGTTGTCGACACACTTACTCCCCTGCTGACCAAGGATGCAGTGATCTTTGGCAAATCGACCGTCCCCGTAGGAACTGCGGCGCGATTGGGCGAACGTGCACGTGCGCTCGCTCCGCAAGGAGTAGACGTGGAGCTCGCGTGGAACCCTGAGTTTCTGCGCGAAGGTTTCGCCGTCCAAGACACGTTGGAGCCGGACCGCCTGGTACTTGGAGTCGATACAGAACGACCTGGACGGGCTGAAGAAGTAGCGCGTGAAGTGTACGCGAAGTTGCTGGCAAACCGAGTTCCGTTCCTGGTTACGGACTTGGCGACATCGGAGCTGGTGAAAACAGCGGCAAATGCGTTTCTTGCGACAAAGATCTCGTTCATCAATGCGATGGCCGAGGTGTGCGAGGCTTCATCCGCAGACGTAACGGTCCTTGCTGACGCGATCGGTTACGACGCCCGTATCGGTCGGCGTTTCCTCAACGCAGGCATCGGTTTCGGCGGTGGATGCCTACCGAAGGACATCCGCGCGTTCATGGCGCGTGCGGGGGAACTCGGGGCTGACCAAGCATTGACGTTCTTGCGCGAAGTCGACAACATCAACATGCGCCGACGCACTCGGATGGTCGAACTCGCGCGTGACGCGGTCGGAGGCTCACTTCTCGGTACGCGGGTCGCAGTGCTGGGTGCAGCCTTCAAGCCCGATTCGGATGACGTACGTGACTCGCCGGCATTGAATATCGCAGGTCAGATGCAGCTTCAGGGGGCGTCTGTCAGTGTGTACGACCCGAAATCGGCGGAGAACTCGCGCGCACTCTTTCCAACCCTTTCGTACGCAACGGACGTCGTTGGTGCCTGCGAAGGAGCCGATGCAGTGATGGTTCTGACGGAATGGCGAGAGTTCCGGGAGATGCAGCCCTCCTTGATCGACAAGGTAGTGCGTAACAAGGTCATTCTCGACGGACGGAACTGCCTGGACCCCGCACGTTGGCGCAGCAGCGGATGGGAGTATCGCGGACTCGGGCGGCGGGCATGATTTCGTACCTGTTGGGCAAGCTAAGGGTGGTCGGCCGGAGCTCCTCGCGGCAGCATGATGGGCGACCTGTTGTCGCCCACTTTGGCCAGTACGGTGAGATTCCTGGGGGGATGGCGCAAGTCCTCAACGAGTACATGCGTTGGGATTACCACCGGATCATTCTTCGTGGTTATCGAACTACGGCAGATAGGCATGACCCGTTTGCAGTTCTCAGGACCCTTGGTTGCCTTACTCGGATTATCGAGTTGAGACTTAGTTCGAGGGATAAGGCGTGTGTTGTTCACGTGTCCCAGGGAGGCTCTTTCGTACGAGAAGGACTCCTCGTCTGGCTGGCTGACCTCCTGCGTCTTCCCGTTGCCGTGCACATACATGGCAGTCGATTTGCGGCGTTCGCCTCGCGGCATCCCGACTTGGTGAAATTCGTGCTTAGGCGTGCGGACGTAGTATTCGCTTTGACCACCGAGACCGCTGAGACGGTTCGGCGTCTGACGGAGGGCGGAAGCGAGACGGCTGAGCCTCGAATTGAGATGGTTCCAAACGCTGTATCGCTGGGTCCGGTGACTTCAGCCGCTGCAGATTCCAAGCACATCGTCATGGCTGGTGTGCTCGGTCAACGCAAGGGCGTCGATGTCCTACTTGAAGCATGGAAATTTCTGACGGACGACAATGATGGGTGGACCCTGCAACTTGTGGGTCCTCGATCAGATGACATACGCGAGTGGCCAAAGCTTTCGGGAGTCGAGTACATCGGGCCCGAAGACCATGGCGATCTCCTGAGCAGGCTTGAAAATGCTGAGATCGCTGTTCTTGTCGCACGAGATGAAGCCCTCCCCATGTTCATTCTCGAAGCCATGGCGCATGGATGCTGCGTCGTCTCGACTCCAGTCGGTCAAATCCCCGATGTGGTTTCCGAGTCTACTGGCGCGCTGGTCCCAGTCGGGGACGCGCACGCGACGGCAAAAGCACTCAGGCAGTTGATTGAGAATCCGCACGAGCGCCGGCAAAAATCGGTTAACGCCAGATTACTGATCGAATCAAAATATTCTGAACAATCCGCTAAGCCGGTGCTAGAAAACGCTTGGTGGAAGCTTGCGGACGAGGGAAGGGTTCGAGATGCCTCGTAATAGTGGTCTTTCGTTGAAGGGTAAGAAGGTCGTACTCTGTGCATCCACTGGCGGGCACCTACAACAACTTCATCGTCTTGCTGGACAGTTGGATGTGGACCCAGACTCCCTTTGGATCACTTTCGATAGTGAGCAATCGCGCTCCCTTTTGGAAGGTCGTAGGACATATTTCATTCCGTATATCGCGTCCCGCGACTGGAAGAGCACACTCGCTGCGGTCCCAAAAGTTGTGTCCCGGCTACGGCGCGAGGAATTCGACGTTGCCTTGAGCACCGGTGCCGCGGTGGCGGGCGCAGTTCTACCGGTTGCCAGAGTATTCGGAAAGCGTGCTTTGTACATCGAGAGTGTAGCCCGTCATGACGGACCATCGGTTACCGGCAAGATGCTCAGCGCGTTGCCAGGTATCAAGCTGTACACCCAGCACCCGAATTGGGCAAACTCGAAATGGCGATACGAAGTGTCTGTTCTGCAGGGTTACAAGTCGGTGCCGCGCAGAGTTACACCGGCCACGAGTGGTAAGAAAGCGTTTGTCACCTTCGGAACTATTCGGCCATACCGGTTCGATTCCCTTGTGGATCGTGTATTGGAGATTGTTCCAGCGGACTGGGACATCGTCTGGCAACTCGGATCGACCATGCGCGAAGATCTGAGAGGCGAAGTTCGCGAGTACATGTCGGTGGACGAGTTCGATGCTCACGCCCAGACCGCAGACGTCGTCATTTCTCATGGTGGCGTCGGCTCCGCACTTCGCATCCTCGACACCGGCAAGCTGCCGATCATGGTGCCCCGGCGAACCGCGAGAGGTGAGCATGTCGATGACCATCAAGAACAGATATGCGGGCTGCTGTCGGACATGGGGATCGCTCTTGCGGTCGAGGCCGACGCGATCAACATGACGGATCTGGACTACGTCCAGAGCCAGCTGGTGGTACGGGTGTGACGTATCAAGATGCCGAGCCTCGTCCTCGATCCGAGATCAGGGAATCGAGAATGATTCGAAACCGCTCTGATTACCTAGAATTTCGACGGCGCGACGAACGTCGCCTAGGGATAAACCCGAGTGTTCGCCGGCACCTCTTAAGAGTCCTGGGTCTCAAAGATGAGATTTGGGACTTCCAGATATGGCTTCGGCGGACCGAGTACGCGATCAATGCGCGTCTACCATTGCCGTACCGACTGTTTTCCAGGTACCAGTTGCGTCGGAAGTCGATGCGTCTAGGGTTCTCTATTCCGCCCAATACATTTGGACCCGGACTCTCGATTGCGCACCGCGGAGACATCATTGTGAACGGTGCTGCGAGGATCGGTGCTGACTGCCGAGTGCACGCCGGGGTAAATATCGGTACGGCTGCTGGACGCAAAAATTCCGCACCGAAGATTGGCGATGGGTGTTACCTGGGTCCAGGTGTAAAGATATTTGGTCCCATTTCTATCGGAAATGACACTGCTATAGGGGCGAACGCCGTCGTAAACGTAGATTTTCCAGAGGGGAATTGCTCGTTGGGTGGAATTCCTGCCAAGAAAATATCGGACAAGAATTCAATGGCGCTCCTAGTGGGGAACGGTGATCCCGCGGTCCCTCCAGGGTTTGCATAGCCCAGCGACCCGGCGCAGTGACCGCATCTAGGAGTGCTCACATGAGAAAAGACGAGCCCAGAGTGGCGATCAGCCCTACGGGTTCCCATGGCGTGCAAACCGCTGTCTCGGTGGTGATCCCGACAACGGGGCGTGCGTCGCTACCGAGTGCAGTCCAGAGCGTGCTCGACCAGGTAGGGGTGACGGTCGAGGTAATTGTCGCAATGAACGGGGGAGGCGACCTGCCAGATCTTCCCGCCGACAATCGAGTGCGAGTCCTCACGCTTCAACCCGGAGTCGGTGCTAACGTAGCAAGACACCAGGGAATTTTATCTTCGCAGTATCCGATCCTTGCCCTCCTTGATGATGACGACCTCTGGCTCCCGACAAAACTCATCACCCAATTGAGGATGGTCGATGAGAAAACCGGCCGACAACGCAATTTTGTCGTGGGATGTCGAATCGCCGAGCCTGATGCTGACGTCACAAGTACCATACGGCCCACGGTTGTACCAGAATGTCCCATCGCGTCAGTTGCTGAGTACCTCTTCCGCAGGGATACCCTGAAGTCGCGCCGTCCTCAGTTGCAGTCCTCCACTCTGGTTTTTCCGAGAGATCTCTACCAACTTGCTACCTTCGACGGCGCCGTCCCAATACACCAGGACTGGGAGTGGATTCTGAAAGCGGAGAAGGCCGGGGCATCTATTCTGCTTTGCCCTGACGTACTTGCACTGTGCGACAAGGGCAATCCGGCGTCGATAACATCTGCAACCAAGTGGTGGCAAAGCGTGCGTTGGGCTCAGAGTCGACTCTCCGACAACCCCATTTTAATGAGAGACTTCATTCTCACTATCGCCCTGCGCTTTGCGTTGCGCGGAGGCAGTTTGCGAGGGAGTGTCACGTGCCTGTGCCTGGGACTGCGCCCCGCTCTTTCGAACTGGCGATCGAGCGCCTACGCACTTGTCCAGTTCATAGCATTCGCTCCTGCTCAAATGGCTAAGGTGGCGTACCGCTATTTGCGGAATCATCGGCACGTCACGAATGGCGAGCCGCGTAGCGCGTCTGTCTCCGTTGTTGGGGAAGGCGCACGTGATGCGTAGCCAAGTGGCAATTCTCTTTGGTGCTAGGGCAGTTGCAAGCCTGTCCCAAGCAGTTGCACTGATTCTACTCGCCAGGTGGACCGACGTTTCCTCGTTCGCACTGGTCGGGTCGCTGCTTGGTGCAGGAATGGTTGCAGTTGCCGTTCTTGACCTAGGCCTTGGAACGTATGTCTTGCGCCATGGCGCAATCGCCGGTGATGAGGAGAAGGTTGGTTCTGCGCTCAAGTTGAACGTTGTGACGGGTGCGATCGGCCTCGCGGTCATTGGTGCCGCGCTTGCCATAGCAGCTCATTTCGACCCTAGATTCTACGCGATGATTCCTCTTGCCGCTTGGATGACTCTCGAAAAGAACTCTGACGTTCTTCTCAACGTCGCCATCGCGCGTGGATCGACATCAGTGGCCGCATACTCGATCTTGACCCGTCGTATGGCCTCACTCCTCGTGTTTCTCGCACTCGCAGGAACCGGGGTACAACCTCTTTGGGCCTTCACTGCGTCCCTGGCGCTCGGCGGTGTGGTGGGATTATTGGATTCTCGCCGACGTGTATACGCTAGGATCGACCGTTTTCCCTCGCGGCGTCTCACACGCGCTTCGGCGGCGGGGTTGTTCGATGCATCGAAGCACTATTGGTCAGCCAACCTGAGCAACCAGTTCAGGAATTTGGATACTGTACTGGTAACGTCGATTTCATCATCGGCGTCCGGTGCCTTTTATGCCGCTGCCGTACGTCTAACGAATCCCCTGTTGTTGGGTACAGGTTCCCTCGCAAGCGTAATTCTTCCTGTCGCCGCGAAGCGAAATCCCGGTGCGGTGCGCCGGCTCAATCAAAAACTACTTATTGGAATTGCCGTCGCGGTACCTGCGTTGACTTTACTTGGTTGGCCACTGGCCCATTTGGGATCTCTCATCCTGGGCGGAGAATATGCCAATGCTAGGTCAGCAATTCATGCAACATTTGTAGGAACTTTCATTATCGGAATGTGCCCGGTGGTAGGTGCAATGCTGCAGTCACAGGGGG
This sequence comes from Rhodococcus sp. NPDC047139, assembly GCF_040643435.1. Taxonomy (NCBI): domain Bacteria; kingdom Bacillati; phylum Actinomycetota; class Actinomycetes; order Mycobacteriales; family Nocardiaceae; genus Rhodococcus; species Rhodococcus sp. NPDC047139. Next base: position 349,575 of record NZ_JBEYUH010000006.1, read on the forward strand.
GCCACAAGTCGGTTGGACGGATCGGCGTGATGTTCGTTCCAGTCATCCTTCTCGCAGTGAGCATTGGTTCCATCGTTGGCGGCGCGGTCGGCGCCGCGATCGGTCTTGGAATCGCCTTTCTATTGAAGTTGGCCATGCTGGAAGTCAACTTCGTTGGTTTATTGCGGAAGCAGGACGGAGACATGCGCCGAATGGCCATTGCGTCTAATTTGGGGCGGGAGATTTCGGATGAGAAATGATCGGGCAGGAACGCGGATTTGCGGGGTTTCTCTGACGGTGCTTGTGCTCGGGGCAGCGCTGTATCCGGGAACTCTCGCGAGAGTATTGGTGGCAATCGGCCTAATAGGTCTACTTTCTTTCAGGGGTGATCGGGACTTTAGCGTCCATAACTTCAGAGTCCCCTTCCTGCTGGCGCTCATGATGGCGTATCTAATGGTTTCATCATTGTGGAGCGGTGATTTTAGACCTGCATTGCTGAACTCTCTAAGTTATGTCGCACTAACGTGCGGCGCAGTATTGGCTGCGCTTAAGCTTGATTGGCGGAACCTGCTTGGCGGAGTTGCACTGAGTTTGCGGATAATATTGTTTGTTAGCTGGGTATTGTCCTTCTTGGTCGGCTTTCGTGTCAGTGCCAACCCAGGCAGTGCTGGTCGGGATGTCAGCGGCTTATTCTTCCACGAAAACATGTTTGCTACCGTATGTGTTATCGCGGTGCTAACTTTCTTGGCCGAGTGTTTCTCGCGAGAACGACGGATCTGGCCCGGCATATGGCTGATAATTGGACTTTGGTCCCTGTGGGTGAGCGATTCGCGGACTGGTCAAATTGTTCTTGTCGTTGTGATTTCGTCGATCGTATTTGTCAAGTGGGCGAGGCGTGACAGGTCGATGACCGTCGCAACCATCGGGATCTTTGGAATCCTCGCAGCAGGCCTCGCTGCGGCGTTGGTCGGTGTGAGCACGGCGACGATCTCCTTGGCGATGGGCCGCGGCCAGAACTTTACCGGCCGAACTGAAATTTGGTCCGAAACCCTGAAAGAGATTACAAATAGTCCTTGGATTGGGACCGGATTCTTGACCGCGTGGAGGGATGACAGCGCGACGGCGATCCGAATTCGAGGGGCGCTCGGATTCAGGGCGGCACACGCTCATAACGGGTACCTCGATGTCTGGTTGCAGCTAGGAATTATCGGACTCCTTCTGATATTAGGCCTCGCTCTCGTGGCAGCTAGTCGCGCCTTGCGCCTGTGTTGGAGCGACGAAAATGTGTATTACCTCTGGGCGCTCGCGATCTGCGTGGCCAACTTGTCATACAACCTGACGGAAACGCGCTTTACTCTCGCTATCGCCTGGGTGCTTGCTGTTGTTGTGTACGCGAAACTGTCTGACGACGTGAGGAATTCAACACGGCACGGCGAGGTGGCGGAGCAAGGAAAGTGTGGAGTTCCTTCGTTGCGAACGAACGAGCGGTCTGCTGAACCCGTAATTCATCCGCTGGCTCGGCGCGGGTTTGCGGGGCAGAGATGATCAAATCAGAACGACTGTTGTGGCCTGACGTTGCGCGGGGGGTGGCCATCCTCCTCGTCGTTCTGCACCACACGATTCGATGGCTATTAAGTCAGGATTTGGCTCCAGACTACTGGTCGCAAGCTACGGAGTTTCTGCGCACTCTGCGGATGCCGCTATTCTTCGGGGTCGCTGGTATGTTCGCTGCTCCGTGGGTGTTCCGGCGTTCCTGGCAGCAACTTGCGTCCCGCAAAGTTGCTTTCTTGATGTGGGTATACCTTCTCTGGTGCGTAATCCGGTGGGTCTACTTTCTCGTCGCGCCGCGACTCGGTACCCCGGAACCGTTCCATTTCACCCGGTTGCTTGCTGCTCCGTTGTGGCCGACGAATGAGCTGTGGTTTCTCTTCGCGCTGTGCGTATTCTTCCTTATTGCCAAGGCGGCTGTTAGATTGCCGGTCTGGCTACACGTCTCAATCGCGATGATCTCATCGATTTGCGCCTTCGCTGGATTACTCGAGGTGCCGACTGAGGCGTACGACGGAATCCTGTCCTACTACCTCTTCTTCCTGATCGGGTGTCTGTTTCGAGAGCAGATCTTGGCCGGCATCCCCAAGTTATCCCCACCGGCAGCATTGGCAATCGTCACGGTCTGGGCTGGATGCTATGTCGCGCTCAAGATAACAAATACTTACGAGGTGATTGGCATTCAGGTTGCGATTCGAATGCTGGGTGCGATTTCGGGACTGTTGATCGCGTATTATCTTAGTCGGTTCGTGATCGGCCACTGGCTTGGCTGGGTGGGTCAAAATACTTTACCCATTTATGTCAGCCACGTGTTATGGATTGTTCCTTGTGTATATCTCCTTGCACAGTGGAATATCCGCGCAAACCCGGTATTTGCGTTTCTGATTCCTTGGTTGGTTTCGGTGGTGTCGGTTTCAGTTGGACTAGCGGTGTGGTTCGTTGCGAGGAGGCTAGGCGCCCGCTGGTTGTATGCGCCTCCGAACTGGGTTACCGAGGGGGTAGACAAATCGTGGTCGAAAGCTTTGAGTCGGTCCGAATCCGACTGAAGCTGAGAATGATTATTCCGCTATTTTTCCCCGAGATTGTTCACGAGATCGGGTTTCCTCCGGATGTAAAGGTCTGACGGAATGTCATTGGGTGTGTTCAACGGGAGTGACTCCCGGTCTCGGAGACGCCAAGTCGCGCGGCAGCGACTAGACATACAGGGTCTCAGAATGGTTGCGGTGGGACTTGTGATACTGTCCCATCTCTTTGATTGGCCACACGGAGGCTTTATTGGTGTCGATGTCTTTTTCGTGATCTCCGGCTTCCTTATTACGGGGTCCCTTCTTCATATACTAGAGAAGACTGGACGGATCTCGTTCATGGACTTCTATCGAAAGCGAATTCGCCGGATTGTGCCGGCAGCCGTACTTGTGTTGGTAGTCACCTCCGTGCTATCGGTTTTCATTTTCACCTCGCGCAGGGCCGAGTCGACTCTGGTGGATGCGGTGTGGGCATTACTCTTCACGGCAAATTGGCGATTTGCTTCCCAAGAAACAGATTATTTCGCAGCATCCGGCCCGGTTTCACCGCTGCAGCACTACTGGTCGCTAAGTGTCGAAGAGCAGTTCTACCTGTTCTGGCCGCTGCTGATCATGTTCATAGGAATCCTCGCGGTTAGGCGTTCCTGGTCCAGCAGTCGGCGGTCCTCGGTTGCGGTTGGCGCTTTGGGAACGGTCGTGCTGGCCTCATTCATATATTCCATACTTGAGACATCTTCTAGTCCTGGTTGGGCATACTTCTCGACGTTGTCCCGCGTTTGGGAGTTGGGTATCGGTGGTCTGCTGGCGGTGTTGGTCCCGTACTGCGAACGGATTCCGGAAAGCGCTCGGCCTTTTATAGCGTGGACCGGACTTGTCGCCATCGGTGGAAGCGCGTTTCTGATTTCGGAGGAGAGCGGCTTTCCCGGTCCGTGGGCTGCTGTTCCTGTCCTTGGTGCTGCTTTGGTTATCGGTGCTGGTGTATCCGGCGGACATCGGACACTCGTTTTTTTGACCAACCGTGTGAGTACGTATTTGGGTGATATCTCCTACTCTCTATATCTCTGGCATTGGCCCGTGATCATTTTGCTCGGTGCGGTGATGGATGTGGGCCCGCACTACTATCTTTCAGCGATCCTTCTGATTTTCGGTTTCTCTATCGCTGCGTACCACTTTTTCGAAGATCCCATTCGCAAATCCTCGTGGCTTCTGCCTTCGAGATCGGGTAGCAGGAAGGCGCTAGTAACACAGCGCTTTTTTGGCGTGGCGAATCTAAAGATGTCGGCAGGACAGCAGTCTGCCGGTATCGGCGCTCTCGCGTTGGTGACTGCCGGGCTCGCTGCATTCACGTTGGTTCCTCCCTCCGCATCCGCGGGCTCATCGGAGGGCTACGTGCCCGTATTCGATGCGGCAGAGGCTACTGGCGAAGCGCAAGTGGAGACGTTGACTTCTGCGTTGACAGCCTTGTCGGACGAAGTGAGTTCGGCTGCGCGTGCTGCAGACTGGCCGGAGCTCGTACCCACCATGGACGACGCGATCGGTGCCGCGCAAGCGCCATCCGAGATCGCACGTTGCGGGGGATTCAACGACGTACCCAGGTCCGAATGCACATGGGGATCCAGTTCGGCAGAGCACACGATGGTGCTGCTCGGTGATTCGATAGCGATGACCTACGCTCAGGCTCTGAAGAACTTCGTCGAGTCCAGTGAAGGTCGGTGGAGGCTGCTGGTCGAGTCCAGGTTCGGTTGTCGTTTTGCAGATGTCGATTCAGGAAAACTAGACCCGAAGATTGCCGAGGCGTGCCCGGATCATCGTCGAGCGGTGGTGGAGAGCATCAATTCGATGAAACCTGACGCGGTACTTATTGCCAACAATTACACGTCCGAGTCGGCTACCGAGTGGACCAACGCCTTGGATAGCTTGGTTGGTCAGTTCTCATCAAACGTGGGGCAAGTGGTTCTATTGGCGGCACCCCCAAGTGACGTCAATATCGCTGATTGCTATACGCGCTCGTCGAAGCCACGGGATTGCATAAGCAAGATTACCGATCGGTGGCGAGAGCGAGCCGTAGCGGAGCAACGATATTCCGAACGGATGGGCGGAGCTTTCGTTGATACGAACCGTTGGTTCTGTACGGCCGAGGGGCTCTGTCCTAGTTTTGTTGGGTCGACACCTGTGAAGTCGGATAATGTCCATATGACCATCGAATATGGATCGAAGATTTCTCAGGTGATGGCCGAGCAAATGTCTGTTGTCCTCGACCCCGGCGGGGAATAGCCTCTCAAGGTCAGTTGAGTCGCATGTGGTTCCTCCACGCACCAGTATTTCCAGAACATCAATTTCGAAAGAGATTGCGACGGGGAAGATTGGAGCGGAGCGACCCGACTGTGTTCACTAAATGTGAAGCTACCGTGATGGAAGTTACCCCGATTATGACCCGAGTTGCACCAGGTGAGCCGGTTTTCGGGGTAGTCCGGTGCGTCTGTGCAGGTAGCGGCGGTGCGTGTGCGGAAAATGGCACACTAACGGCT